>NZ_JAGMXV010000018.1 GCF_018006725.1 Rhizorhabdus sp.
GGACACGCGGTGGATCGACGGGATCGAGCGCCGGAGCACGTCCGGCCGCCACATCTCCCGCGCCCGCGCGCTCTCGAGCAGAGGATGCCTTGGCGCGTCGCACTCGATGCCGATGCCGTAGAGGCCGGTGCGCGGGTCCTCGATCGCGAAGTCGAGGCCGAACGCGCCGTCGTCGCCTACCGACGCGGGCTCCCAGCCGAGCGAGCGGATCTCGTCGGCCACCGCCGCCTCGAGCCCGTCGTCGGCTGCGTCACGCCCGCGCTGGCGGCGTTGCTCTGGCGTCAGCCGCGAGAGCAGCGCCTCGGCGGCGTCGAGGTCGCCGTCCGACAGCGCACGCGCATACTCGAAATACGCCTGGAGGAAGTCGCGCGGGCTGGCCGCCTGCCGTCGTGTCGAGAGCAGGTCGGAGATCAGCGGGATCGGCATCGAGGTGAGGAGGACGACCTTCTGGCGGGCACGCGTGACGGCCACGTTGAGCCGCCGCTCCCCGCCGGTCTGCCCCAGCACGCCGAAGGAGCGCCGGAACGTCCCCTGCGCGTTGCGCCCGAAGGTCGAGGAGAAGACGATGACGTCGCGCTCGTCGCCCTGGACGTTCTCCACGTTCTTGACGAAGAGGCCCATGTCCTCGCCGCCCTCAACGCGCTCGCGCTCGCGGGTCAGCGCAGTGCGGAATGCCGCGTCATGTTCCGCGCGATCCTCGAGCACCTCCTCGATCAGGTCCGCCTGCTTGCGGTTGAACGTGACCACGCCGATCGTCGGCGGGGTGGCTCCCGCTTCGGCCCAGATGTCCCGCAGGACGTCGGCGACGCGCTCGGCCTCCTCGGGGTTGGTCTGGTCGACGTATGTCCCGTCCACGCGGATCATCTCGACGGGCCGCTTGCGCCGGATCTCATCGGCCGGATGGCGCGCCGGGACGCTGAGCCGGTTGACGTAGAAGGAGGCGTTCGAGAACTGGATCAGCTCGCGGTAGGCGGACCGGTAGTGGATCTGCAGGGTCGTGGACGGCAGCACCGTCTTGGCCAGCTGCAGAAGGTCGGGGCAGTCCTTGATCTCGCGGCGGTTCCAGGTCTCCTCGACGGCCTCCCGCTGATCCTCGGGCACGTCCTCCTCGGCCGCCTGACCCTCGAAGACCTCGGCCTCGTCGCTCTCCACCCGGCTGGAGAAGAAGGCCGTCGGCGGCATCTGCTTCTCGTCGCCGCTCACGACCATGGCGCCGCTGCGGTAGAGCGTCGGCAGCGCATACTCGACCGGCATCTGCGAAGCCTCGTCGAAGATGACGGTGTCGAATAGGGCCTTCCGGAGCGGAAGGAGGCGGCTCGCGACGTCCGGGTTGACGAGCCAGACCGGTCGCAGCCTTATCAGGCCGAGATCGGCGCCCTTCTCGACGAACTCGCGCAGCCGGCGCGCGCGGACGCCGCGGAGCCTGGTGATGTCCTCCCACTCGCGCAGGGGCCGAAGGCGGCTCGCATCCAGACCGTCGACCAGCAGCCGGCGGTTGAGGCTCCGCATCTCCCTGTCGGCCGTCTTCAGCGACGCGGCCTTGGCCTCGAGCTCGTCGGCCTCGAGCATGAGTGTCGGGTCTGCAGCCTCCATGCGCGCCTTCCACGCCAGCCGCGCCTCCAAGCCCATGATGCGGCGGACCGTCGGCTCGAGCTCGGCGCGAGGCAGCTGCTCCAGCTTGTCACGGATTCTCGCCAGCTGGGCGAAGACCGCCATCGCCTCGTCGCCGAGCTGCGGCACCCTCGCGCGGAAGCGCTGGTATGCGGCGGTGGCGGGAAGCTCCTTGAGGACCGGCTCGACCGCGGCGCTGCCGGGCGCATTCGCCGCGATTGCTTCCTGCCGGGCCTCGATCCACCCGTCCTCCATCCAGGGCCGCACGCGCTCCAGTGCCTCCCGCGACGCGACGCGGGCGGCGTGCCGCGCGAGACCCTGGTCTATGCCCTCCATCAGATCCTCGACGGCGCCGCGGGTGGCCGCCCGCGCCATCGCGGTGGCAGTGCGCGGCTCGGGATAGGCCTCGATCCGCGCGACGAGCGCCTCCGTCGCGTCGAGCTCCCGCCGGAGCGCGCGGGCGTGCGTCAGGAGTTCGGGGACGCGCAGCGGTGCGAGTTGACCGGACGGCTCGCCGACCTCGGTGGTCACCGTGATCAGGCGCGAACGGAGCGGCCGGAGAGACGTCTCGCGATGAAGCGCCGCTCCCAGCGCGGACCGGTCCGTCAGCCCTTCGCGCTTCATCAGGCCGCGACGCCGCCAGGCCGCCATCCAGCGCCCGGGCGAAAGCCTCTCGAGCAGCGTCGGCCGTCGCAGGAGGCGGTCGGAGACGGTCAGCCACTCCACCAATTCCGCGTCGTCCATCGCCCGCGCCACTTCCACGGCGTCGGTCGGCGCGTCGTCCGTCGGGACTGAGAGAAGCGAGCGCTCGAGTTCGCCGATCTCGGCCTGCGCCGCCGTGGTCCCGGGGGTGCGGTCGGCCGCCCCGGCGAACCGGTCCAGCCAGCGCGCGAGGCGCTCCCTCTGCCCGTCGTCGAGGTCGAGCAGCGTCCTGCCGTTCGCCGCGGACCACGCGCGATACGGTTCCGGATCGTCAATCGCGAGCGCGTCCGGCGTTCGCTCCAGGACCTCCTCGCGCGATGTCTCCGCCAGATGGAAGGCGCGCAGATCCTCCTCGAACGTCTCGACGCTGCCGTCATCCGTGCCGAAGGGCCGCGTTTCCGCGAGCGGACTGCCCTCGTAGCGTGCGGGCAGCCAAAGCCTCGCTGTCGGCGCGCAGACCTCCTGGAGCACGGCGAGCCTGCCGGGGTCGAGCGGGGCCAGGGTGTGACGTAGCGACGGAAGCGCGGGCGTCGTCCCCTCACGGGCGAGGCCGATCAGGTCACCCAGCACGAGGCGGTATGAGAGGCCCGTCTGACCGTCCACCGCGTGCAGGGCACGGTGCTGACCGTCCAGGTCATGCTCCAGGGCCTCGATGCGCGCCGCGGTCTGCTCGCGCTGCTGGCGCCATCCAGTCGTGCCACCGGGTCGCTGGAAAATCTCCTCGAGCTGTTCCCTGACCGCCCTGATGACCGGTTCCCGATCCTTGTTCACGTCGTTGACCATGACGATGCGGTTGCCGAGCCCGGCAGCCTCGAGCCGCTTGTGCACGACTTCGAGCGCGGCCTGCTTCTGGCAGACCACGAGCAGGCTCCGGCCGGTTCCGATCGCGTCCGCCACCATGTTCACGATCGTCTGGCTCTTGCCGGTGCCAGGCGGCCCCTCGACGAGGAGGCCGCGCCCCGCCCGGGCCTCGAGCACGGCGGCCTCCTGCGAAGGGTCGCTGTCGGCCGTGAAGTAGCGCTCCCGCTCGGGCGCCCGGGGCACCTCCGCACGGTGGATCTCCTCGCCCACCCTGAACGCCGTCTCGAGGCTGCTTCCGGCCGGCGGCATGGCCTTCAGCTGGCGGAGGTCCTCCATGACGGCCTGTCCCATGAAGCCGAGATGGAACAGCGCCGCCGAGCAGTGGACCCGGTCCTCGCCGGCAGCCACGCGCAGGTCCTTCGACGGCAGCGGGACGAGCGTCCGTCCCGCGATCTCGGCGAGTTCGGCGAACGCCTCGACCACCTCGGCAGCAGTCGCTGACGAGCGGCCGAGGACCTCGTCCGCAACCTCCCGCCAGCGCCGCGCAGCGTCGACGCCGAGCAGCGTCTCGAAGGCCGGATTGAGGCGGACCTCCTCGCGGTCGCGGTCGAACGCGAGCGTCACCCGGCCGCGCGAACCGGTCTCCGGGTGCAGCTTCACCGGCCACAGCAGGACCGGCGCGATCCGGGGGCGCGTCGAGCGGTTGGCCTCCTGCATCACCAGGAATGGGAAGCCGAGATAGAGCCCGTCGATGCCCGTGTCCCGTCGATACAGCGTCGCGTGTCCATGCAGAGTGCGTAGCCGTCGCTCTACGCGAGGATCCTCGGCGAACGCGTGCGGGTCCACGTCGATCACCTGCTCGTTGCGCAGCAGCACGTGGTCCAGGAGGGACGCGGCGCTGCGCCTCGGGCTGTCGAGCTCGGCGAGGTCGACCCGAGCAGTGGTCTTCCCGACGATGAGCCGCGTCAGCGGCCCGCGCATGATGGCTCCCGTGATCCGCCGGGCGTAGAAGTCGAGGAGCGTCGCGACGTAGGCCTGACGCGGTGGCTGCCGCCATTCGTCGGCGGGGACCTCCAGCAGGGCAAGCGCCCTTGCAAGAGGCAGACGGCGTTCGAGCCGGAACTGGTCACCCCATTCGTCGATGCGGTCGCGGCCGCACCTCGCGAAGCCCTCCAGACGCGCCTCGATCTCGGCGTGCAGCTCCCGCCTCGACACCGCCGTCCGGGCGAGCGCCGCCTCCCGGTCGAACTCGGCGAGGCCGGCCCGGCGGGCCGTCTCCTCAGCCTCGTCGACGATCGCGTCGGCCGCCCGGAACTGGGTGGCCGCGGCGCTCAGCAGGAGGATCAGGTCCTTCTCCTCGGTGACGCGCCGCTCGACTAGGGCCAGCAGTCCAGGGTGGTCGGTGTCGGGCAGGACGCGCCGCCGCTCGTCCCACACCGCCGCCAGCCGGCTCTTCGAGGTTGACAGCGACGTGACCCGCAGCTGCGTTTCGTCGAGCTCCACATCGAGCTGGCGCGCGCGTTCCCTGACGCGCGCCTCGCGCCGCTTGAGGCGCGCGAGCCACACCTCGTCGTCGTCGCGCTCCAGCCGGTCCGGGACCGGCCCGGTAATGAGCGCGTAGCCCTCCTCCGGGTGATCGAGCAGCCAGCCCGGCGTCACGATCTCGCCGCGCACGACTAAGGGCATCGACGGGTTCAGCGCCTTCAGCGCCAGCGCGAGACGCATGTCCTCCGAGACACCCTCGAGCGCGGCGATCGCGCGCACCTCGGTCCGCAAGCCGGCGTGCTGGCCGGCCTCCTCGAGCCAGGTCGCGACCTCGCCGCCCAGCAGCATCGAGCGGGCCTCGTCCCAGGCGCCGGCCTCGGCAGCCGCGAGCGCGAACCGCTCCGGACTCGCGTGCCTCACCCCGGCGAGCCGGATCGAGCGCGCCCCGTCGGAACCACCAAGCTGCCGAACCGCCGGCGGCGCCTCGGGTATGTCCCCCGTCAGCCAGCGCTGCACCTCGTCCCACTGCCAACGCGCATGACGGTCGAGCGAGAGCAGACCCCGCAGCAGCGCGTCGACGGAAGGCGCAAGCCCTTCAGGGATCGGCGCGCCGTTGGTCAGGACGGTGATCAGGAACGTCTGGTCGTCCGCACCGGCGAAGCACTCGCCGCGGGTGACCTGCTCAAGGATGAGCATCCCCAGGCTCCACCAGTCGCTCGCGGCCGCCACGCCGCCCGCGACCGCCTCCGGAGCGGTGTAGCGGGTGATCTCGAGCGGCGAGACGACGTCCAGGTCGTGTTCCGACAGGCGGGCGGAGCCGAAGCCGCTCAGCACGAGGTCCAAGGGCTCGCGCTGCCGGACCATGATCGCGCCGGGCCTCAGGTCGCGGTGGCGCAGTCCGCATTCGCCGATGGCGGCGAGCGCGCCGCCGACCTCGCGCAGGATGCTGGACATCGTGGCGTGGTCGTCGGCCAGTAGGCCCAGGTCCGCGAACGTGCCGCCGCGCAGGTCCTCCGACACCTCGTAGGCCCGCTCCTCCCACCGCCCGGTCTCGTAGATCTCCGGCACGTGGTCGCGGTCCAGCGCGCGGAGCGCGTCGTAGACCTCGGTGTCCGGCTCGCTCCCGTTCGCGTAGAGCGTGAGCACGGCCTCGCAACCATCCTCGGCATGGACGACCTCGTAGCGCTCGCGCACCTGGCTGGTGGTCGGCAGCCGCCTGATGAGCCGCCAGCCGGCGACGATCGTCTCCGTGACGCCCTCGACGGCCTGTGCCGCGCCTGGCTCGGGCGCGACCGCATCCGTGTCCGATCCGTCCGCGGAGGCAGTGGGCGTTACGGGGTCCGGCGTCGCCGCCACGTCACCGCCGCACTCGGGGCACATGATGTCGCCCGGCCCGACCGGATGGCCGTTGAAGCAAACCGAAGCCGACGGTGCTGCGGGCGCGGCGGACGCTGGCTGCTCGGGGCGCCAGCCTTCCGGCCGGAGCGGCTGCGAGGAGAGCGGCCAGTCGCACGGGGAGCCGTCGACCTCGCCCTCGCAGAAGGTCTCGCTCGGCGACCGCTCGGTCCGGCAGTTGGGGCAGAACCTGATCACGGATGGGCTCCCACCATGTCGGACGTCACGGACACATGCCCGGCCGACGCCAGCGCACGTCGCAGCCGGGCCATCTCGCCCCGTGCGGGAATGCCGGCCAGCCAGGCGTGGCCATGCTCGTCGAACGCGACGTCCAGTCGGCGGTCGGCGGCCACGGCCGGGCGGTCGTAGGACCGCACCGTGGCACCTTCCGGGGTCAACACGTGGATCAGCTGGTTGTCGCTGCCCCGCAAGGCGAGCGTCTGCGGCAACTCGGAACGGAAGGGCCCCGTGACGAGGGCGTCGACCAGACCGGGGTTGCCCGACAGCCAGCCAGCCACGTCGCCGTGCTCGCGGCCGGTGAAGACGAGCGTCGGGGTGCCGGAGACCGACCGCCAGTGCGCTAGCGCGGCCGCCAGCGCCTCAGGCTGGTCGAACGGCTCGCCCCCCGACACGGTCAGTCCGTCCGCCCCGTCGGCGAGCACGGTCAAGCGCTCGAGAAGCTCGGCCAGGGGCACGGTGCCGATTCCCGGCTCCCACGTGTCGACGGATATGCAGCCCGGGCAGCGGATGGAGCATCCCTGCAACCAAAGCCCGACGCGCCGCCCGGGCCCGAGCGTCGTCACGGGGAAGTGCAGCCTCGAGATGGATACTTCCGTCACGCGTCCTCCAAGACCAGCGTCGTGACCGTGCCGGTCTCGATTCGGCTCACCACGGTCGGCGCCTCTTCCTCGCGGTCGAACAGCGCGCGGGCGAGCGGATTGATCAGGTGCGCCTCGATCTGGTTGCGGATGCCGCGGCCGCCGTTCGAGAGGTCGGCGGTGCAAAGGTGCCGGAGCGAGTCCCAGGCCGCGGACGACAGGGTCACCCGGTATCCGGACGCCTCGGCGTCGGCGAGCACGGAGCGCACCATCGACGCGAAGATCTCCTCCGCCACCGCCGGGCGGATGAAGTCGAACACGATCACGTTCTCGCCGAAGCGGTTGAGGATCTCGGGGCGGTTCAGGACCAGTTTGAAGTGGTTGCCGATCTCCGCGCGGACGCGCGAGCGCACCTCCTCGAACGGCTGGTCCGGCGTCACGTTGGCGCGGCGGCTGCCGTCGGCGGCGGTGGAGTAGATCCCGAGGTTCGAGGTGAAGACGATCAGCGCCTCGGAGAAGTAGACCCTGTCGCCACGTCCCGACGTCAGGACCCCGTCGTCGAGGATCTGCAGGAACTTGTCGAGGATGCGCGGGTGCGCCTTCTCGATCTCGTCGAAGAGGACGACCGAGAAGGGGCGCTCCCGCACGGCGTTGGTGAGTTCACCGCCCGCGTCGTAACCGACGTATCCGGGAGGTGCGCCGATCAGCCGCTGGTCGGCGTGCTCCGCGCTGAACTCGGACATGTCGAAACGGATGTATGCGCTCTCGTCGCCGAACAGGAGCTCGGTGACCGTCTTGGCGAGTTCGGTCTTGCCGACGCCGGTCGGCCCGGCGAGGAAGGCTATGCCGCGCGGGCGACCGCCGCGGCGACCACCGCCGATGCCCGTGGCGGCCCGCTTCACGATGTCGAGCATGTGCACGACGGCGTGGTCCTGGCCGACGACGCGTCGCTTGATGATGTCCGCGCCGTCGCGGATCCGACCACGCTCGATCTTACGCCACGCGTCCTCCGTGACCCCGACCTTGTAGCGTCGGACCGCCTCGGCGACGTCCTGCACCGCGACGCCCTCGGTGCGCGCAAGCTGCGCTACCGCACTCAGGTCGACCAGCAGCATCCCCTCCGTTGCGTCGACGAGGTCGGCGACCGCGGCCTCGACGACCTCCTGACCGGCTGCGCGGGCGCCCGGCATGCCCCTCACCAGCGACGGTGCTACCGCCCCTCGGGCGGCGCGGTCGGGCGGCGCGATCGGGATGTGGCGCAACCGGGGATTGTCTATCGTGAGCCAGTCCGGAAGATCGCCCTCGCGTTCGGCGATCCAGACGACGCAGTTGTAGCGCGGCGCGCGATCCGGTCCCACCGGGCGCGGCTCGACGGACTGGCCGAGCACCAACGCACGGGTGAACAGCGCCTGCTCCTGCGGCGTCAGCGCATCGTTACGGACGACGAGTCGGGAAGCGAAGTCGGCCACGAGAGCGACCGGCGGACCGTCCAGCCCGACGAGGCGCTCGAGCGTCGCCCCGAACAGGTCGGGCCCGGCCGGTGCCTTGCCGTTCGAGGGCGTGAGGCCGAGCCTCGTCAGCACTCCATCGGCGTCGCCCTGCGAACCGTCGGGTCTCGGCAGCACCGTGAACCCGGCGATGGGATCGTAGCGCACGACCCCTGAGTAGCCGGCGTCGCCCAGCGTTGCGGCGAGGACGTCCGAGAGGCTGGCGGCCACCGCGGTGCCGCCGACGTCCCGGATCTGCAGGTCGCGGACGTTGCCCGTCAGCACGAACTGGCTCTTGAGCGGCAAAAAACGCGTCAGGTCGCGGACCCAGCGCGGCCGCACGTCTTCGTCTCCCAAGTCCTTTCCCCCCCGGCTGCGGACGACTCCCTTCCCGCAGGCTCGTCAAACGACAGACTATCGGCTGGACCGCTTATTTCAATCCACACAGCAACTTGTTGCCCAGAACGGATCTGTCTTGCAGTCTACCGTCGGGATCGTCGGGGGAATCGCGGTCCGGGGGGAGATAGACTTTGAGAAAACCGGTCAGGATCGACAGGGCGTCCGGGCGTCGGCCACCGGCTCCGAACCGTGCACCTCCGCGTCCGGCGACCCCAGCCACGACTCAGCAGAATGCAGCGCTCGGGCAAGGCTGCGGCCTGGTCTTCGTCGTTATCCTCGTCCTCTTCCTCGTCGGGAAGTGCTCGTCGGGCTCCAGCGACGCACCAGGCAACTCCGTGGACGCAAGCGTTCCGCAGGCCATCTTGGAACCGGCCTACGTGGCGGCGCGGAGCCTGAACTGCCGGCGCGAGCCCGACGCCTCGGCAGCCGTCTCGGAAGGTCTGACGCGGAACGACCAGGTCGTCGTCGCGGAACGACGCTGCGAATGGGCACGCCTGACGCGAACCGGCGGGGACTGCTGGGTGTCGAACGCCTTCCTGTCCAGCGCTCCTGGGGGGAGCGGCAACGCGACGGAAGCGGCGAGGCCGAGCGCGCAGGGCCTGATCTCGACCGGCGTCGGGTCGAGCGTAGCTGCAGCCGGTGCGGGCTACGTGGCCAGCAAGGCGGTAAGGTCCGGAAGACGGCACGGCGGATCGCGACATCGTGGCTCATCCGGCCGGCGCCGCGGCGGGGGCGGCGGCTACTTCGGATCAGGCTGCCCCTGCTCGGGCTCGCAGGTCTGCATCGGACCGCGTGGCGGGCGCTACTGCATCACGAGCGGGGGAAACAAGCGCTATGGCGTATGATCGGCATCCCCTCCGTCGGCATTTCATCGTTAGCCCCGTGCCATGAAGCTGACGACGGAACAGCAACGCGTGCTGGTCTCGATCGTCGAGGGCGCTGGAACCACCCAGCGGTTCGGTCGGTGGGCGCGTCCCACCTACGACGCGCTGAAAAGCCGCGGCTTGATCACGACGACGAAGCTGGAAGCCCCGGCGGACTGCTACGCTCTGTGGCGCGTCGACCTGACCGCGAAAGGCCGGTCGATGCGGGACGGGCTTACCGGCAAGGTCGAGCCGTTCCCATTCCCGGAGTATCCCTGCCGGCCACTCGCCGACAGCTGCTGGCACGATCCGCATTACCCAGTGGGAGAGTGGCGGTGCCCGCTCAGGAAGGGACATGCGGAATTCCACCGCTATGTGCCCATCGCGCTCATACGTCTCGAGCGTCCGTGATGACGACCTTCCGGCACACATGCAGAAGCAGAAGAGGTCTCGGTCACAAACCGAGCCCACAACAGGAGCTCGCAAATGGCGACCTGCAAGATCATCCACACGGCCGACTGGCAGCTCGGTAAACCCTTCGGGCGCTTCCCGGCCGAAGTCTCGGCGGCGCTGTCGGAGGCCCGGCTCGACGCGATCGACCGGCTGTCCGCCGTCGCGTCCGACCAGGGCGCGTCCCACGTCGTCGTCGCGGGCGACGTGTTCGACAACGTGGACCCAGGCGACCGCATCGTCATGCAGGCGCTGTCCCGCATGGATCGCGCGAACGTCACGTGGTGGCTGATGCCCGGCAACCACGACCATGCCCGTCCGGGTGGGCTGTGGAGCCGGGTCCGTCGGGTCGCGCCAGCCCGGGTCCGCGTCGTGGACACGCCGGAAGCGGTCGAGCTGGAGAGCAACGCATGGTTGCTGCCGGCGCCGCTCGAGCATCGGAAGACGGCATCGGATCCCACGGCCGCGATGGTCGACATGCCGACGCCGCCGGGTGCGATCCGCATCGGCCTCGCGCATGGCTCGATCACCGAGTTCGGGGCTGCAGGCGAGAGCGCGAACCTCATCCCGCCCGACCGGGCGAAGTCGGCGGGACTCGACTACCTCGCCCTGGGCGACTGGCACGGCTACCTCACGGTCGGGGACCGCACGGCCTACAGCGGCACGCCTGAGACCGATCGGTTCGGGCGCGACGAACCGGGATCCTGCATCTCGGTGGAAGTGCGCCAGGGCGACGTCCCGACGCTCGAGCGCGTCGACACGGGCCGCTACCGCTGGTTCTCCCGCCGCTGGGAGGTCTCTGGTGTCGAAGACCTTCGTCGGAAGGTCGAAGATCTGAGATCGGATGCGCGCCTGTCCGACGTGCTGCTCAGCCTCAAGCTCTCCGGCGTGGCGAACCTGGCCGAGCGGGTGGCCATCTCGTCCGAGCTAGACGACAAGGTCGCGCACGAGCTCAGGCACCTCGACGTCGACACCAGCGGCCTCGTCGCCAGGCCCAGGCCGGAGGACGTCGCCCGCATCGACGTCCAGGGCGCGCTCGCCGCGGCGGCCGTGTCGCTCCAGGCGCGAGCGGAGGCGGGAGGCCCGGATGCGGGCGTCGCGGCCGCCGCGCTGGAGCGTCTCTACGTAGAGGTCATGCGCCGGGGTGCGGAGGTGGTGGCATGATCATCAAGTCCTTGGAGATCGCCAACTTCCGCAAGTTCCGCGATCCGCTCCGCATCGACGGCTTCACCGACGGCTTCAACGTGGTCGTCGAGCCCAACGAGACCGGGAAGTCGACGGTGCTGGAGGCCCTGCGCGCAGCCTTCTTCATCCGGCACTCGGCCAAGACCGAACTCGTGCGGTCCTACGTGCCGATCGGCGACGACGTGGCGCCGCGCGTCGTCGTGGACTTCGTGGTCGGCGGTCGGCCCTGGACGCTCGAGAAGCAGTTCATGAAGTCGACATCGGTGCGACTGACCGGCAACGGAGGTCGTCGCGAGAGCGACGCCGCCGAGGACGCCCTCCAGGAACTGCTTGGCTTCGAACGAGGCAACAACCGCGGCAGCGATCCCGAGACGCGGGGACCGCTCGGCATGCTCTGGGTCGAGCAGATGAGCGCCCTCCAGGTCGAGAGCCCCAACAGGATCGTCCGCGACAGTGTCCGCGGCGTGCTCGAGGCGGAGGTCGGCGCCGTGACCGGCGGTCGGCGCTTCGACGCCATCCGCAGCAGCGTCGAGGCGGCCTACGGCGCGCTCCGCACCCCGGCGACGGGCAAGTCGCGCGGCGAGCTGGCCGCGGCCGAGACGAGGCTCGCGTCGGCAGTCGCAGCACGCCAGCAGGTCGAGGCCGCCTATCGCGACTACGAGCAGGCGCTGACCGACCTCGACGGAGCCAAGGCGCGGCTGCGCATCGTCGAGCGGGACATCGCCGATCCGGAGACCGTAGAGCAGCGATGGAGGCTGGAGGAGGACCAGAAGCTCGCGGAGACGGCATCGCTCCGCCTCGCCACGGCAGAGGCCCAGCACGGCCGCGCGGAGGAACTTGCAAGGGCGGCCGCCGCACGATTGGAAAGGCTGGACCTCGCGGAGGAACGTGTCGCCGAGGCGGCAGAGGAGATCGAGCGAACGCGCTCCCGCCAGGATGAGGCCAAGGGGGTCGTCGGCGCGGCCGTCGGCGAGGAGAAGCAGCAGCGCGCCGCGTTGGAGGGTGTGCGGAGAACGCGCGCGGAACGCGAGGCGGAGCTGGGCGCAGCCCGCGACCGGATGAAGGCGTTCAACGCCGCCGCCGGCGCCCGCCGCGCCAGCGACGCCCGGAAGACGCTCGGCGAGCTCGAGGAGCGTGAGCGCGCGCTCGAAGCGGCAGGCGCGCTCGCGTTGGAGGACGACGATCTCGCAAATCTCTGCAGCCTGGAGCGAAAGGAGGTCGCAGCGCTGGCCAGGTTCGAGGCCGGGGCCGTGAAGGTCGACATCGAGCTAGCGAGCGGCGTCGACCTCCGCATCGACGGATCGCCCAGCGACGTTGCCAGCCTGGACGTCCTCTCGACTACCCGGCTTGAGATCGGGTCGGCCGGCAGCATCGTCGTCCGGCCGCCACAGGGGTCGGGGCTGTCGCTGGAGGCCGACCTTGCAGCCGCAAGGGAGCAGCTCGCCGCGGCGTTGCGCGCACTCGGCCTGGAGTCGCATGCGGCCGGGGTTGCGCGAAACGAGCGCGCGGCGTCGGCGGCGCGCGAGCTCGTCACCCTGCGCGCGCAGATCGCCGCCGCGTGTCCGGGTGATCCGACGATCGGGCTAGCGCCGGGCGCCGACGCCCTCCGCACGTTCGTCGCCACGCTGGAGGAACCCGCCGACGATCTCGTCGCGCCGGACGACGACCTGGATGCGCGCGAGGCCGCAGTCACCACCGCGACGCTCGCCGAGGCCGCCGCCGCCGCCACCCACGACCACAGCAGGACGGCGCTTTCGGACGCGGAGAGGCTGCTCGCCACCGCCACGGCGGACGTCATGGCCGCCAGCCGGGAGGTGGACGCCGCCCAGGCCAGCCTGGAAGCCGTGCTCGCAGACGCGGACCGAGCGGGTCTCGAGGCCGTACTAGGCGAACTGCAACGCGACCGAGCCGCCAAGCTCGAGCTGCTCGAACAGGCACGTGAGGGCGCTAAGGCCTTTGACCTGACCGCGATCAGGCGGCGCCTGGAGAATATCGGCCGGGCGGCGGTCCGCGCCGGGGAGGAGCGGCTCGAACTCACCGGCCGGATCGCCTCGCTGGAGGCGACCGTCATGCGCGAGGGGGTCACAGGACCGGCAGGCCGGGTCGCCGAAGCCAAGGAGGAGGAACTGGCCGCCAACGCCGCTCTCCAACGCCTGCGGGAGGAGGCGGACACTTTGGAGACGCTGCGCCAGGCTCTCACCGATGCGGCCAGCGAGGCGTCCCGAACCTTCCTCGCCCCCGTCACGCGCCGGGCGGCGCGCTACGTCGAACGGCTGCTGCCCGGCTGCGGCCTGTCCTTCAACGAGGAGCTCGGGCTGGCCGGGGTCTCGCGGTCGGGCGTGGACGAGAGCTGCGGCGACCTGAGCCGGGGAACGCAGGAGCAGCTCGCGATACTGACGCGGCTTGCCTTCGCCGACCTCCTCCTGGACGACGGCAAGCCGATCTCGCTCATCCTCGACGATCCGCTCGTCTATTCGGACGACCAGCGCCTCGAGACGATGACGGACATCCTGCAGGAGGCCGCGCAGCGGATGCAGGTGATCCTCCTCACCTGCCGCTCGAAGGCCTTCCGCCATGTCGACGGCAATCGGATAACGCTGAGGTGACCCCCTGAAGCCGACCAACACTCCCAACACAGTGCCCCGCGCGATGACGCCGGCGCTCATGCAGTTCTGCGCCTCCATCTCGGGCGCGGAGCCGGTGTTCGTCGCGTCTATCCCCCTGCGCCGGGCAGCGACGTCCTTCTGCTTTGAGAATGTTGCGAGGAGAGTTGAGGAGAAGGGTGGGTCGATCGCGTACGGTTGGGCAATCTGGCACATGCCCGGCCTCTACTTCGAGGCTGAGCATCACGCGGTGTGGCGCAACAGGCTTGGCAACTTGATCGACGTCAGCCCGCAGATGGGCGGTCGCAAGCGGCTGCTCTTCCTCCCCGATGCGGCAGCTGTCTACGACCCGTTCGCGATCCGGCAGAACATCATGGCCCCTGATGGGGAATCGGAGAGGGCGCGAAGGATGACGGAATTGGGGAACCGAAGGCACGCCCTGCTGCTCAGCTGCCGCATTCTAGGTACCGCCGAGATCCGACTGTACGAGGATGACCAGATCGAACTTTCAGACATCGACCGCCAGATTCAGCAAATCATGCTCAGTTAGAAGACGGTCTTGCCTCTATATCTCGCGTCGCAGGCGCACGAATCCCGCTATTTAGGCGCTTTGCGTGCCCGTAGCTGTTACATCGACGGGCAGCCGAGCGCGGCTGCCCCAGAGGGCTCGCGACCACCTGCAGCTCGAACGAGCGGATGTGGATGCAATGCGGAGCATCGTCCGCTTTTTCTGTGCAGAAAACCAGAACCAGACTTTCCGCACCCAGCCCAAACCCGGTCATTGCTAAGAGCGCTTCCGTCCGGCTTGGATGGACGCGGGTTGGCCGTCGCGGTCTTGATTACGATCGGCAGCTTTCAGGAATGCGCCGGAGCCCGTCGAATGGCTAATGTTGGGGCGCGAAGCTGCCATGCGATTGAGATCGATAGCGACGGCAGCTTCCGTGCAGTTTAAGCCGTTCCAAAGCGCGCTCGTGAATGGCTACTCCTGTCGATACCCGCCATTCCTGTGCCATTGAGCGGCCCGGCAGCAACGCGCCCCACAGTCGACGCTAAGCCTTGGAGAGCACGCCGGGCTGATCGCGTTCAAATCAGCTTAAGCTTATCAAACAGCGCGACGTTGCGACGCTGCGCGTCACGGAGCACCTTTCCGTAGTCTAGCACCTCATAATAGGCTTTGTAGTTTCGGCTATAGCCATAAAAGCCCTGTCCGTCGGGCATGACCGTCGCATCGCGGTCCTTAAGTATCTTCTTCAGATTGGGTGTCAGGTCGCAGACGACGTAGCAGGTCGTCGGAATGTCGGGACCCGCGACCGCGATGGGGCGCCTGTTCGCATCCAGCTGGGTTCCCGAACGGACTTTCTCAATGATCTCGAACACTTGGGTCAGCGGATTTTCCTCACGGTCATAGTCGTCGCGCATCGGGCGCTTGAACTCGACCACGGTGAGGCTGCTGAGCGGCTGGGGACCATCACCCAAGAGATATTCCTGGTCGAACGCGATCAGGTCGGGCCGCATCCGAGAGTCGGACTCTAGACCGTCAATTGAGCGCAGCTGCCGGTCCGAATGGATGACACCGAACGAATTCAACCGCTCGTCGAGGATCCAGAGATTCTGCTGGGAGTAGAGCGTGTCGTCTGTACTCGAACGCATCGGGAAGATGATCTGATGCAGGATGCGCTCGAGCGGATATTTGCCTGTGCCGTCGGTCGAGCCCAACGCCTTCTCGAACAGCTCGAGAATGATCTTTCGATGGGCGACATATTGCGCCAGCGCCGCCACGCCGAGCTCGTTGTTGTTTTCTAGGAAGTGCGAGAGCCGGTCACGATAGGCTTCATAATCGTCCAGTTTGGCCGCCTCGACGATGATCCGGCTGCCCTCTTTTTTTAGTTCGACCTCGCGCTGATGCAACTCGCGGTGGAGCGCCATCTCAAGATCGTTCTTCGTGCCGGACGGCGGAATGCGGTCTATAAACTCGTGGGCGCGCTTGAGCAGCACGCGATAATGCGGGGCGTCGCTGGCGACGTAGTTGCGGACGCGCTCGAGCTTGCTGGTGTTGATATCCGCCAGAACGTCGGAAAGGTCTGAGCGCACGAAGTCGATACATTCCTTGCGAATCTCCGCCCGCTTCATGTTGGGCACGAACAGGCTTTCCTGCGCGGCATCGGCATCGGTATCATCGTCGATGTCGAACGCCGTCCGTTCTTGATTGACATGGGCGTTGAGGAAGCCGCCAGTCACTACCGCGAGATAGACGAAGCTCTCGCCAGCCTCATCGGCCAGCCGGCCCGAGAGATTGGGGATATGGTCGTCTAGATTCTCGGAGAGAACCGCGCGCTCGTCCGCGCAGTAGATCAGACGGTGACGGAAGCTGCGCGGTACCTTCAGCCGGAAGCCATGCACCTCGAAATCGTGATCGCGGATCGTGAAGGTCGATCGCGTCGCCGACTTGCGGAAACCGCTCTCGAACACCGCGTTGACCGACACGCGCTCCTTGCCCGACCGCAGTTCAATTTTGGGGCAGTTTGGCTGCATGAGGAGCAGGATGAAATGTTCGCACATCCGAAGCGCGATCAGCTCGAGATCGAGGGGCACCTCGCTCTTGAAAGGCTCCTGAAAGGCATCGAGCGTGATCGCCGTGCCGATCGGTGCTCCCTCGGCCGGCTCATCCTTCACATTGTCCGGGTCATAGGCGGTGTCGAACGTGAACCGCCGGCGCAGCAATCCGTCGTCACCTGCATCGAAGACGCTGTCGACCTCGACGCTACCAAACGCCTTGAGCCAGAGGAAGCGCCCGACCCCCTTGCCGCCTCGCATAAATTTATATTCGGAAAATGCGGTGTTAAAAGAATCCATGTTCTCGTCGGTGAAGCCGACACCATTGTCATAAATGACGAAGCGCTGGATGCGGTCGGCTGTCCCGTCCAGTTTCAGCGAATTGGCCTCGACGACATTGATGATGATCGACCCCTCGCCGGGCCGTTCCTGGATAGACTGGAAAGCATTCATCACCGCCTCGAAAACCGGCAGCAACGGTTTCCACTTCGGAAGTTTGGTTTGCCGGATCTGACCGGAGAGACTTGCGCGGAACATTGAGCGCTTGTGCTTCATAGCCAATCGTTCCGCCAGCCCAATCACTGCCGACGTCAGAGAAAGGCGGGCTGCTGCGCGTTCCTGCCCTTCCGCATCGCGGGTGCGGTCGCCGGGAATTGACTGCTCCACATTGACGCATGTTCGAAACGGGGGCGGCGATGAGGTAGCTGAATGTCTGGTTCTCGACTGGGCGCCAAGGAAGCAGGGTTCCGGACGAGCGCTACCGGATCACGGGCTGAGCCGTCATCACGTCCGGCTCGTCGTCGTTGGGATGACGCTCAGAACAGCGCCATCAGCGCGTGTATCCACACGGTCAGCGTGTGCTGAATGGCGTCGACGAGATGGTGCAGCATCGGCGTCTGCTGCCAGATATGATCGCCGGCGCCCTTTCCCAAACCTCCGAGGGCGCCGAGCGCCAGAGCGCTGGTAGCCATCTTGCCCCATTTCCCGAGCGTGGAGGACAGCTTCGACACTTGGGTCTGCGCCAATTGGATTGTCGCCGGGTCTGCGGCAGTGATCGCGTTCGGCCTCGCAGCCTGCGCGCGCAGTTCGTCGAGACTTGCCCGGATCTCGCCGATCTCCAGATCGGTGAGGGTGAGCCGATGCTCCTCCGGGGGCTGGTTGTGGCCGATCCGAGGCTGCAGGTAGGCGAACTGGGCGAGGATTTGATCGAGCGCATCGATCTGCGCAGGCAGCCGGCTGAGCAGAGCCGGAAGATCCGGCTCGTCGACTTCGGGTGGCTCCTCCTCATCGGGCTCGTGACGTAGCCCGTAGTCGATGTCTTCGAG
Organism: Rhizorhabdus sp.; assembly: GCF_018006725.1. GTDB lineage: Bacteria > Pseudomonadota > Alphaproteobacteria > Sphingomonadales > Sphingomonadaceae > Rhizorhabdus. The sequence goes on from NZ_JAGMXV010000018.1 coordinate 17,678, forward strand.
GATCGTATGCGGACCGATCTCGGTTTCGGTCATGTTCTCGATTCCGACAGGATATTCCCAGAGGCCCCAGGTCAACGTTCCTAGCTCCGGATGCTCCAGTTCCGCCTGGTGATGGATCTCGGGACCCATGTTCCGTTCGTCGGCGCCGATCGCCTCGAAGTCGAGTTCGTCGGCATCGATCTCGAACACCTCGCCGGTGTCGGCATGCTGGATGCGGGCGGTGCCGGATGCGGCGACGTAGGTCATGCCGTCTTGCTGCCGCAGCGTGCTGGCCAAGACAAGGCACGTAACCGCAGGACGCTAGATTCCTATCTGCTGCGCGCCGGCGGAGAGGCGAAGCATCTCATCAGGGGTCAGTGCCAGGTTGGCGGCCTTGATGGCCGTCATGACATGTTCCGGACTTCGCGCGCCGGGGATAGGCACGACGTTACTCCCGGCATAAAGTGTCCACGCCAGAGCGACAGCCGCCCGCGAGACCGCATGCTTCGCTGCGATATCGTCCACGACGGCAAGACGCTCCAAGTTCGCCTTCTCGGCATCGTCTTGGAACTGGGGCATCCGTTCGCGGAGGTCGCCCGGCATGGAGACATTCCCGAACCTGCCAGTGAGCAGCCCGCGCCCCAGCGGAGCATACGCCATGAACATCGCACCGGCTCGATCGAGGATCGCGGGCTCGTCCTGCCGCTCCGGAGTCGCCAGGGAAAACTCGTTCTGCATGGCCGCCACGGGACTGGTCCGTCCGAACTCCTCCGCGCGCTCCGGCGTGCTTCCCGAGAGACCGAACGCGGCAATCTTGCCTTCGCGCATCAGGTCGGCTGCGACACCGGCGACGACTGCATCGTTTCTCCTCGGATCCGGCCGATGCTGGAGAAGCAGGTCGATTCGCTCCCTGCGAAGTCTCCGCAGCGATGCGTCCACGGATGCGCGCATCGCTGCAGGGCTGCTGTCGCGGACAAGGGTGCCATTACCGCCCGCGGATAGTCCGAACTTCGTGACGACGAAGACGTCGTCGCGGCTTCCGATCGTCCGCCCCAGCAGCTCCTCATTGGCACCGTCGGCATAGAGGGCCGCGGTGTCGAAGAGCCTTATTCCCACCTCGAGCGCCGCGTGGATGGTGTCCTGCGCCACATTCCGCTCGATAGCGCCGTAGATGCCGGTGAGCGCCATGCAACCCAGACCGATCCTAGCAGTGCCGGCTGCGACTGCGGCCACGTCGGCGCCCGTGCTGTTTCGATTCAAGCGCCGCCCCGATGCCTTTCGGCGAACGATATCGCGAGTGCGAGGGCTTCATCTGCATCTTGTGCCCCGAGCACCTTGGCGTGCGGCGCGACCCGGCTCAGGATGCTGGACACGGCGAGGCCTGCAGCGATGCGGAACTCGTGATCGTCGTCGCGGCCCGGCCCGATGGGAATATCCCGGTCAAGCTGGGTCACGAACGTGAGGTCGTACTCGCCCATCCAGCCGGTGCAGATGGCCTCAAGACGCTCCAGCCGTCCGGGCGTCAAGCTTCGGCCAGTCACCTCAAGCGCGGCGACGAGATAGCCCAGCGCGTCGGGCAGCGGCCTGTCGACGAGGATGACGTCGGCGGAGAGGGAGGCCACCGTCTCCAGCCGGATCGCCTCGGCCATGATCCACGCAGTGCTTTCGAAGGTGTGATCCCTGAGGATCGGGAAGCCGAGGTCTCGGGCATTGACCGCGCTGTCGTGGACGTATCTGGGCGAGAAACCCCGCCGGGCGAGCTCGTCCTCAAGCCGGCGCAGGAAGGTCGTCTTGCCCGTCGAGTGCGTACCGGCGACGGCGATCTTGCATGGGCGGGATGTCACAGGAGCGAACCCTGCTGGACGCGGAGGATGTCGGCGTCCTCCATGACGGCCTGGCGCTCGGCCTCGGATAGCGGTGCGAGGAGATGTTGGAGCAGGATTGCCGAGAGGGCTGCGTCGAACGGGGCGGAGTGGGAGCCTCCACCCGTTGCGGCTCCTGCCGCGTCGAGCAGGCCGAGCGTGTTGCCGAGGTACTCTAGGCCGTGCTTCTTCTCGTTGGGCACCAACCGGCGCGCAATGCGGAGCGTGTCGAAGGCGGCCGATGGTTGCCAGTCCTCCATCGCTCGCCCGATGATCTCGAGTTCGACGCGGACATTGTGTCCGACGATGGGGGCATCCTCCAGCCATTCGAAAACGTCGTCGATCACGTCCTCGATCTCCGGTGCGTCAGCGACGTCGCGCTCCCAGATGCCGTGGATCCGCGACACGATGGGGGTGATCCCGCCCTTCGGCTTGAATCGCCAGTGCTTGTAGCGGCCGGTCAGCTGCAGCCCCTCCATCTCGACGATGGCAAGTTCGACGATTTCGGCGGGCGATCCGCCGTTGCCTTCTACGTCGACCGCCCACATGCGCTGGTTCATTCCCATCCCTCCTCGGCGCGTCCATGCCGCCCCGGCAGGTGCGGGTGCGACTTGTCGTGCACCTGAAAGCCGGTGGCGTGCTGGATGAAGTAGCGCTGCTGCTCGGTGCTGTCTTCGACGAGAATGCGCCCGTTCGCGATCTCGATCGTTCCGGTGACGAGCCCGGCTTCGCCCGCCAGAGCGGTGATCAGCTCTCGTGACGGCTCTGCATGTGCGGCCGCGCAGATCTCGACCTGTCCCGCCGGACATATGTCGCAGATTCTCTCGATCCCGAGGTGGCCGTTGTAGTCGGCGAGGCCGTGCGCATGGGCAACGGCGCACGACGTCTTCCGGAAGATCGGCTGATCGCCGAACGCGTCGAGGATGTTCCGCTCGACGAGGCGCGGCATGATCTTGCGCCTGGGCGCGCTGTCGTAGAGGTCGGGCACACCGATCGAACGCATGTGCGCCCTGATCTGGCCCCTGTGGAAGAGACCGGTGAAGACAGTGGCATCGGCAAGCCGGGCGAGCTCGCGGGCCCGTCCGATCACGTCGTCGCCATCGTTAATGCCGGCGATGATCGGGCGCCAGTAAAGGATCCGCTTCGTCCTGACTGCGTGAGCGGCGAGCGTTGCGAGCGTCTTCTCCGCGATGGCGCTGTCTATCGGCTCGATGCGATCGTCGTCGATGCCCGACCAGGTGACGAGGACGGTCAGCTTAAGGCTGGTGAGGCGCTCCATGCGCTCGACGTCCTCGCGATTGACCCGCCACCGGCTGATGACCAGCACGGGGTTGGTCAGGCCCTTGCCATCGAGAAGTTCAAGCGTCTTGTGGAGGTGGTCCTTCACGCGCGGTAGGAAGGGATCGGTCGCCCTGTTGAAGATCTGGATCGGCGTTCGATGGGGTCGGAACGCCCAGTGGGTGGTGAGGGCGACGACCGCGGCTTCGTCGTCCATGACGAGGTGGGGCCTCTTCATATCGTAGTTATCGAACAAGTGCCGTACGCAATAGGCGCAGTCCAGCGGGCAGCCGACCACATGGTTGAGGCTCAGACCCGACTTACGATACTCGACCACGTCGCGCAGCGACGCCGGCAAATCCGCCGGCGCTGTCCGCAGCGCTTCCACGTCCTGTGTCATTTTTCGAATGAATCCCATTAACCGATGCGATCACTTCAAAATCATACGAGGGGCGGCCGTCAACGCGAAGCGACTTCGGAACCCGCGAAGTTGTCTACCCACCATCACGAGGTTGTTTGACATTCTTGGCCCGAAACCCTTTGTTCGGCTCACGGCCAGCCTCAGTCGGTCGATCAGGGCATCAGCGAAAGACCGGAGGGTCTGCTTTCGCCGAAAGCGGTCATTCAAGCGGCGTACCGGGAACGACGGCTTCGTCCCACTCTCGGTCATTCGCTGCCGCGTTAACGAAAGGCAGCTTTTAGGATCGACTGCATCCACTCGGAATGACCGAGATTGGGGCGCGAAGCTGCCATGCGATTGAGATCGATAGCGACGGCAGCTTCCGACCAGATTTGGTCGTTCTGGTCATCACCTGTAAACGTCAGGTCCAGCCGAAAGCGGTCGATAGCGGATGGCGAACCGGACGGTCAGCAATGCGCCCTCGAGCCGGTAGTTCGAGGCTACCGTCCATCTCCCCGAAACCGGCCGTTCCTTGGCAGCACCCGGGTCGGACGCGCCACTCTCACGCGGCCGCAGACACCCACCGGTTCCCTGAACGGGCGCTGACCCGGATCATCTCCGGTGCCTCAAACCTCATGGTATGAGCCGCTCTGCCCGCAAGCGCGTGAACAGTTCGAAAAAGGCGTCATCCGTGGGCTGATAGCCAGTGAAGCCCAACCGGCGGCTTTTGCTCATGTCAGTGACCACCTCGATCGGACGTCCCAGGTCGGCGTCGGTGTGCCACGGCGAGGAGAGGCGGTGCAAATCCGGCTCAACCAACCCTTCGCGCTCGGCTATAGCGTGCCAAACGGGCCCATCGTCTGCCATCTGCTCCTCGAGCGGCTGGACACTTCCGTCGAAATCCGCCGGCTCCAAGCCAAACCATCCAGCGATCCGGTTCCACATCCAACTCCAACGAAAAACATCGCCGTTGACGATGTTGAACGCCTCGTTGTGCGCCGACGGGGTTGTCGCTGCCCACAGGAGGTGACGTGCGAGCAGTCTGGCGTCGGTCATGTCGGTGAGCCCGTGCCACTGCGCCGCCGAGCCTGGGAAGCGGAACGGACGACCAGTTTCGCGGCACAGGGTCGCATAGACCGCAAGTGTGGTGCCCATGTTCATCGCATTCCCCACCGCCATTCCGATTACTGTGTGAGGGCGGTGCACGCTCCACGAGAACCCGTCGCGCTCAGCGACTGCGAAAAGCTCGTCTTCCTGGGCATAATAGAAGTTCTCGATGTCGAGCCGGCCCTGCTCCTCGCGAAACGGTGTTTGCGGCAGCGTGCCTTTGCCATACGCCTCGAAGGGCCCGAGATAGTGTTTGAGGCCCGTCACCAGTGCGACATGTCGCGGCATGTTCGGCTTGGGCAGTCCGTCCAGAAGATTGCGCACCATGGCCGAGTTGACGCGAATGTTCTCTGCTTCGGTGTCTTGCCGCAACCAGGTGGTGATAAAAACCGCGTCCGGCTCGAGGTCTTTCAGCGCCTCGGCCGCACCACTTCCGACCTGCAGATGGCGGCGACCGGGTGAACTCCAGCCTGCGCTGCAGGACGGCGGGCGAGCCCGTGAACTGTCCACCCCAGTTTCACCAACAGCGCCGCTGTCGCACTTCCGACGATCCCGCTCGAGCCGACCACCAATGCCGTCTTTGCCACGCATGTTCTCCGTATTGTCCTCGTGCAGAAAGTGCACAAGTCGCGGCAACGATCCCGATACCGGACGATGGCCCTTGTTCAGGAAAGCGAGGCGCTCACCTCCGCGATGATCTCGAAGGATCTCAGCCGCTTTTCAGGATCGAAGATGTCGGACACGATCATAAGCTCATCGGCGTCTGTCCGTTCGGTCATGCTGCGCAGCCCCTTCCGAACAGTTTCGGGACTCCCGACCACGCTACAGGCAAGCATTTGCGCTGCCTGGGCCTTCTCATGGGGAGACCAGTAAGCTTCGATGTCGTCGATCGGCGGCTGCATGAGGTCGCGCGCCCCCCGGAAGATTCCGGCGAACGACATCTGCTGCGACGTTGCCAGCCTGCGAGCCTCTTCATCGGTGTCGGCCGCGATCACATTGATCCCGACCAGAGTGTATGGCGCACTCAGCTGCTCAGACGGCTTGAATCGTTCGCGGTATATCTTGAGGGCTGTATCAAGTGCTTGTGGCGCGAAGTGAGAAGCAAACCCATAGGGAAGCCCCAACTCGGCGGCCAGCTGCGCTCCGAACAGGCTCGAACCAAGGATCCACAGCGGGACGTCGGTATCGGAGCCAGGCACCGCCTCGATCCGCTGGCCAGCCTGAACGGGACCGAGGAACGCCTGCAGCTCCAAGACGTCTTGGGGGAAATGATCCGAGTTACTTGGATCGCGTCTCAGCGCTCGCAGCGTCAACTGATCGGTCCCAGGTGCCCGACCGAGTCCAAGGTCAATGCGCCCCGGGAACAGCGTGGCCAGGGTGCCGAATTGTTCTGCGATCACATAAGGCGCGTGGTTCGGGAGCATGATGCCGCCTGCCCCGACGCGGATCGTGGTCGTTCCCGCAGCGATATGTTGGATCACGAGCGATGTCGCCGCGGTTGTGACCGTCGGCATGTTGTGGTGCTCGGCGACCCAGAACCTCTGGTACCCCCAAGCTTCGGCTTGCCGGGCGAGCGCTCTTGCCTCGTCGAGGGCGGTCCGGCGATCGCTCCCCTGTCGCACTCTTCCAAGTTCAAGGATCGATAACGCTGTCATGAAATTGTCCGTCCTGCCGGGGGCGTGCCCTCGACCTCAAAAGTGGAATGTGACGCTGTGCCTGTTTCGAAAGCAGGTTTCCTGGAGCATTCAGCGCAGCCGTGCATCCAAGCCATACTGGGTGGGGACGCCAAGGTTCTCACGGAGAGTGGCGCCGATATAGTCCTCGGGATAGATGCCCCGCTCACGCAGGATCGGAACGACCTCGTCGACAAAGGTGTCGACGCCGTCCTCGTAGACGTCAGGCAAGATCCAGAATCCGTCAGCGGCGCCGGCTTCGAACCATTCCTGCAGGTGATCCGCGTGGACCTCGGCTGGGCCTATCGTAACTGGGTGATAGTCGATTACCCCATGGGCGAGGATGTCGCGAGGCGACCAACCTTCGCGGGCGACCTTAAGCGCAACGCCCGATCGCGGATCTCCCGATGCCGCACGGGCGGCCGACAGCTGTGCGGGAGTGAGCGGCTGGTCGAAAGCAGCGGGGTCCAGGCGCAAACCGAGCATTGCACCAAGGTGTGGGAGCCGGGCCGGAAGTGTGTCGCCCGACAAAGCGATGCGGCGGTCAAGCCCCTCGCGAACAGTCGGTGCTATCGTGCTCATCAACCCAGCGAAGTACTTGATCTCGTTTGGGTCGCGACCGGCGTCTCTTGCCGCGTTCCGGAACATCTCGCGCTGAGCACGCGCTTCCTCAATGGTCCAGACCTCTGCGATGAAGCCGCTTGCGTAACGTCCGGCCAGCTGGAGCATCTGGGGACTGGGCCCTCCTGAGCCGAAGATGACCGGCTGCCCCTGTTCGGACGGGGGAATGAGCAAGGGGCCGCGCGATGCGACATGCTCACCCTGCAGGTTGATGGGTAGCAGCTTGGCAGGATCGATGTAGCGCCCCGTGTCCGTCCGCGACCCAGGCGTCGGGCTCCCAGCTGCCCCACAAGGCTTGAACTACCTGCACCGTCTCGTGCGCGCGTTGATACCTCGCGTTCCGTTCGCCTACTGGCATGCCGTAATTTGCCGCAACGGCAGGATCGCTGGTGGTGACGGCGTTCCACCCGGCACGCCCGTGACTCATCACGTCCAGTGCCTTGAACTGCCGAGCCGTGTTGAACGGTTCTTGGAAAGAGGTTGATCCTGTCGCGACTAGGCCGATGCGACTCGTTGCTTGTGAGATCGCCGCCAGTTGCAGCATCGGCTCCATGATGTTGAGGATGGGCGCGTATTCCAGGTCTCCCCGCAGCGCAGGGAAGTCAGTGGTGAAGAGAAACGCGAACCCGCCGCGCTCGGCAGTTTGAGCATAGCGGATGTTAGCCTCGACTTTGGCATAATTGGCGGGGTCAACACCTGGCGCGCGCCAAGCTCCGGGATGGTTACCGTAGCCCGAGGTCAGTCCCATGCCGAGGATCATCTTCTTATCCATTATCGGTTCCTTACCGACTGTGTCGTCTCGTCAGACGCCGCGAAGGCGTCCAACCTAACAATCGAAATTGCTGAAGCGGGCGATGCTCGCGCCTGAGCTTTATCAGTCGGGGTGGTGGGCGGTCATGGCGATCAAGCAGCTAAGGGTCTGCTTATCGCCCGCCGCTAACCCGCTTAGTTCGTGAAGACCTTTAGGTTGACGTCGACGTTGCACCGGATTGCGTTGGAGTAAGGACAAACAGCATGAGCGGCTTTGACAATCTCCTCAGCCCTAGCCTGATCAACGCCTGCAATCTCCACCTCTAAGGAGACGGCGAGTTTAAAGCCGCCTTCCCCGTTCGGCAGCAGGCTCACCTCACAAGCAACGTCGATGTCGTCGTCACGCACCTTGTCCGCCTGCGCCCGGGTCACGTGGATGATTGCGTTCTCGAAGCAAGCTGCGTAGCCGCCGGCGAAGAGCTGCTCGGGATTGGTTGCGCCGCCTTTGCCGCCGAGTTCCTTTGGCATGGCAAGAGGCAGATCAAGGATGCCGTCTTCGCTTTTGATAGTGCCGCTGCGACCGCCATACGCATTCACTCTGGTCGTGTAGAGGTGGCTCATGATGAATCCTTTTCGGGTTTGACGATCGGACGAGTTCGCGGGTTGATGCCTAGGTCGAAGGTTGATCCACGAGGGCGAGCAACTGCTCCTTGTGCATCTCCGCCCAGGCACGGACGCCGATCGCAGGGCGTCCCAGCAGGTAGGGCACGTCGTCCTTAACGGTGCCCATATAGCCCATGCGTCCGTCGTCGAACTGCGTCAGAAGCTCGAACGAACTGCGGGCGTACCAGTCCTCGACCGGCATCGTGCTCTTCTTGAACAGCGCCTCCATGTCCGACGCGCCGAGCATGTTGCAGCGAATATCACGGTCGAGCACTTCGCTGAACGCAGTAGCCAACTCGCGAGCGGTCATGGTCTCGGTGCTAAGGTAATAGTCCTTCGAACCATGGCGCTCCGGACCATCACGCAGGACCTTGGCGGTGACGGCGGCCAGATCGTGAAGCGCGACGTAGCCTACGCGGTTCTCGCCCCAGAACGTCGAGAACGTGCCGCCAATGGGCTGAGACATGCTGAGCATGTTCTCGAGAAACACATTGGGATGCAGGTGCGTCCAGGCGATGCCGCTGGCTTCGATGTAGGCTTCGACGAGCGCGAACCAGCAATATTTCGAATCCGTGGCGTCGTCGGCCGCGAAGACGCCCTGGTTGACGATATGTCGCACGCCCGCCTTCTTCGCCGCGTCCACCACCGTCTTAGTCTGGTGGGTCATGGCGATGGTGTAGCCGGTGAGGATGTTCATACGGTCGACGCCGTAGAGCGCCGGGCCGAAGGTGCGCGGATCGTCCAGATCAAACAGGACCGCATCGCGCCCCTCGGCGCGCAGTCGATCAAGATCCTTCTGCTTGCGCACGCCGATACGGATGCGCGCGCCTCCGGAGTCGCGGTCGAGCTCCTCCAGGATATGCCGGCCGGTCTGGCCGGTAGTGCCCATGAGGAAGATGAGAGGGCTGGTGTCGGTCGTCATGGGCGTTTTCCGATGATTAGAGGAGGCGAGAAGCCGGATGCGACGGGCCGAAGCATTCTCCAGCCCACGCACCGATCACATGAACAGCGCCCGGGTCAGCCGCACGGCATAGTCGGAGTCCGGGTTGGCGGTGCTGTCGCCGACGCGCTCCATGATCGCTTCGATCGCCAGATCGCGACGCTTTGGCAAACGCGCCCGCTCGGTCGCGGCAAGCGCGGCGGGGATCTCATCGCGTGTCAGGTCGGTGCAGTAGACCGGCGAACCCGGCTGCTGCCGCCAGGAGTCGGCAAGGCTGCCCGCGTAGACCGGCTCGAGCCCGGTTTCATCGACCAGTCGCATCGCCACTTCGCGCTCGCGCTCGCCATCCGCGGCGACCGGGATCGCGATCCTGCCTGCCGTTTCGGCCGGCGCAGCCTTCTCGGCGAAGGAAGCCGACGTGATGGCGTTCCACGCCTTTGCGATCGGACGACCGAGCTGTTCCGCCACCCAGGCGCTCTCGGTCTGGCCGCCCTCGATCGCCGCGATCTCGCCATCACGCTTGGGGTAGTAGTTGGACGTGTCGATCACGATCGTCTCGGCGGGTACGCCTGCGAACAACGGCGCGATCTTAGGGATGGCGCCGAGTTGCGTGGACAGGATCACCACATCAACCCCGGTGACGGCCTCGGCGGAAGTGACCGCACGCGCACCGTTCGCGAGCAGGTCGGCGTCGATCGTCTCGGGGCCGCGCGAGTTGGCCACCTTCACCTCGTGGCCCGCCGCGCTGAGCCTCTTCACCAGCGTTCGACCGATATTGCCGGTACCTAGAATGCCGATCTTCATGTGCAGATCCTCTTCGTGCATGCGTCACCAATGCGCGACGATCCGCACAGCGGACGGCGTCGCGCTTTGGAGAGGCTTTGTTCTGGAGAAATGGGGCCGGGTGTTCCCGCCCCCAGAACGTACTCAGGCGTGAAAGGTCACGCTTGTTTCGATCGGCACGCGATCCATGCGCACGCGGTTGCCCGGAGCATCTTCATCGGGATAGCCGAAGGAGATGCCAAACAGGAGCTTCAGCTCGTCGGGGATCCCGAGGAACTCGCGGATTGTACCAGCGAAGAAGCCTAGCGCGGTCTGCGGGATGCCGCCCAGGCCACGTGCGGCGAGCGAGAGCAGGAAGGTCTGCCCGTACATGCCTATGTCGCCCGCCACGCGGACATTGTCGCCGAACGACGGCATAAATAGGAAGGCTGCCTGAGGCGCGTTGAAGAAGGAGTAGTTCCGGGCACCGGCACGGTGGCGTCCCTCCTTGTCCTCGCGCATGACGTTCATGGCTTCGTAATAGGCTTTGCCGAGGGCGTTGTTGCGCTCGCGATACTCGCCATAGAAATCGTTCACGTCGAATGAGAAGTCTGGCGTGAACTCGCCCGCGTCGTTCTTCGCATGCAGCACCGCCGAAAGCTGCTTCAGCTTCTCGCCACGCACGATGTGGGTGTTCCACGGCTGCGTGTTGCAGTTGGACGGCGCGTATTGCGCATCTTCCAGCACTTCCCGGATGACGGACTCCGGAACTGCTTGGTCGAGAAAACCGCGGATCGAGCGGCGCACGCGGGTCGCTTCCTCGAAAGACAATGTGTCGCGAGGCGCCTCGGCCTCAGGTCGGATAAGCTGGGTTGCCATGAACTACCTTCCAAATCGTCTTGTGGTTTATTGATCGATCTTGTTTGCGGGCCAGGCGAGGTCGTCGAGCGTGGCACGCAGACTGGCCATGTCGTCCTCGGTGAGCTTGCAGGCGCTCCTGACCTGACCGCTGACGGCCTGCACGCGCTCACGAAGTGCTTTCCCGGCAGGGGTCAACTCGATCAGCACGCGTCGCTCGTCCGTCACATCGCGCGTTCGTGTTACCGTTCCGGCAGTGGCGAGGCGCTTGAGGAGCGGGGTAATCGTACCGGTTTCCATCCCGAGCTTAGCGCACAGGTCGCCAACCGTACGGGGGGTTCGAGCAAACAGTTCAAGCAGAACGAGGTACTGGGAGAATGTCAGCCCGAGCGGCTCGAGGAACGGCTTGTGCAGCCGAGCCATACGGTTGGCCGCGCCATACAGGGCGAACGCCAGTTCGTTCCCCGCGCCAGAGGTGGACGCCGCTTGATCGCGGATAGCATCTGAAGTGAGCTGTTCCATAGCGTACTATATAATAGCTTGTGGTGAAGCAGCAAGTGGTAGACTGCGACGATCGACCAATTTTTCTGATCGCTGGAAACGGAAACGAGACATGTCGCCTGTCGCCACCACGGGTGCCCCTCCACCGCCTCCTGCTCGGGAGAAACTGACGCGCGATGCCATCGGGATCATCGCGGTGCTCGTCGTCTCGACCTTCACCGTGATTCTAAACGAGATGCTGATGATCGTTGCACTAACGCGGGTCATGGCGGATCTCGTGATTTCCGCCTCGACGGATAGTGGGTGACGAAGGCGTGCATGCCGCCGGGAGCAAGATGAACAAACGGCCGGGTCCGGGGAAGCGTTAGGTCAAGCCGAACGTCGGGAACTGGGTCGGCTGCCGATCGGCAGCTTTCCGCCTTCAAACATTGCAAACCGGACAGTCTCCTGCCGGCCCAGTTGCGGTCGCGACGACGCGCCTGTCGATCAAACGTCGAATGTCGGTTCCGGATAAAACCTGTCGTTCGGCGTTTTATGAGGGAATGACCGCTTCGTCCGACAAAGCCGACATTGCAATTGCGCTCGCTGGTTCGGCATCACACATGCGGCGCTATGACAGCAGACGAGATCAGGGCCAAGATATCCCGCGCCGTTCAGCATGCTCCCGAATGGTTGCGGCAGGACTTGGTTTCGAAAGAGCCGGCCGCTCGCAGCCGCGCCGAGGAAACCTTGGTCGCCATCATCGCCGCGGCGCTGAAAGAATGAGAAATCCAGGCTTATCAATGCGCTATTCGCTCGACTGTTGGTCGGAACGGAGCATTGGTGGCGTTGTGAGTCGCGGACGTCGATAGCCCACGACGCCAACCCGGCAGGCTGATCCGCCGGGCTTTGGGTGGTGGAAGCGGCGCTGGTGCCGCTCCTTGAAAAAGGAACCACCTAATGGCTCTCAAGCCCGATATCGAAGACCTGCAGCTGATTCTCCTCACTGCCGCCGCTAAGACCGAAGGCGGCTCCATCCTGCCGGCTCCGGCGCATATCTCCAAATATGGCATTCATGTCCGTGACGCCGTCGGTCTTCTCGTCGACCGAGGCCTGGCTGAGGAGGTCAATGTCGACGAGGCGCAGATGAGTTATCGCGCCGATGACGAGAACCTGTTCGGCGCTGTCATCAATGACGCGGGCCGGGAGACCGCAGAGAGCAGCGGCCCTGCGCCTGACCACCCGGAGATGAACCCGGCTCGACGCGGTCGTAAGCCGGTGGCGAAACCGACTGCAGCACCGCCGCCGCCCGCCGCTCCGATAGCGAAGGTGCCGGGTGGCAAGCAGGCGAAGGTCATACAGATGCTCAGCCGCAAGCAGGGCGCCTCGCTCGATCAGATCACCGAGGCGACCGGCTGGCTGCCGCATTCGGCCCGCGCAGTGCTGAGTGGGCTCCGGAAGAAGGGCTACGTCATCGACCGGACGACCACCCCGAAGGGCAGCTTCTACCGGATCGCGAAGGCCGACTGATGACCAAGCTGGACCAGACCCTGGCTGCGCTGGCGACGATGTCGTCAGCGCAGCTCCGGCAGGAATGGCAGGCTCGTATGAGGAGCGACTGTCCGCCCTTCGGTCCGGACTTGCTCCGCCATGCCTTGGGCCATCGCGCCCAGGAGCAGGCTCACGGACGGCTGGTAAAGGAAGCGGCTCAGGCCCTCAGGGCCGCAGCGGGGCAGGGGGCCGCATCGCTCAAGCCCGGCACGCGCCTCATCCGCAGTTGGAACGGCCGCGATATCTCCGTGGTCGTAACCGACGGCCGCTTCGAGTTCGACGGCCGCTCTTGGCCATCCCTCTCCGCCATCGCGCGGGAAGTCACGGGCACCTCATGGTCCGGTCCGCGCTTCTTCGGGCTCAATGGAGACGGCTCCGATGGCTAAGAAGAGTGGCAATCAGCGCGTCGGCGCGATCCGCTGCGCGGTCTATACCCGCAAGTCGACCGAGGAAGGGCTCGACCAGGAGTTCAATAGCCTCGACGCACAGCGCGAGGCCAGCGAAGCCTATATCACCAGTCAGCGTCACGAGGGTTGGGTGCTGGTCAAGGAGGCCTATGATGATGGCGGCTTCTCCGGCGGCAATATGGAGCGGCCAGGGCTCAAGCGGCTACTGGCCGATGTGGAGGCCGGCCGGGTCGACGTCATCGTCGTCTACAAGGTCGATCGCCTGACCCGCAGCCTCGCCGACTTTGCGAAGATCGTCGAGGTGCTCGATGCCAAAGGTGCTTCCTTCGTCTCGGTGACGCAGGCGTTCAACACCACGACGAGCATGGGGCGATTGACGCTCAACGTGCTGCTTTCTTTCGCCCAGTTCGAGCGCGAGGTCACCGGGGAGCGTATCCGCGACAAGGTCGCAGCCTCCAAAGCCAAGGGCATGTGGATGGGCGGTACCGTGCCGCTCGGCTATGACGTCGTCGACAAGAAGCTCGTCGTGAATGAACCCGAAGCGCAGCAGGTTCGCCACATCATGGAGCGTTACGTCGCGACGGGAGGCGGGCGAGCGCTCCTGGCAGAGCTGGAAGCGACCGGATATCGGACCAAGCGCTATGCCTCGCGCGGCGGCAATGTGTTCGGGCGCGGACCGCTTTATCATCTGCTGAACAACCGTATGTATCTCGGCGAGATCCGGCACAGGGATAGCTATTATCCCGGCGAGCAAGAGCCGATCGTCAGCCAGGAACTGTGGGACGAGGTCCAGCGGGTGATGTCCGGGAACCGGATCGAGCGGAGCCGGGGTAGCGATTTCAGTCAGCCCAGCCTGCTGGCGGGCAGGATCTTCGATGGTGAGGGCAGGCGGATGACCCCGAACCACGCCGTCAAGAAGGGGCGGCGATATCGCTATTATATCACGGCGCCCGATCAGCTGGACGCAGGCTCATCCGCTTGGCGCGTGCCCGCGCACGATGTTGAGGTGGCGACCATCCAGCTGATCCAGTCGATGCTGGCAGGCCGCCGGCAGGTGGTCTCGCTTATCGGTTCGAGCAAAGCTGATGTTCTGCGGGATGCGCTTCATCACGCCCATCGGCAATCTCAGCGATTGGAAGACACTTGCGAGAGGCGCGCGCTCCTGCACGAACTGGAACTCACCGTGCATCTGTCCGACGAGCATGTCGAAGTGAGGCTCGCGCCGAACCGCATCGCAGCCCTGCTCGGGGGCGGTGTCGATGTCACCGATGGCGAGCCGATTTATTTGCGGGCACCGGCAGTCAAGGCACGGCGGGGGCAAGAGACTAAGCTGATCATCTTGGATGATCGTGGCCGGGCGGATAAGTGCCGGGACAAGGGATTGATCGCGCTGCTCGTCGAAGCACGGGATGCCTATAAACTGGTGCTCGATCATCCGGATCAATCAATCCGCAGACTGATCCGGCAGGTGGCAAAGTGCCGACACCGATTCTACCGGCTGCTCCGCATCGCGATGCTGGCGCCCGATATCGTCATCGCTTGCACCGAGGGAACGCAGCCGATCCATCTGACGCCTGCGGTTTTGCTGGAAACTGATCTTCCGATAAGCTGGCAGGAACAGCGCGAACGTCTCGGATTCGCCTGACCTCCAGTATCACGGCTGACGCCGTCGGTTCTCCGGCGGCGTTTCTTTTCGTCCATCGCACTTGGCTGAGGTGGCTGCCACAAAATGGGGCGGTGAGACGGGGCGCCAGATTGGCCGTTTCCAGCCGGCAGCTACAGTCTCTCGCCAGCCAGTGGCGCGAGAGCCGGTGGGCAAAGCCCCGGGAAGTCGGCTATAATTTCCGGGTCGGGACCCGAAGCCCGGAAATACCATTGCCAGGTAGAATACCTGGTGCCGGCTGCAGGGATCGAACCCGCGACCCCCTGATTACAAATCAGGTGCTCTACCAACTGAGCTAAGCCGGCCCTGGCGCTCTCATGCGTCAGGGAATGCCGAAGGTCCAGCCCTCAAGCGCGGCAAGAGCTGGGGAAAGTGCGGGCGGATGCCAAAGTTCTTCCCTTTGGGCCGCCTGCGACAGCCACAGCGCGGTGACGAGCGCGTCGGTGCTGTGGTCGTCGTGCCGGTCCAGCGTGGGAGCGTCCTCTACGCCCAAGCCGGCGAGGGCTAGGGCAAGGCGCTCGGCGTCGCGCATCTTGCTGCCGCCCTTCAGCCCGGCCGCGCGGGCCGCGATGGTCGTGTAGATTTCGACGATGACGGGGCCTTGTTCGGGCAGCGGATCGAACGGCCAGACCGCTATGCGTCGGTCGAGGCGGTGGAGCAGCCGCATCCCGGTCAGGCTCGACTTGCCCACCTGTGCCGCGCCGACGAGGTTGAAACAACTCGTCGCGGGCGCGTGGCGATTGTCGCGACAATGGCGCTCGGTGACGCGGAAGCGCCCGTTGCCGGAACCGAACAGGTCGCCTTGCCGTCCGCCATGGCGACGAAAATGGGGTGCGATATCAGGATGATCGATGAAGCTCCCGGCTTCCAGATGCGGATCGTCGCGGCACAGCCGGTCCACCGCAGCCCAGAGTGCGCGGGCATCGGAGGGGCTTTCGGCCCAGCCCGGCAGATAAGCGCCTGCATCGGCGAAGGGTAGGGCGGCGGAGAAGTCCACGCCGATCAGCATGTCGCTTCCCCGCTCGGCATGGTCGAGAAGCCAGTCCAGGATGGTCCTACGCGACCAGGGGCCGGGCACCAGTACAGGAGACATGCCGGCTTCGACCGTGGCAACGGCTATGCCTGGTTGCACGGGGCCCTTGGCGCCCGACCAGTCGATGCAGGCGAAGCTGGCGAAACGGCGGGTCATCGCTGGCAGGGCGCTGTCAGCGTTCGGCGCGTTCGGCGCGCAACTTGTCCCAATGGGCCAGACGCTCGCTGATCCGCGCCTCATAGCCGCGCGGCGTCGGCGCGTAGAATCGCTGCGGCGCCATCTCCTCCGGCCAATAATCGTCGCCCGAAAAAGCGTCCTCGGCATCATGGTCATAGGCATAGCCCTTGCCGTAACCGATATCCTTCATCAGCTTGGTCGGGGCGTTGAGGATATTCTTAGGCGGGCTCAGCGATCCCGTTTCCTTCGCCGATCGGAAGGCGGCCTTCTGCGCGGCATAAGCCGCGTTCGATTTGGGCGCGGTCGCCAGATAGAGGCACGCCTGCACGATCGCCAGTTCGCCCTCGGGCGAGCCGAGAAAGTCATAGGCATCCTTGGCGGCTAGGCACTGGACCAGCGCCTGCGGGTCGGCGAGGCCGACATCCTCGCTGGCGAAGCGGACCAGGCGGCGCAGGACGTAGAGCGGGTCTTCGCCGGCGACGAGCATCCGCGCCAGATAATAGAGCGCGGCCTGCGGATCGGACCCGCGCAGCGATTTGTGAAGCGCCGAGATCAGGTTGTAATGGCCCTCGCGGTCCTTGTCGTAGACCGCCATGCGCCGGTGCAGCAGCTTCGCCAGTTCGCCAGGTTCGAGGGGGTGGTCGATGACGATCGAGAAGAGCGTCTCGACCTGGTTGAGCAGGAAGCGCCCGTCGCCGTCGGCCGACGCCACCAGCGCCTCGCGCGCATTGGCGGTCAGGGGAAGGGGCCGCTCGACCAGCTCTTCGGCGCGCGTGATCAGCCGGGTCAGCGCGGCCGCGTCGAGCCGGTTGAGGATCAGCACCTGCGCCCGGCTGAGCAGCGCGGCGTTGAGTTCGAACGACGGGTTCTCGGTCGTCGCGCCGACGAGAACCACGGTGCCGTCCTCGACATAGGGCAGGAAACTGTCCTGCTGTGCGCGGTTGAAGCGGTGAATCTCGTCCACGAACAGCAAGGTGCGCGCGCCCAGTCGCGCATGCTCCCGCGCCTCGGCGAAAATCTTCTTGAGGTCGGCCACCCCCGAGAACACCGCCGACACGGGCGCGAAGCGCAGGCCCACGGCATCGGCCAGCAGGCGGGCGATCGTGGTCTTGCCCGTGCCCGGCGGTCCCCACAGCACCAGCGAGGAGAGGCGGCCGGCCGCGACCATCCGTCCGATCGCGCCTTCTGAGCCGGTCAGATGTTCCTGGCCGATGACCTCGTCGAGCCGCGCGGGGCGCAGGCGCTCAGCCAGCGGAATGCTCTCGGCGGTTGGGAGATGCTCGCCCTCGGGCGCAAAAAGGTCGGCCATGGCCGGGATATAGGGCGTGCGGCCGGGCTCGCCCAGCTTTCTGCACGAGGCCTCTTGTCAAAACTCTTTCAAGATATATCTTAGACACATCAAAAACGATTCGATAGGTATTTTGAAAATGCATTTTTTCCACAAAGTCCGCGCCCATGGTGGGCATGGCATGCGCCATGCGATGCGCGGCCGCCGGGGTGGATTCTTCGGTGGCGGCCCGGATATTTTCGGGGATGCTTTCGGCGGCGGCTTGGGTGGCCATGGTGGCGGCCGGGGGCGTCGGCGGGTGTTCGACGGCACTGAACTGCGCCTGCTGCTGCTGGCATTGATCGGCGAACAGCCTCGCCACGGCTATGACCTGATCAAGGCGATCGAGGAGCGGACCGGCGGCAGCTACGCGCCCAGCCCCGGCGTAATCTACCCGACGCTCACCATGCTCGAGGATATGGGCCATATCGCCGAACAGGCAGCCGAGGGCGCCAAGCGCCTCTTCGCGATCACCGATGCGGGCAGGGTCGAGATCGGCGAGCAGGCCGAACTGATCGAGGCGCTGTTCGCTCGGCTCGACGGGCTCAATGAAGAGGTGTCCGGCGGCGGGGGCAGGGCACCCGTCAAGCGGGCGATGGTCAATCTGGCCATGGTGCTGCGGGAACGGATGGCACAGCGCGACCGCGAGGATCTGGGCCATGACATCGCGGCAATCCTCGACGAGGCCGCCCGCAGGATCGAGCGCCTCTGATGGTCGCCGCGATCGCCTCGGTGCCGACGACCTCGGCCAGCCGCTACCTCCAGCAGCTCTGCAAGCATTGGGCGCATAATCTGGCGGTCAGTTTTGACGCGCAGCATGGCTCGGTCGTCTTCCCGCGCGACGCGCGCGGGGCCGACTGGCCGGGCGATGGTCGGGCGACCTTCGATGTCGAGCCGGACGCTCTCCGCGTGCGCATCGACGCAAGCAGCGCCGAACAGCTGGAAGGCCTGCAGGGCGCCGTCGCGCGCCACCTCGACCGCTTCGCCTTTCGCGAGGCGCCGCTCAGCTTCGACTGGCAGCCGGCCTGATCGGCCAGCGACTGGCGGAGTTCAGGGGACGGGGCTCTGCCGGGTCATCCGCACGCCCGCCTGATGCTGGCGGATGATGCGGACATAGGCGTCGACCAGTTCCTGGTTGACCTGGTCCCAGCCATAGCGCGCGCTCGACTGCAGGCCGGCGAGGCCGATCTTCTGGCGGAGTTCGCCATCCTCGCAGAAGTGGCGCAGCGCGTCGGCGAAGGCCTGCGTACGCCCCGGCTGGATCAGCCGTCCGGTGACACCGTCGTCGATCAGGCTCTCGCTGCCGGTCGCGCGGGCGGCGACCACCGGGAGCCCCGCTGCCATTGCCTCGAGCGTGACATTGCCGAAGGTCTCGGTGACCGACGGGTTGAACAACATGTCCATCGAGGCGACCGCGCGGCCGAGATCCTCGCCCGCCTGAAAGCCTGCGAACACGGCCTTGGGCAGCCGCTTCTCGAACCATTCGCGCGCCGGGCCCTGGCCGACGACCAGCACCTTGTGCCGGACCTGCTTGCGTTCGAGCTGGTCGATCGTGTCGGCGAAGACGTCGAGGCCTTTTTCCATCACCAGCCGTCCGACGAAGCCGATGACCACGTCGTCGTCGTCGATGCCGAGCGAGCGGCGCCATTCCAGGCTGCGGCGATCGGGACGGAAGATCGTCCGGTCGATCCCGCGCGACCATATGCCCACGTCATAGCTCATACGCTGCTCGCGCAGCAGTTGCGCCATCGATTCCGACGGCGCGAAGATCGCGTCGCAGCGGCGGTAGAAGCGGCGCAGCAGCGCCTCGACCACGGGTTCGAGGAAGGCGAGGCCATAATAGCGGAAATAGGTCTCGAAGCGCGTATGGACCGACGCGACGACCGGAAGATTACTGTGGAGAGCCAGGCTGACCGCGCGGTGCCCCAATATCTCCGGGCTGGCGACATGGATGATGTTCGGCGCGAAGCGGCTGATGTCGCGCTTGATCGAGGGCGGGATCATCAGCGGGAAGCGATATTCGCCGCGGCCGGGAACGGGCAGCGACGGGATGCTGACGAGATCGCCGGTCGGGGGGAAGGCCGGCTCGTCGATCGTCGGCGAATAGACGCGCACGGCGGCGCCCAGGCTCAGCAGATAGCCGACGAGCCGGTTCAGCGCCTGGTTCGCGCCATCGCGCACATAGTTATAGT
>NZ_JAGMXV010000195.1 GCF_018006725.1 Rhizorhabdus sp.
GGGGAAATGGTCGGCGCGGTAGAACAGCCCGCGCTCGGGCAGGCTTTCGGGCGTGACGCGGCGCCCTTGCGTCGCGGCGACGCGGGCGAGGTCATCCTCGAGCGTCCCCTGCCCCTTGCCCACGAGCACGACGTCACGCGCGCGGCCCGCCGTCTGGAGGATGTCGATGTCGAGGGTCGCGACGGTCTTCTCGAGCGGATGGACCGGATTGGCCGCATAATATTCGGACCCGAGCAGGCCGCGCTCCTCGGCCGTCCAAGCGGCGAAGATCACCGATCGATCGGGTCGCGGCCCCGCCGTCATGCCCCGCGCGATCTCAAGCAGTGCCGCCACTCCCAACGCGTCGTCATTGGCTCCGGCGCGGTAGATTCGGCCCTGCGCATCGGGCTTGCCTGCGCCATAAGCATCCCAATGCGCGCCGTACATCACGGCCTCGTCGGGGCGTGTGGCACCCGGCAGGCGGGCGAGGACATTGTGGCTCACCACCTCCTCATGCGCGACAGGCACGTCCGCGTCGAAGCGTACGCCCTTTAGTTCGATGGGCTTGAAGCCTGCCGATCGCGCTGCTCGCGACAGCTGCGCAAGATCCAGCCCCGCCGCAGCGAACAGCGATTCCGCCGCCGGCGCAGCGAGCCAGCCCTGCAGCGCAACGCTGGTGAGTTCCTCCGGCTTGCGGACGATGTCGTAATTCTCGCCGCCCGCGCTGATCGCGACGTTCCAGCCATAGCCCGCGCCGGCCGTATCGTGGACGATCAGGGCGCCGATTGCGCCCTGCCTGGCAGCCTCCTCGAACTTGTAGGTCCAGCGGCCATAATAGGTCATCGTCCTGCCGCCGAATTTGCCGGCGACAGGCTCCTTCGCGCCGGCCGCGAAGTCGGGATCGTTGACCAGGAAGACGATGACCTTGCCCTTGAGGTCGACGCCCTTGAAATCGTCCCAGCCGCGCTCCGGCGCCTTCACGCCATAACCGACGAACACCACCGGAGCGCCGACGATCTTCGCCATATCGTCGGGCCGCACCGTCGAAAGATGAACATTACCGCTTTGGGTCAGCGCCAGATCGCCCTTCGGCGTGATGAAGCGGAGCACACGCGGCGCATCCAGCTTGGTGTGCAGCAGCGGCACCCGCTGAACCCACTGGCCGTCCGCTCCGCCCGGCTCCAGACCCAGCGCCTCGAAGCGCGACACCAGATAGCCGATCGTCCGGTCTTCCCCGCGCGTTCCGGGCGCGCGGCCCTCGAACAGGTCTGAGGCGAGCGTGCGGACGGTCTGCGTCAGGCGGGTCGGATCGATGTCCGGAGCAGCGCTGGCGGTATGCGGAACGGCGGCGACGAGCGCCGAAGCGGCGAGGAGGGTATGAAATATGCGCATGCAGCGACTTTAGGCCGCAGCGGCTGCCACGCAAGGGAGTGAGGTGCCAGAGGATCTGTAAGCCGGGTTCTGTCCACCGGCCGAGGCCGGATGGGCGATCATTCCTCTAGGACCGCGCTTGCACGCGGCCTCCAGCAATCAACCCGGACGACCGGGCGGAGTAGCCCATGCGCCGTCCCTATTCGATCTTGCTCCCGGTGGGGTTTACCATGCCGTTCCCGTTACCGGGCCCGCGGTGCGCTCTTACCGCACCCTTTCGACCTTGCCCGAAACCCTCGCGGGTCCGTCGGGCGGTTTGCTTTCTGTGGCACTGTCCCTGGGGTCGCCCCCGCCGGGCGTTACCCGGCACCGTCACTCCTTGGAGCCCGGACTTTCCTCCCCGCCCTGCGGCGCGGCGATCGCCCGATCCTCTGGCACGCCGCCCCGATAGCGGGTTGGCCGGTCATGCTCAAGCGCTGCACGGGTTGCGCATGATCGGCAGAATTGATCGGTTAGGGCATATCGAAAGAAGGGATTGGCAAAAGAACCGAAGCCTGAGATTACGTAATGATGTATCATCCACAAAGCCCTCCACCGCCGAATCCAGCGAATGCGCCGAGCCACCGCTTCTTTTCCGGGATCGGCCTCACATCCGGGATGCGAATCCTCGATGTCGGTTGCGGTACTGGCGACCTCTCCCGTCTGGTGGCCAGACTGGCGGGGCCCGATAGCGTCGTCGTCGGTATCGATCGCAGCGAAGAAGCACTCGCCACGGCGCGGGAGGCCGGCGCGGAGCCCGAAGAATCTCCGGTCGAATATCATCGGGTCGATCTGGCCAGCGCCTTACCCGCCATCGGGAAATTCGACGCCATCGTCGGACGGCGGGTCCTGATGTATCTGCCCGATCCAGCGACAACCCTCCGCGACCTGGCCTTGTTGGCCAGGCCCGGCGCCATCCTCGCATTTCAGGAGCATGCTCGATCGGGACTTCCTGCCGCCACGGCAGAAGCAGCGCTTCATCGGCAACTCTATGACTGGATGTGGGACACGGTGGACGCCGAGGGGGGAGATACGACCCTGGCGTTGCGCCTCGGAGAGCTGATGCGCTTGGCGGGCCTCCAACCCGCAGCCACGCTGAGCGAAGCCGTGCTCCTGCAGCCTGGAGCGCCCTCCTTTCTGCCGACTCTGGTGCAGGCCATGCTTCCCCGAATGATCGCGCACGGCATAGCGTCGGCGGGCGAAGTGGATCTCGCCACCCTAGCTGATCGGCTGACAGAGGAGCACAGCGCGATCGGCGGGACGATCGTCTGGGATCTCGCCTTCCTGGTGTCGGCGCGCCGCTCTGAATGCTAGGCGCCCTTCGTCCCGTTACGCCGCAGGCTCGCGATCCAGCAGCAATCGCAGCAGGATCGCGCGGCACTCGCCGTCAGCGATGCCGTCGATCGTCTCGGGGCGGAAGCGGCGCTGGAAGGCGGTGACAGCGGCGGGGCCGTCGGTCACGTCATAGCCGAAACGTTCGAGCGCGAGCAGGAAGCCGCCCGGCGTCCAGTGCGGATCGGCAAGATTCCGGCGTGGGCGCGGCAATGCGAGGCCCAGCCGAGCCAGCGTCTCCCAGTCGAACAATTCGCCCGGATCCTGCTTTCGTGCAGGCGCGACGTCCGAATGTCCGACGACGTTCGCCGGCTCGATACCGTATCGCGCCACGATATCGGCCACGAGTGGGACCAACGCGTCCATCTGGCTGCCCGGAAAGGGCCGATAGCCGAGTTCGTGGCCCGGATTGACGATCTCGATGCCGATGCTGGCCGAATTCACGTCGCTGATCCCGCGCCACAGCGCTTTGCCTGCATGCCAGGCGCGACGGTCCTCGGCGACGAGGCGCATCACCTGTCCATCCTCGGCGACCAGATAATGGCTCGACACCTTGGCCTCGGCATCTGTCAGCCGGGCGATGGCCGAAGCCGCGTCCTGCATGCCGGTATAGTGGAGCACCAGCATCGTGACGGGCAACGTCCGCTCGTCATGATTTGGCGAGGGGCAGTCGATGATCGCGTTCATGACACCGGATTAGGCGTAGCCGAGCCCCGCAGCAATGGCCGTGCGAGGCGCCGCGACCGTCAGGCGGCATCGGCTCTTGGCTGGCTGCCGAACGCCGCAGGGCGGTAAACCATCTGCATGTGGGGATCATGGACGAAGCGGGCCGAACAGCCGAGCGCCGTCTCTCCCGCCCCCAGCAGCAGCGCGCCGTCGGGCGCGATCGCCAGCGACAGTCCGTCGAGCAACTGGCGTCGGCGTTCGGGCGAGAAATAGAGCAGCGCGTTGCGACAAAGGATGATGTCGAACCGACCTCCAGCGGGGGGCGGCCCGAGCAGATTGTGCCGGCCGAAGGTCACCATCGAGGCAAGTTCGGCCTTCACACGCCAGCCCTGATCGAGAACGGGGTCGAACCATGAGACGAGTTTCCTAATGGGCAGGCCGCGCTGGACCTCGAATTGGGAGTAAAGCCCGGTGCGGGCCTGCTGGATGGCTGCGCGCGAGATGTCGCTACCGAAAATCTCGATCCGCCAGCCGGCCCAGATCTCCGCCTGCTCGGCGAACAGCATCGCCAGCGAATAGACCTCCTGGCCGGTCGAACAGGCCGCCGACCAGATCCGGATCCGCCGGTCCCCCGCACGGTCGGTCCGCAGGCGTGGCAGCAGGCTCTCGGTAATCTGTGCGAATGCGCCGGTATCGCGGAAAAAGCTGGTTTCGTTGTTGAGCAGTGCATCGATCATGTCGAGCGACAGCTCCGGATCTGAGCCGCGATCGATAAGGCAGGCGAGTTGGTCGATGCTGCAAAGCCCTCGATCGCGGCATAATGGCGAGAGCGTGGTACCGATCCGCCAGAAGCGTTCGGGCGCCAGGCTTTGTCCGGTGGCCTGCTCGAACCGGCCCGCAATGATCTGCGCAGCGCGCAGGCTTACTTCCATGCCGCACCCGCTTCACGGGCACAGACATGGCGGGCCAGATCCTCGGGCGGCAGGACGAGCGAAGCAAGTCCTGCCTGCGCAACCGAGCCGGGCATCCCCCAGACGACCGAACTGCCCGAATCCTGCGCCAGTATTTCTCCGCCGGCGCGAACGATCGCCTCTGCACCGATCGTTCCATCGCGCCCCATGCCGGTCAGGACCACGCCGACACCGTCGTCACCGAACATCTGGGCCACCGCTTCGAACATCGGATCGACCGAGGGCATGCAGCGGCTCGGCGCAGGCGCCGTGTCGATATGGACGACGATGCGGGACGCCTTGCGCGCCAGCCGGATGTGCCCCTCGCCCGGTGCGACCAGTATCTCGCCAGGAACCAGCGGAGCGCCTTCGGCCGCGACCGAGGTCGGCCGACCGGCGATGTCGCGGAGCTGCGCGGCGAAATAGGGCATGAACGGCGGCGGCAGATGCTGGGTGACCAGGATCGGCGCTCGAAAATCCGGGGCAAGACCGCGCAGGAACGCGGACAGCGCGTGCAGCCCGCCGGTCGAAGCACCGATCGCCAGACAGGAGACGTGACCGGTGCGCACCTGACGCAGCGGCACGATCGGCGCAGGCGTGGCGGGGCGATGCGCATTTTCGCGAACACGCCCCTCTCCCCGGCCCGGCCGCGCAGCGGCGTGGCCAATCCGGGTCAGAGCGTCGACGAACTTCTGTGCAAACTCACCGGCGAAATTCCCCGCGGTCGGCTTCAGCAGCGTGTCTGCAGCCCCCAATGTCAGCGCACGGATCGTCGCAGATGCGCCGGCTTCGGCCGCCGACGATACGATCAGGACGCGCGCGCCGTCGCTTGCAGCCAATATTTCGGGAAGCGCGGTCAGCCCGTCCTTGCCGGGCATTTCGACATCGAGCACCACGATGTCGATGTCCTGACCGCCCAGAAACTCGATCGCATGATCGGCCGTCGGGGATGCGCCAGCAATCTCGAACTCGGAATGGCCATCGAGCAGGCGCGCGAGAACCGTCCGGGCGACCAGCGAATCATCGACGAGGAGTACCCGGATCGGGCGCGAGGAAGACGCCCCCATATCCGGAGGCCCCGATCGAACGCTACCGGTCAGCCCAGCGCGGACCATAGGTCAGGCGACGCCCACCAGTTGCAGCTTGCTCTCGAGCGTCTCGCGATCGAACGGCTTCATCATATATTCGTCCGCGCCGGCCTCGATCGCCGCCTTGATGTGGGCGAGATCATTTTCGGTCGTGCAGAACACCACCTTGGGTCGGGAGGGGAGATCGGCCGCGCCGAGCGAACGGAGGAATTCCATCCCGCTCATCACCGGCATGTTCCAGTCGAGCAGGATCACGTCAGGCAAGGTGCCGGCACTGCACCGGTCGAGCGCCTCGCGCCCGTCGCCGGCTTCCTCCACCGCAAAATGCAGCGCTTCCAATATGTGACGGGCGACCTTCCGTATCACCTTGGAGTCGTCAACCACGAGGCAGGTCTTCATGTACCGTCTTCCATAATGGGCAGGCTTGCGATGCAATTTAGAACGATCGGGGTAAGCGTCGCGTTAACGCGGCATCAGGCGGCGAGGTCGAGCGGGCCGGCGACGATGCGGGCGATGTCGATCAGCAACAGTGGCTCGCCGTCCAGTTCGAGCGCGCCCCGGATATGCGACGACCAGCCCGGGGTCAGCAGCGCGCGCGGCGCAGCAGGCGCACCATCGATCACCACCACATCGTCGACGTCATCGACCAGCATCGCGTAGAGATGGCCGTCGACATGGACGATCACAGCCTGGTCGCCATGGTCGAATGCCCGTGTCTCACCCAGCGCGGGCAGCGGATCGATCACGGTCAGCACCCGGCTGCGCAGTGCGAACAGCCCCCGAACATGCGCAGGCGCACAGGGAACGGCCGTAATCTCGTCGACCTCGACCACCGATTCGACACAGGCCGCCGGCAGCAGGGCGCGCTGTCCGCCGATCACGATGCTCAGATAGAGATTGTCCATGATCAGGCGCTCCGTCGATTCCAGTGTCGGCGCAGCTGCGCGGCCAGCCCGACGCGATCATAGCGCCACAGGCTGTCGGGCGATGCGCCTCGATCGTCGGCCATCGGTCGCAGCTTGAGCACAGGCGAGTCGCCGGCGGACGGTGCCGGCACGCCGTCGGGCAGGATGATCAGATCGGCGGCGCCCTGAACCGCGTCGCGGTCGAACACGACCGTGTAGCCGGCGCCCTCGACCAATGGCGCCAACACCTGCCGCGTCCACGGATCATCGTCGGACAGCAGGCATACGGGCCGTTCCTCGGGCAACGGTTCCACCCCCAGCCCTTGGGAGAACAACCAGAAAGCATCGATGAACTCGACGGGCTGGTCGTCGATCAGCATGACCCCGGCCACCGGCCCCGGTACGGCGCTGGGCTGGAGATCGATCGTGACCGGCACGATGTCGATCACCGTGTCGATCGCATAAGCGAGATCCTCGGCGCCGTCGCGCATCCGCAGAACGCGGAACTTCGCTTCGACGATCGGCGCACCACAGGACAGCATCGGAATCAACCGACCATCCATGTTGAGCCGCATCCGGCCCGCGCTGTTGCTAACCGATGAGGTGAAGCAGTCCTCGATCCGCTCGACCAAGGCCAGCGGGATGCCACGCTGCACCCCGTCGAGGTCGCGGAAGAGCAGCACCGGCACCACGCCGCTATCCTGGACCTCTTCTTCCGGTTCCTCGGCCGTGAGTTCGGCGACGGCAGCTCCATCCTGAAGCACGCCGGCCCGATCGGCAATACCGGCTACGTCCAGCAGCAGCATCGGCCGGCTATTGTCGGGCAGAGTCGTGCCGCCATAGACACCGCAGGCCATGACGACCGGCGCAGCCGGCTTGACCACGAGCTCTTCATGGTCGTGGACCGCCTCGACCGCCAGCGCATAGCGTGCGCCCCCGGACAGCTTCAACACGACCAGATTGGCCGGTTCCGCGCGCGGCAAAAGATCGAGTACCGCACCGAGCGAGACGACGGGCAAACGCTGTCCTCGAATATGCACGATATCCGCACCGCCCAGCTTGCCCATGCGCACGGCCTGAGCGCCGATGCGGACGATTTCGTCGATCGCGGAGCGGGGAATGGCGAAATGCTGCCCGCCACTACTGATAGTAAGTGCAGGAATGATGGTCAGAGTCAGCGGCACGCGCAATGTGAGCCGGACGCCAAGACCAGGCCGACTGTCGACTTCGACAAGGCCGCCGATCTTTTCGACATTGGCGCGAACCACGTCCATCCCGACACCGCGGCCCGAAATCGCCGTGACCGCATTGGCGGTCGTGAGGCCGGGTTCGAAGATAAGGTCGAGCTTCCGCTCCCAGCTGAGCGCTGCGGCCTTCTCCGCCGGCACCAGGCCGAGGCTCACCGCTTTCTCGGCCAGCCGCTCGCCGTCGATCCCGCGGCCGTCGTCGATCACTTCGATCAGGATCTGGTTGCCCGACTGGCGGGCGCTGACATGCAACCGTCCGGCCAGGGGCTTCCCTGCCGCCACGCGGAGTTCGGAAGGCTCGATGCCATGGTCGATCGCATTGCGAACGATATGGGTTAGCGGGTCGCGGATCATCTCGATCATCTCGCGGTCGAGTTCGACGTCGCCGCCGTCGATCTCCAACTGCACCTGCTTGCCGAGTTCCGCCGACACGTCGCGGACCATACGCGGTAGCGCAGCGAACAGCGTCTCCACCCGCGCCATCCGGGTGCGCGTGATCGCATCGCGCATCTCCGCGATACAAAGCGACAGTCTTTCGAAGGCCACTTCCGTGGCGGATTCCGCCTGGCTGTCGCGCAACCGTCGGGCCAGTTCGTTGCGTGCCAGCACCATGTCGGAAACACCCGCCATCATCCGGTCGAGCAGATCGACGGGCAAGCGGATGGTGCGCGCCACGCTGCGCAGCTGAGGCGGAGCCGAACCCCGATAGGGTCGATCCACGCCTGCTGCCGGCGAGGGCGCCGTCACGACAGCGTCGATGGTTTCTGGCTGGTCGAGCGGCTCGACCTCGATCTCTTCCGTAACCAGCCCGTCCGCGGTCGCCGGATCAAGCGCCGCGATCAGCCCCTCGTCATCGGCGTCCGCGATCTCGACGCCGCTTTCGAGCTCATCGGTGAGTTCCGCAATCCGGTCGATGACGGCCAGGACGGCGCTGACCAGCGCAGGATCGGGCCGGCGGCGTTCGGCACGGCAATCGGCCAGAACATCCTCCGCAGCATGGCTGAGCCGTTCGAGCCTGGGGAGGTTCAGGAAGCCGCAGCTGCCCTTCACGGTGTGAA
>NZ_JAGMXV010000196.1 GCF_018006725.1 Rhizorhabdus sp.
GCATAGGGCACCGACACCCTGAGCGGATTGACGCCTTGCAGCCATCCCGCGACGCGGCCACCCTGCTGGTACCAGGCCTGCGACGCCGGCAGCCCCTGATCGCCGGGGCCGTAATAATGGTTGCGCAGCTTGATCGATCGCCGGGCATTGCCCTTGAACAGCGGTACGTTGCGGCCTTTCTCGAAAGCATGGACCGCGTCCGAGACATAGCCGGTCAGATAATCGAGCGCGATCGACCGCCAGGGCGTTCCGTCATGCGGCCTCAGTCCGTTGGGCAGGTTCATGTGCCAGACGATGGGCTCGGATATGATCTGCCGGTCGTCGCGGATGCCGCCAGATCCGGTCACGGGCGACCGCCCCTGAATGTTGAACGGCGTATATTCCAGCCAGAGCGCCGCATTCGCCGCCATCGAATTGGCTGTGTAGAGCAGGCTCGGATAGGGATCGCGCGTCCGCCCCGTCCGGCCGACCATCGTCCGGTAATCGCTCTGCTTCCAGGGGACGACGCGGATATTGCCGAAGCCGTTGGCCTGCCCCTCATTGCCCGCGCCGCCGCTGAAGATGCGCAGGTCATAGCCGTTGACCGAATAGTCGAGATGGCTACCGAAAGGCACGCTGAGATCGAGCAGCGGCACCGAGGCGCGGATCAGCCCCTGGTCGTGGCTGCCGGGGTCGCGGCTGCGCCAGATGATCCCCGAACGCACCGTACCATGCGGATACCAGCGATGCTCCTTGCTCACCATCGCGCAGCCGCGCCCGTCGCTGGGGCCGCCATAATGGCGGGGGATGTCGAGCCCATTGAGGGGGCCGCCGTCGGGACGTTCGACCATCGCGATCACGCGGTCGTCACGGTCCAGAATCCGCCATTTGTGCGGGACCATATAGGCGTTGCGGCCCGAAGGATCACCGAAGGGATTGTCCGGCATCACGCTTTCGTCCCAGTCATAGCCAAACTGGAACTGGACATAGTCGCCGCTGCGGAT
The DNA here is from genome assembly GCF_018006725.1 of Rhizorhabdus sp. Lineage (GTDB taxonomy): Bacteria > Pseudomonadota > Alphaproteobacteria > Sphingomonadales > Sphingomonadaceae > Rhizorhabdus. The sequence continues at coordinate 984 of NZ_JAGMXV010000196.1, forward strand.
CGTCTCGCAGCGATAGGCGATGCCGCCGATGACCGGGACCGGCCCCTGCGGCAGGCATTCGATCCAGGCCGGCGTGGCCGCCCCCAGCACATCGTCCTCGAACCGGCAATTCTGGGCGACGGGACGGGTCATGACCAAGGCGTTCGGATGCGCGACGGCCTGGCCGGAGGACCAGTCCTCGAGCACCGCCTTATAAGCCGCGCCCGGCGGCACGTCGAGCGAACCGATGGTGATGTCGATCGTCCCGACGGATCCATCTGCGGCGCGCCACGCCAGCGTCCGGGGCGGCTGCGGCTGCCCTACCGCCCTGGCGTCGACGACGAGCTTCGGCAGATCGGATCCTTTGAAAGGCCCAGTCGAAACAGAGGGATAGGACAGGTTGGTGACAGGACGATCGAAGCTCAGCGCAATCTGCTTGACCACCATGCCATCGGCCGCCTGTCGCGCATTGCCGAGCACGGCATTGACCCACAGGTCCATCGCCGGGGTAAGGCGCGGCTTGATCTTCGTCGGGAACGGACCGCCTGCGGGCTTGCCGTCGATGAAGAAGGACAGAAAACCGCCCGGCTTGCCCGGTGCATCGCGCCATTCGAGTTCGAGCAGCTGCTCGGTCCCCGGCTTGCGCAGCACCGTGCTGAAGAAGCCGCCCTCGGCCGCATCGTCGCGGGTGATCAGAGCTTCCAGCTGGTCCGAACCATAGCGCGTCGTGAGCAGCACGGCGCCGACGCCCCAGTCCATCAGATAGCAGAGCAGCGCCCCGTCCGCCCGGGGGACGACGCCGCGAAAGGAGCAGCGCAACCGGCTCGGCGCCTGCGAACTCAGCCGGTCACCGCTCGACGGAAAGTCCAGTCCCAGCGGCCTGGAGTGAAGCGAGCTGTCCTTGTTGAGCCTGATGCCCGCCGGTCCCGACACCGCAGGGCCACTGGCGACGAGCGGTATCCGGCCCGACAGTGCGTCGCCCTGCCCGATCGCCACGGTCGACGGGCCCGCGAAACTCCAGTCGACCCGGACGGCGCGGGACGACAAGGTCGTGACCTCGCGTGCAAGCGGAAGACCGTCCGGGACCGAAAGCTGATAATCGCCGCTTCCCGCAGGAAGGTTCAGCGGAATGACGGTGCCGGGATCGCCATAGATCATGGCCGATCATAGCGCAGCTTGGCACCTACGCCAGCCCGAAGCGGGGAGACAGACGGCGTTAGGCCGCGCCTCCCCGGAGATCAGCCCAGCGCTTTCTTGAGCAGGTCGTTGACGACGCCCGGATTGGCCTTGCCGCCCATTGCCTTCATCGTCTGGCCGACGAAGAAACCGAACAGCTTGTCCTTGCCGCTGCGATATTCGGCGACCTTGTCGGCGTTGGCGGCCATGACGTCGGCGATGACCTTCTCGATCGCGCCGGTATCACTGGTCTGCTTGAGGCCACGCTCCTCGACGATCTTCGCGGGGTCGTCGCCGGTTTCGAGCATGATCTCGAACACCTGCTTGGACAGCGTTCCCGACAGCGTACCATCGGCAACGAGTCCGAGAAGTTCAGCGCCCTGCTTCGGGGTAACCGGGCTTTCGCCGATCGACTTTCCGAGCCGGTTGAGCGCACCAAAAAGGTCCGAAATCAACCAGTTGGACGCCTGTTTTCCGACTTCAGGACCGGTCTTGCCGGTCGCGTCGAGCAGCGCCTCGAACCAGCGTGCTGTCTCGACGTCCGAGGTGATCACCGCAGCGTTGTAAGCCGACAGTCCCAATTCACCCTCATAGCGCGCCCGCTTGGCATCCGGCAGTTCCGGCAATTCGGCGCGGCAGCGCTCGATGAACTCGTCGCTCAGTTCGAGCGGGAGAAGGTCGGGATCGGGAAAGTAGCGATAATCATGCGCATCTTCCTTCGACCGCATCGACCGCGTCTCGTTGCGATCGGGATCGTAGAGGCGGGTTTCCTGCACGATCTTGCCGCCGCTCTCGAGCACGTCGACCTGGCGGTTCGCCTCGGTCTCGATCGCCGCCATGACGAAGCGAACCGAATTGACGTTCTTCGTCTCGGTGCGGGTGCCGAAGGGCTCACCGACCTTGCGCACCGACACGTTGACGTCGGCGCGCATGGAGCCCTCCTCCATATTGCCGTCGCACGAGCCGACGTAGCGGAGGATCGATCGCAGCTTTCTGAGATAAGCCCCTGCTTCTGCAGGAGAACGCATGTCGGGACGCGACACGATTTCCATCAGAGCGACGCCCGAGCGGTTGAGGTCCACATAGGAGCGCGTCGGATGCTGGTCGTGCATCAGCTTGCCGGCATCCTGCTCGACATGGATGCGCTCGACACCGATCGTCTTGGCTTCCTTGATGCCGGCCTTCTCGTCGGCGTCGATCGTGATCGTGCCTTCACCCACAAGCGGATGATAGAGTTGCGAAATCTGATAGCCCTGCGGCAGATCGGCGTAGAAATAATTCTTCCGATCGAAGCGCGACCAGCGGTTGATCTGCGCGCCGATCGCCATGCCGGTCTTCACGGCCTGACGGATGCACTCCTCGTTCGGCACCGGGAGCATGCCTGGCATCGCAGCGTCGATCAGCGAGACATTCTGGTTCGGCTCCGCACCGAAAACGGCCGAAGCGCCCGAGAAGAGCTTGGAGTTGGAAACGACCTGCGCGTGCACTTCGAGGCCGATCACGACCTCCCACTCGCCGGTGGCGCCCTGGATACGATAGCTGCTCATTTCGCCCACCAATTCTGCGGCCGCGCCACGAAGCCGGCCCGCTGCTCGATCGCGAGACCGGCATTGAGGACACCCTGCTCGTCGAGCGGGCGGCCGATGATCTGCAGACCGAGCGGAAGCCCCTGCCCATCCAGCCCTGCGGGCACCGACATGGCCGGCACGCCGGCAAGGCTCGCCGGAACGGTGAAGACGTCGTTGAGATACATCTCCAGCGGATCGGCGCTCTTCTCGCCGAGCGCGAATGCCGCCGACGGTGCGGTCGGGGTCAGCAGCACGTCAACCTGCTTGAATGCCTCTTCGAAGTCGCGCGCGATCAGGGCCCGGACCTTCTGCGCCTTGGTGTAATAGGCGTCGTAGAAGCCCGCCGACAGCACATAGGTGCCGATCAGGATCCGCCGCTTGACCTCGGGGCCAAAGCCGGCCGCGCGGGTCGCCGCATACATGTCCTGCAGATTGGCGCCATCGGGCAGGTCACGCAGGCCGTAGCGCACGCCGTCATAGCGCGCGAGGTTCGACGAAGCCTCCGCCGGGGCGATGATGTAATATGTCGGCAGCGCATAGCGCGTATGCGGCAGCGACACGTCGACGATCTCAGCGCCTGCATCGCGCAGCCAGGCGATGCCCTGCTGCCACAACGCATCGATCTCCGCGGGCATGTTGTCGACCCGGTATTCCTTGGGAATACCGACCTTCTTCCCCCTGAGATCGCTCGACAAATTCTCTTCCCAGCGCGGGACGGAGACGTCGAGCGAGGTCGAATCCTTCGGGTCGAAACCCGACATCGCCTCGAGCAGGATGGCGCTGTCGCGCACGTCCTGCGCCATCGCGCCGGCCTGGTCGAGCGACGAGGCGAAGGCGACGATGCCGAAGCGCGAGCAGCGCCCATAGGTCGGCTTGATGCCGGCGATGCCGGTGAAGGCCGCCGGCTGGCGGATCGAGCCGCCGGTGTCGGTGCCAGTCGCGGCAGGTACGATCCGCGCCGCGATCGCGGACGAGGAGCCGCCCGACGAGCCGCCGGGCGCCAGCGGCGCGTTGCCGCCGTCGTTGCGCCGCCAGGGCGAGATGACATTGCCGAAGGCGCTCGTTTCGTTCGACGAGCCCATGGCGAACTGGTCGAGGTTGAGCTTGCCGAGCATGCCAGCGCCTGCGGCGAACAGCTTGGCGGTCACCGTCGACTCATAAGGCGGCACGAAGCCTTCGAGCATCCCGCTCGCCGCCGTCGTCTGATAGCCGGCGGTGCAGAACAGGTCCTTGATACCCAGCGGAATACCCGACAGCGGGAGCAACTCTCCGGCAGCACGCGCGCGATCGGCCACCTCGGCCGCCGCGATGGCATGGTCGGGCGTCTCGATGATGAAGGCGTTGAGCGGCTTGGCGCTCGCCACTGCCGTGTTGAAGGCCTCGGCGACCTCACGGGCGGAGAACTCTCCGGCGCGGAAGCCGTCGCGCAGGCCGGCAAGGCCCAGATCGGTGATGCCGCTCATTATTCGATCACCTTCGGAACGGCGAAAAAGCCGTGTTCGGCCTGGGGCGCGTTTGCCAGCACCTTGTCGCGGATGTCGCCATCGGTCACGACGTCGGCACGCAGGCGCTGATGGTTGGGGATGACGGCGGCCAGCGGGTCGACACCATCGGTATCGACTTCGCCAAGCTGCTCGATCCAGCCCAGGATGTTGTTGAGTTCGGGAACCATGGCTTCCACATCGCCGTCGGTAACGGCGATCCGCGCCAGGCTCGCGATCTTGCGGACGGTTGCGGCATCGACTGACATGGCCGCGCGGCTAGCATCCGGGCCGCGCGGCGGCAAGGGCGGCATGACGTATCGCCACCGAAACGGGCGCACCGCTTCTCTCATCTGCCGGCACTATCGCCATTGGACGCATGCGCGATTGCCCGCTACGCACTTGCCCCGATCGTCGTTGATGTCGCACTCGCAGACGGAGCCGTCCTTGCTCGCTCGCCGTTTCCTTTACCTGATCGCGGGGTTGATCGTGCTCACCTTGGCCGCCGGACTGACCTGGTCGCTGTTCCAGGACCAGCTGTTGCGCATGACCTTCGTGCCCGGCGGACGCTTCGATGCCGCAGCGGCCGGCCCGGCCCCCGATTATCGCAGCGCCGCGGCCTGGCTCTCGCGGCCCGATCTGCCCGACGACCCCGCGCGCTGGCTTCCGGACGGTGTGGCGCCTGCCGTGGAAAAGCCGGCAATCGCGGTATTCTACGTCCCACCCACCACTTATTACAGCAAGGCCAGCTGGAACGCTCCGATCGCCAACGTCGAATCGCGTCAATGGCTGCGCGCTTTTGCCTGGAGTGAAGCGAGCGCCTTCAACGCGATCGGTGCGATCTGGGCGCCGCGTTACCGCTCGGCGACGCTCGGTACGTTCATGACCGACTCTCCCGACGCGGCAAAGGCGCTCGATCTGGCCTATGGCGATGTCGAGCGGGCCTTCGACGCCTTTGTCGCGCAACTGCCGGCCAATCGCCCGATCCTGCTGGCGGGGCATAGCCAGGGCACATTGCACCTCATGCGGCTGCTGAAAGACAAGGTAGCGGGCAAGCCGATCGCCAAGCGCATCGTCGCCGCCTATCTGGTGGGCTGGCCGATTTCGGTCGAGGCGGACGTTCCGGTGCTCGGCCTACCGGCCTGCACCCGCGCCGACCAGGCCGGCTGCATCCTGTCGTGGCAGAGCTTCGCCGAACCGGCCGAACCCCGCCAGATCCGCGAGATCTTCGAATCGTCGGTCGGCCTGACCGGTGCGCCGCGCAAGGGCACGAACATGATATGCGTCAATCCGCTGACCGGCCTGCCAGCTAGCGCAGCGGCACCTGACGCCAATATCGGCGCTCTCGTTCCGAGAAGCGACTATATGGGCGCGGATGTGAAGCCGGGCGTCGTCGGCGCTCGCTGCGATCCGTCGGGCGTGCTGCTGATCGGCGCTCCACCCAAGGGATTCGACCGCTTCGTCATGCCGGGCAACAATTATCATGTGTTCGACTATGCGCTGTTCTGGGCGAACATTCGGGCGGACGCGGCGCGGCGCAGTGCGGCCTATCTCGGCCGATGATCACAAGCTCCACCCTCGACTTCCGTGACGCCTTGCCCGCCCGAGGCCGCCTCGCCGGGCTCGATGTCGGCACCAAGACCATCGGCATCGCGCTGTGCGACGCCAGCTGGACGATTGCCAGCCCCGCCGAGACGATCCAGCGGACCAAATTCACCGTCGACGCGGCCAAGCTGCGCCAGATCGTGGCGGCACAGCTGGTCACCGGATTGGTGATCGGCCTGCCGCTCAACCTCGACGGCAGCGATTCGCCGCGCACCCAGTCGGTCCGCGCCTTCGCCCGTAATATCGAGGCGATGGACCTGCCGATATTGCTGTGGGACGAGCGCTGGTCGACCCAGGCGGTTACCCGCACCCTGCTCGATGCCGACGCCAGCAGGGCACGCCGGGCCGAGCTGGTCGACAAGCTGGCAGCGTCCTACATCCTGCAAGGCGCGATCGACGCAATGATCTGACAGCAGCGGCGCCCCAAAGCCCGCTTGAGATCGGCCCCGCCCTGCCCTATGGCGCGGCTTTAATGTCTCATTCCTTCCCGCACCGCCATCTCACCGGCATTTACGGGCTTCTGCCGCACGAGATCCTGTTTCTGCTCGACGAAGCCGAGCAGTGGATCGCGCTCAACCGCGCGACCAGCAAGCATGACGACCGCCTGTCTGGCCTGACGCTGATCAATGCCTTCTTCGAAAATTCGACGCGGACGCTGCTGTCTTTCGAGATCGCGGGCAAACGCCTCGGCGCCGACGTGGTCAATATGCAGGTCGGCGCGTCGAGCGTGAAGAAGGGCGAAACGCTGATCGACACCGCGATGACGCTCAACGCCATGCGCGCCGACATGATCGTCATCCGCCACCAGTCGTCCGGCGCGGTCCAGCTGATCGCCGACAAGGTCGACTGCCCCGTGTTGAACGCCGGCGACGGACGCCACGAGCACCCGACCCAGGCGCTGCTCGACGCGCTGACGATCCGCCGTCGCAAGGGACGGATCGCCGGACTGGTCGTGGCGATCTGCGGCGACATCCTGCACAGCCGCGTTGCGCGTTCGAACATTCTCGCGCTCACCACTTTGGGCGCCGAAGTCCGCGTGATCGCGCCGCCGACGCTGATGCCCACCGCGATCGACCGGATGGGGGCGATCCCGTTCAGCGATTTCGATGCCGGGCTCGACGGTGCCGATGTGGTGATGATGCTTCGTCTGCAGAACGAACGGATGGACGGCGCCTATCTGCCGTCGCCGCGCGAGTTTCACGCGCTCTACGGCCTTACGCCCGAGCGGCTCGAACGGGCTGCGCCCGACGCGCTCGTCATGCATCCTGGACCGATGAACCGGGGGGTCGAGATCACGAGCAGCGTTGCCGATCATCCGACCCGCTCGGCGATCACCGAACAGGTCGAAATGGGCGTCGCCGTGCGCATGGCCTGTCTCGACGTGTTGACTCGCAAAAGGCGCGGCGTGGAGGGCTGGGCATGACCGCTTCGCTCGCCATCCTCAACGCACGCATCGTCGACCCGTCCGCCGGGACGATCACGGACGGCGGCATCCTCGTCCGGGACCGCCGGATAGCGGCGGTGGGCCTGTTCGAATGTCCGGCCGACGTCCCCCGCATCGACGCGGGCGGCGCGCATGTCGCGCCCGGCCTGATCGATCTCGGCGTCTTCGCCATCGATCTCAAGGCCTTTACCGCCGGGGGCATTACGCGCGCCGTGCTGATGCCCGACCAGTCGCCGCCGCTCGACCATGCGGCCTTGGTCCAGCGCGCGGCGGCTGCGGGCAAGCCCGATCTGTGGA
>NZ_JAGMXV010000197.1 GCF_018006725.1 Rhizorhabdus sp.
AGGTACATATTGCCCTCGTCAGGCGCCATCGTGTTGACTGCCACCGGACCGAGCGGCGACAGACCCGACTTGATCAGGACGATAGCGGTCTCGCGCTGGGTCAGGTGCGACCCGTCGGGCAGGATGTGCGGCGTCATCAGCCCAGCGGCGCGCGCCTTCTCGCGCATCTCGAGAACCAGGTCCTCGGTCGGGCCATGCGCGGTCGAGCGCGGGTCCTTCTCATAGGGAATGATCTGCTCGCGGACGAAGGCCTCTACCTTGGCCGCGATCGCCTGTGCGCGTTCCGTCATCTTCAAATCTCCTTCAAAGGCCGCTGACGGTGTGACCGCCGTCGGCGACGATGACCGAACCGGTCATGTAGGATGAAGCGTCCGACGCGAGCAGCAGCAGCGGCCCGTCCAGTTCGGATGCGAGGCCCAGTCGGCGCTGGGGAATGCGGCGGAGCATCGCCTGCCCGGCCTCGGTCGACCACAAACCCCGGTTTATGTCGGTCTCGATATAGCCGGGACAAATGCAGTTCACGCGGATGCCGAAGCGGGCGAGTTCAAGCGCAGCGGACTTGGTCATCTGGACGACTGCCGCCTTCGACGCGGCATAGGCCGACAGATGCATCCCCTGCCGCAGGCCCAGGATCGAAGCGATGTTGATGATCGAACCGCCGCTGCCCCGAGCGCGCATCGCGCGCGCGGCCGCCTGGGTCAGCAGGAACATGCCCTTGCTGTTGGTGTCGAGCGTGCGGTCCCAATCCTCCTCGCTCTGTTCGAGGAAAGGCTTGTCGATCGCGATGCCGGCGTTGTTCACGAAGATGTCGACCTCGGCCAGCAGCGGATCGATTGCGGCAATGCTCCCTGCGTCGGCGACGTCGAGCGCGACCGTGTCGCAGATGCCACCCGCATCGCGGATCCGCGCCGCCACGTCGGCCAGAGCGGCCTCGCGTCGCGCACCGACGATGACCTTCGCGCCTGCCTCGGCCAACGTCTCGGCGAAATGCGCTCCGAGCCCGCCAGATGCGCCGGTGACGAAGGCCGTCTTGCCGTTCAGCTGCAACAACTCGCTCGCGCCCATAGCCGACTCCTCTCGATTTCGTTCGACTATGGAACAGGATTGTGTAACAATCAATGGCAATGGCTGAACTTTCGTCCAAAGCGTCACCGCGACACTGGTCCGGACCCGAACCCTCGGGCGCCGCCCGTAAAGTTTATCTCGGGATCATGCAGGAACTGGAACGCGGGCGACTGGTGCCGGGCCAGCGGCTCGTCGAGACCGAGTTGGCGCAGCGTTACGAGGTCGGTCGCAACGCCGTCCGCGAAGCGATGCAGCATCTGGCCGTGCGCGGCATCGTCGACCTCAGCCCGAACCGGTCGCCCGCTATCCGCCTGCTCGATCTCGCCGAATGCCTGGAGGTGCTCGAAGTCGCCTCTGCCCTGACCCGTCTGGCGGCTCGCTCGGCGGCGCAGGCCTATGACGGAGAGGCCGCCGCCGCGCTGAAGGCGGCGGTCGAAGACGTCGCCGAGGCCGCTCAGTCAGGCGAGCCGGCCGCCTTCAGCCGTGCACGGCGGGGCTTTTATCGCTGCCTCCTGACGATCGGCGGCAATCGCGAATTGCAGCGCCTGTTTCCTGCTATCGCGATGCACATCATCCACGCCCAATATCCGTCGCCCCGGCTACAGGGCATTCGCCTCGCCGACTATCGCGCGATCGCTGCAGCCGTGGCCGGCGGCGATCCCGAAGCGGCCGACCGCGCGGCACGCGAGCATGTCGAGACAGTGCGCGCGATCATCCTGGAGCTCGCCCGTCAAGGCTGAGTGTATCCCGCCGGGCCGGGCTCGGCGGATCCGTTGAAGTCGTAGCGCGTCGTGGCGCCCCAATAGCCGAACTCGATCCAGTCGACCGCGACCGGCAACCGATAGGCATCGGGTGCTCCGAAGGCGCCGATCCATGCCGGACGGCCATAGCCGGACGGCGGCTTCACGCCGCTATGGCCGACGACGACGCCATCGACTTCCAGTTCGACCCCCGTTGCTCCGGCATATATCCGCGCGACATGCCATTGCCCGTCGGCAACCTTGCGCGACGTAGCGAGCGGGGGCAGTTCGCCACCGCTGCGCAGACGACCATCGGCTTCGACATAGAGATAGCCACGCCCCGGCGCCCCCACCAGCACGCCCCTTTCGGCGACGGCGCCCTTCCTGATCAGGAAGCGAGTCCTCCAGGACCATTCCCCGCCCGGCGGCTGGACGTCCGGCGAGACGAAGGCGGGACCGCCTGCAAGAGCCTGGGCACCCGCCACTTCGAGGAAGGCAGCCCCCGGCCCCATAGCGACGGCCTCGCCCGTGGCGCTGCCTGCCCCACCGAGGCGTGCGACATCCGCACTCTCGTCGCCCCCGGCCAAGGCGCGCGAGAAATGCAGTGCCAGCGTCCGCATGCCCGTATTGGACGGGTGAACCCCGTCGACCAGTTCCAGATCATAGGGCTGGACATAATGCGCGCCCATCGCGCGCGCCGCCACGAACCCGGCATGGCGAATCCGCTGCCAGTCCTCGGGCTTGCCCCAAATCGTGGCGGTGACGTTCGGGATGGTGGCGAGGGCCATATCGAACCGATCACCGAACGCCGGGTTGTGGCGCGCCATGATCGACCGGGCGGCGCGCAGCGATAAAGCGAAGCGTCCATCGGACATATGCGTCGCCGCATCGGTGTGGCCGATTATCCCGACCGCCCCCTCGAACCCGCCCGCCTGGTCCAGCGCCGCGATCCAGCGGGCATATTCGCTCGCCTCCGGCGCCAGGAAGGCGGCGATCGACGTCGCCCCTGTCGCATGACCAATGAAAGCCGTCGACACGCCCAGGCGCTTCGCCTGCTCGTCGAGAAAGACGGCAGCAAAGGCCGATCCATAAGGTCCATCGTCAGAAGGGCGCGCCCAGCGTGCCGGCTGCTGCGCCAGCGCCCGGTCGTTGCTCGTCGCCCAGACGAAGAGATCGGGCGCGGGGCGAATGCCGAGATCGGCGAGAGTCCTGTCCCCCTGCGTTCGCCGCGTCATGAGCACGCCCAGCGACTGGGACGGCGCCTGCACGAAGATCGCCCCCATGTAGAAGGGAGTCTTTCCCTCGACCCACGGTCCCTCCGGCGCAGTCGCCAGATCGAGATAGAAGCCGCCTCGGCGCGCTGCGATCCCCGTGATCGGAACGGTCGAGTGGCCGGCACCGATAGCCGCGACGGCTTGCCAACCAGGCTGCGAGATCGACCGACCGTCCAACGCCCGCGTCCGGGCATAAAGCGGACCGGCCGTGGGCAAATCGACCTCGACCGGGATTACGCCCTCACCCTTGCCGAACGCTCCGCCCGACATCGACAGCCGCTGGAAGACGCGACTCTCGGCCGGTTGGGTCACGGTCAAAGGGACAGTGGCTGCCTGAGCGAAGGAAAGCGACAGGGTCGACGCGACCAGCAGCGCAAGCCCGTGACTCCAGCGCATCGTCGCTCGTCCTCGCATCCATCGCATAGCCGACCTAGTTGACCGCTCCCGATGCCCGGTGCAAGTCCGGCCCATGGGGCGATTGCAGACGATCGACGCGCTTCGTGGGGTTGCGGCGCTGTTCGTCCTGCTCGGCCACGCAGCCACCTTCTTCGACCTTCAGCACATCCCGCGTTTCTGGCTCGCGGTTGACCTGTTCTTCCTGATCAGCGGTTATGTTCTGGGGGCTGTCTATGAACCGCGCTTTCGCGAGGGGCTGACGGCGACGGCCTTCATGAAGGCCCGGGTCATCAGGCTCTACCCGCTCTACCTGGTCGGGCTGATCCTCGGCATGGCTAGCGCGATCGCAGCGCTCATGCTGAAGCGCGGCGATCTGTCGGTCTGGGAATTCGTCGTTGCGCTTCTGTCCGGACTGCTGATGCTCCCCTCGCCGACCTGGACCGGCACCGACAGCCTGTTTCCATTGAACTTTCCCGCCTGGTCGCTCTTCTTCGAACTGGTCGCCAATCTGGTGCTGGCCCTGATTTGGCACCGGCTGACCACGCCTATATTGCTCCTGATCATCGCCGTCAGCGCGGCGGGGATGCTTGCTTGTGGCGATCCCGGGGCGGGCCAATCCTGGTCGAGCATCCTTGGCGGCTTTCCTCGAGTCGGCTTTTCCTTCTTCCTCGGGATATTGATCCAGCGTCATCGACGTCCGAGCCGCAGTGCCGGCTGGTTGCCCTGGCTTGCCGTTACGAGTGTGGCTGCAGTGCTCTGGCTAAGAGAGCTGCCGGGCGGCGCGCTTGCGGACTTCGCAACGGTATTCCTAATCTTTCCGGCGATGCTGTGGCTGGTGGCAGAGCGGGAACCGAAGCTCGGTCGCATCGCACAGGCCTTGGGCGCCATGTCCTACCCGCTCTACGTCATCCACGCTCCGCTGATTTCGATCATTACGCGCGGGATCGTATTTTTTGGACATAAGCCCGAACCCATGGCCCCTTGGCTGGGCATTGCGACCGTCCTTTCGCTCTGCGGGTCCGCTCTGATTCTGGCTCGCTTTTACGATCGATGGGCGCGGACGAAGATGGAGCGTTGGATCGCGCGACGCTGAGGGTCGAGTTCAGCCACGTCCCCGCAGCGCATCTTCGATCGCCATTGCCTCGCGCTCGAGCATCGCCGCCATGTCGAGCAGCCGCGCAGCCTCGTCCCGCTCGTCTGCATTATGCGCGAGCAAGCGGGCCTTCGCAGCCTCGCGACGCAACCGTGCCGCCGACCCCTTGTCCTTTTCGGCCATTCGCTCAGGCCACTCCGCAATCTGTCGACGAGCCCGGCACCGAACCTCGTCGAAGCATTTGCGGAGAGGCACCGCCCGCACCGTGGCGGACGCAAGCGCGCAAACGGAAAACTCCCCCCCCGATGCGCTGGCTCTTCGGTCCCCTCATGCGCATGCGTCTCCCCTGATCGCGCATCCCCTGACACATCTGTTAAGCATGTCCATCGTCCGACACAATCGGTGCTTTGACCCGTTCTGGATCAAGCTGGGTCAAAAAATGACGGATGTTGTATTTAGGCGCCTGTCTTCGGATATCTTTGCTAACGGCGCATGAAGCCCATCATACGCAGCGCGACGTAGGTCGCGCCCGCTGCCCCGAAGGCGGTAACAGTCGCGAGCAGGGTACCGTGGCCCGATCCGGACCAGGGCAGGCCTCCGGTGTTCATCCCGAACAGTCCCGTCACGAAGGTGGCCGGCAACAACAAAGCCGTCATGATCGACAGGATGTACAGATTCTGGTTGGTCCGCTGGTCGACCTGCGTGTCGATCTCCTCGCGCAACTGACGGAGCTGGCGCTGGACGCCCAATGCGTCGGCATCGAGCGACTGCAGCCGCTGGGACAATTTCTCGACCGTCGGCGCCATATCCTCGGGTAATTCCTCGTCTTCCTCCAGCCGTCGGAACACCCGGCCCATGCCCTCGACCGTGCGCTGGAGCCGGGCGAGCCGCCGGCGGATGGCTATCAGGCCGCGCGTATTGGGCGAGTTGAGGTCGTCGAGAAAGGCGTCCTCGGCCCGCTGCACGTCATGGCTGAGGTCGCGCATCTCGGCCGCGACGCCCTCCATCACGGTGGCCGTCAGGAGATCGAGCGCATCGGCCGGCTGATCTATCCTCCGCCCCTGCGCCAGCCGATTGCGGATGATGTCGGCCGAACGCATCGGATGCAGCCGCGCGGTGATCATCATGCGGGCGGTCAGTGCGAAGCGGATCGCGCCCACCTGCCCGCTGTCCCGACCGTCGAAGTCGCGCTCCACGTCGTGGATGACGCAACCGACCACGCCTTCGTCGATCAAGGCCCGCTGGTGATTATCGCTGCCGAGCAGCAATTCCTTCACCTCGTCGGGGAGGTCGGCCTGTCGCTCGATCCACTTGGCACTGCCCTGATGCGCGAGGCTCAGATGGAACCAGCGAAACGCATCGCCCGCCTCGTCACAGCTTTCGACCGCGCGCGCGCGGCCGGTCGCCTCGTCGAACGCATAGCCCCAGATCAATCCGGGCGTCGCTCCGAGCGACAGCGGGGTGAGGCCTTTCGCCATGTCCGACCTGATCCTGATTCCCGCGCTGGGCCTGGAACCCTCATAAAGTGTTTTGTGGCGATTTCGACCGCTGGCTTGCGACAGCGGTTGCGATAGAAGCAAGCATGCCCCGCCCGCTTCCGCAGCTCGTTCCCAAATCTCCGCTGCCGCTCATCCTGCTGCTTCTCACCCTGCTGGGGCTGGGCGTGCGCATTGCGGCAGCCACCGGCGATTATTGGCTCGACGAGGCGTGGTCCGTGATCTTCGCGCGCGATGCGTCGACCGTCGGGGACGTGCTGTTCGCGATCAACCACGACAACAACCACCATCTGAACACGCTGTGGCTGCGGACTGTCGGCTGGACCGCCACGCCGATGCTCGGCCGCACGCTGTCGATCCTGTGCGGAACGCTCGCGATCCCGGTCGCCGGCCTGATCGCGGCGCGGCGCGGGGTGGGAGCGGCAGGCTGCGCGGCGGCGCTGTTCGCCCTGTCGCCGATCCTCGTCACCTATGGAACGGAGGCGCGGGGCTATGCGCCGATGCTGCTCGCCCTGCTCGTCTCGATCCTGATCGTCGATCGCCAGACCGCCGGGCGGCCCGTCCGCTATGGTGCTGAATGGTTCGGTCTGGCGGCATTCATCGGCATGCTCGCCCATGTGTCGATGCTGTTCGGCGTCGCCGCGCTGGTCGGCTGGATGACGATCGTCCAAGCCCGCAGCGCGCCACGCCTGACGGCGCTGCGTACCAGCCTGCTCTTCTCTGCCCGCGCGCTCGCGGCGGTCGCGGTCGTCCTGCTGATGATCTTCGCCGGGGCTGCCGCCAGTCCCGACGGACTGCGCATGGGCAGCGTCACGCCCTTCTCGCTTGTCGCCTTCGTCGACGCGGTCGCCCACATGCTCGCCTATACGCTCGGCTGGCCCTGGCTCGCCGGATCCTGGATGCTCGCAGCGCTGCTGCTGCCGCGCCTCGTTCGGCGCGAGGCGAGCGTGGCCGACCGCATGCCCTTCTTCCTGCTGGCGATCCTCGGCCTGCCGCTGCTGGTCCTTCTGCTCCAGCCCGACAACAGCGCCTATCCCCGCTATTATCTGCTGAGCGCGGTCGGCCTTCTCCTGCTGCTGCCAGAAATCCTCGCCCTGCGCCCGCGCTTCGGAACGATGCTGGTCACGGTGGTGCTCGTCGGTTCGATCAGCGCCGATATCGTCATCATCGAGAACCGCCGCGCCGATCCCGGCGAAGCGGTGGAGGCGATGATCCGCGAACAGCCCGGCGGCGCCTTAGTGCTGCTCGAACATGGCCGCGATGCGGCGGTGTTGCAGACCGCCGCCGGGCGACGGGGCTATCCGCTTATCCTCAGCGAGGCCTGCGTCCACGCGGATTTCTATTTCGTGCAGGAGGCTCCCGGCGGCCCCGGTTTCCCGCTCGCCGCCCTTCGCTGCGGCCGCGCCTTTCAGCCGCTGGCGGGCGGAACGACCAAGGGCCTGTCGGGCATGGACTGGCAGCTCTACGGACGGGTAAGGTGAGTTCGTCGGCGGACGCAGTGCCCTGGTGGACGCGCGGTTGGGCGATGCTCGGGCTCGCCCTTATCTCCCTCGTTCCCCTGCTCCAGCCTGGTCTTCCTCCGCTGACCGATCTGCCGGGCCATGTCGCCCGCTGGCATATCGCGACCGCGCCCGACACATCACCACTGCATCACTATTTCTCGATCGACTGGGTCTGGGTGGGCAATCTGGGCACCGACCTGCTAGCCCTGCCGCTGATCGGGCTGATCGGTCCGGTCGGCGCGGGCCATGCCATCGCGATCCTGATCGTCGCGCTGAACATCGGCGGGATGATCTGTCTCGCCCGCGCGATCCATGGCCGGATGAACGAGGCGGGCCTGTTCGCCCTGCCGCTTGCCTTCGCCTGGCCCTTCCAGATGGGCTTCATCAATTTCCAGCTGGCACAAGGCCTCGCGCTGCTCGCGCTGGCCGGCTGGATCAGCCTCGGCACGCGGGGTCGCGGCCGGGCGCGGTGCGCTTTGTCCGTCCCCTTGGCGCTCATTCTCTGGACCTGCCACAGCGCGGGCTGGGGGCTGTTCGGCCTGATGGCGTTCGGCACCGAGATCGCCGCCCGCCGCGAGCAGGGCGACCGACTTTCGATGGCCCTGCGAAGAGCCGTGATCGCCTGCCTGCCACTCGCCGCGCCCCTGCTGCCCATGCTGTTCGCAGCGCCGACAGGAGCCGCCCCCAGCCCGTCCGCCGACTGGTTCAACCTGCCCAACAAATTGTTGTGGATCGCGTCGACCTTCCGTGACCGCTGGCAGTGGGTCGATCTCGCCTCGCTCGGCATCATCCTGTTCCTGCTCTATGTCGCGTGGCGCGATCCGCGCCTGCGCTTGTCGGCGCGCCTGCTGCTGCCCGCCGCGCTCGTCGCCGGCGCCTTCCTGATCCTGCCG
>NZ_JAGMXV010000198.1 GCF_018006725.1 Rhizorhabdus sp.
CCCAGTGGAAGGCCACGCTCGCAAAGGCGCGTCTGGCGAAGAGCGATGCTCTGGGGGCGGTGGCGTCGGGCACGCTCGATATCACCAACGGCCCCGGCGGCGGACTGATCAAGGGCGACCTGCGCATTCCCGAGGCGCGCTATCGGATCATCCGCCAGGGCGCGGCCGAGGTCGCCGAACTGACCGGCGTCCGCCGTCGCGGCGATCAACCGCTCAAACCCGACGGAAATGCCGATGGCCCTGCGCCGAGCAACTGGAAGCTCGACATCCGCATCCGCGCCGACAACCAGATCTTCGTCAGCGGCATGGGGCTGGAGGCCGAATGGGCAACCGACATGCGCGTGACCGGAACGGCGGGCGACCCGCGCGTCGTCGGGCGCCTGTCGGTGGTGCGCGGCACCTATTCCTTCGCCGGCCGCCGCTTCGACCTCGACGAGCGGGGCGAGATCCGCTTCGACGGCAGCCAGTTGACCAACCCCGAACTCGACCTGTCGGCCGACACCTCGATCGAGGGCGTCACGGCGCGGATCATCATCAGTGGCCGCGCCATGGCCCCGCAGGTCAGCTTCACCTCCACCCCCACTTTGCCGCAGGACGAGGTGCTGTCGCGGCTGTTGTTCGGGGAGAGCGTGACCTCGCTGTCGCCGACCCAGGCGATCCAGCTGGCAGCCGCGCTCAACTCGCTGCGCGGATCGGGTGGCGGGCTCAACCCGCTCGGCAAGCTGCGCTCGGCTTCGGGCATCGACCGGCTGCGCGTGCTGGGCGCCGACAAGACCGCCGGGCGGGGCACCGCGCTCGCGGCCGGGCAATATATCTCCAACGATATCTATGTGGAGGTGATCACCGACGCGCGCGGCTTCACGGCGACCCAGCTGGAAATCTCGCTGTCGAAGACGCTCAGCCTGCTCAGCCAGACCAGTTCCTTCGGCGGGTCGAACGCCAGCATCCGCTATTCGAAGGATTATTGAGGAACCCCCAGAAGAAAATCCAAGACAAATTATACGCAAAACGTCCCACAATCTTCCAATTGATACGGATTGCATCGCCATAGACCGGCTCATGAAACGCATAACGCAATTCCGTTGATCGAGATCAATTCCTGCGACCCGGCCCGGTGGCAAATCCGGGGCGAACGGAAGAGGATGTCTCGACATGGATATCGCAGGCCTCGGCTATTGCGTGATCGGCGCTACGGCACCGCGCCGCTGGATCGATTTCGGCGAGCAGCTGGCCGGCTTTGCCGCTGAAGAACGCAATGGCGCGGTTCTGCTGCGCATGGACGAGCGCGCCGCGCGCATGCTGGTTCTGCCCGCCGCCACCGACCATTATCACGCCTCTGGCTGGGAGTTGCGCAGCCGCCGCGCCTTCGAGGCGGCGAAAGAAGAGCTTGCGGCCAAGGGCGTTCCTTTCGAACAGGCGACCGCCGCCGATTGTGATCTGCGCAGCGTGGGCGACATGATCTGTTTGCTCGATCCCGCAGGAAACCGACACGAGTTGTTTCACGGGCCCACCCTTGCACCCACGCCCTTCCGGTCGCCCGCCGGGGTCGAGCGTTTCGTGACCGGCCCGCTGGGCATGGGCCATGTCGTGCTGCCGGCACCCAATATCGACGAGACGCGCGATTTTCTGCACGACGTGCTGGGCTTCGACGTCTCCGACTATATGACGCACCGCCCGCACGGCGCGGACGGCCCGGGCATGCGGATCGACTTTCTCCACTGCGACAATCCGCGTCACCACAGCCTCGCGCTGTTCGAAGGCGAGGTTCCGGCGGGCTGCGTCCACCTGATGGTCGAGCTGCCCACGCTGGACGAGGTCGGCCGCGCCCATGACCGGATGGAACGGACGGGCGCGCGGCTGATGGCGACGCTCGGCCGGCACAGCAACGACCATATGGTGAGCTTCTACCTCGCCACGCCCGGCGGCTTCGCGCTCGAATATGGTTTTGGCGGCCTGCAGGTCGACTGGACCACCCACAGCGCCTTCGAATTCACCACCGTCAGCGAGTGGGGCCATGATTTCAGCATCGGCTTCGGCGCTGACGAGCGCGCAAGGCTGGCGGCGGTCGCCTGACGAAATACAGACAAAGAGGAGACGGAGCATGACCCTGACCCGAGCCATTGGCCTTCCGACCGAAGCCGACCTGATCGACCGCGCCGAGGCGATGATCCCGATCCTGCGGGAGCGGGCCGAACAGGCCGAGCGCGACTGCCGCCTTCCGGCCGGGACGGTCGCCGATTTCCGCGACGCGGGCTTCTTCAAGATACTCCAGCCGCGCCGTTACGGCGGCTACGAGATGGACCCACAGACTTTCTATGCGGTGCAGATGAAGGTTGCCGAAGGCTGCATGTCGTCGGCCTGGGTCCTGGGCGTTCTGGCGGTCCATAACTGGCAGCTGGCACTGTTCGACCCGCAGGCTCAGGAGGATGTCTGGGGTGAGGATCCCGCCACGCTCATCTCCTCCTCCTACATGCCCAAGGGACGCGCGACGCCTGCCAAGGGGGGCTATCGCCTGTCCGGCCGCTGGAGCTTTTCGAGCGGCGTCGACCATTGCGAATGGGCTTTTCTGGGCGGGATGATCGCCGACCCGACGACGGGCGCACCCGATTTCGTGACCTTCCTCGTACCCCGCCGCGACTTCACCATCCTGCCGCTGTGGAAGACGATCGGCCTGTGTGCGACGGGCAGTCATGATGTGGTCGTCGAGGACGCCTATGTCCCCGCCTATCGCATTCATCGTTCGAAGGATGGCTTCGCGGTCAGCAGCCCGGGGCTGAAGGTCAATGACGCGCCGCTCTACCGCCTGCCTTTCGGCCAGGTGTTCGTCCGGGCCGTATCGAGCTCGTCGATCGGGGCGCTGCAGGGGGCGCTCGACCTGTTTCGCCAGGCGGGCGCCACGCGCGTGTCGAACAATGATGCCTCCTGCGCGGCGCAGGATTCTGCTACACTCGAACTGGTTGCGGAGACCGCCGCCGCGATCGACGAGATGAAGGCTCTGCTCAACCGCAATTTCGATCACCTGATGGCCACGGCGCGTGCCGGACGCCAGGCCGACGTCGAGACGCGGCTGACGTTCCGCTATCAATCGGCGCAGATATCCAGCCGCTGCGGCGACCTCGTCACCCGGATCTTTCACGCCTCGGGCGCCGAAGGGATTTTCCGGGACCGACCGATCTCACGCATCTTCTGCGATATTCATGCCGGGCGAACCCATGTCGCCAATAACCCGGCCAAGGTCGGGCGCAACTATGGCGGGGTGCTGCTGGGCGCTCCAAACGCAGACAGCTTCATTTGAACGACGACCGGGATCACGACAGGATCGCGACGCGTCATAGACCCGGGATAAATACAGACTATGTAATGATTGCCGCCCAGATAAGGCGAGTCAATTATTTCGTTGAATTGACATTTCGATAAAAATCTCTATCTAGATACAAGCTACACGTCGCCTGCGACGAATCTACTGCCTGATACGCAGATTTTCCTTTCACGCGCTTCAAGCTCGACAGCCATGTGGCTGGCGATAATCTTGCCTGTGAAGGACAACATCATGCCGATCGGTACCGTCAAGTTTTTCAACGAAACCAAGGGCTATGGCTTTATCGAGCCCGAGGACAATAGCGGCGACAGCTTCGTCCACATCAGCGCGGTCGAGCGCGCGGGGATGATCACCCTCAAACAGGGTCAGCGCCTCAGCTACGCAATCGAAGCCGATCAGCGCGGCCGGGCGTCGGCGGTCAATCTCGAAGCGGCCTGATCAATCGACGATCGCGGGAGGGATCGGATCCATCCGATATCTCCCGCAACGGCCCGAAGATCCGGCAGCCAGAATGGTTGCCTTACCCTGACCACCATCAATCACATAAGAACTGGCGCAAGACGCCACGGAAGCAGAATGTATTTCAAGACTCAAAAAGACGTGAACACCCACAACTACAGAACCCAGCCCCAGCGCCAGCGCCTGTCCCCCTTGCCGGGAGCGAGCCTGTCGCGAGCAGATTTGAAGCGTCTCGTCGCCGACATGGTCGACTAAGGTCCGGACAAGGGAGAACCATCATGCCGTCCAACAGCGACTTGTGCATCGCCCGGGCCGACGAATGCGCCCAGCAGGCCGAACAGAGCGTGCTGGCCGAAGTCAAGGAACAGTTTCTCCGGTCCGAACGCGCCTGGCGCGGACTGGCCGTCCGCCATTCCGCCCAGGAAGCCCGCTCCGCGCGGCGTCTTCAGGACGCGGCAGAGGCCGTGAAGCAGAGCGCGGACGTCGAAGGTTGACCGCGACCAGCCATCGCTATCGGGTCGAGCCCCGCGCCGTGCAGCTTGCAAGAGAGTTGCACGACCGCTGGGGCCTGGATTCGGTGGGTCAGGCCCACTTCCAGTTTCTGGAAGCCACCCGCCTGGGCAAGATCGCCCGGGCGGACCTCTATCATGCGGTGTGGGCGGTGCTCCAGCACAGTCACCGCGTGACCGGGACTTACGGACCGGCGCACGGCTGAGCTTACAGCCTGAATGTACGGGCTGAATTCAAAGCGCGCGCGGCTTTTTCCCCTGGGAGGAGAAGCCGCCTCAGCGCGCCGACGGATCCTCAGACGACCGCAGCAGCTCGCGCAGTTCCGAGGAGCGCAAATGCCGGCCGTCGCCCGTCTGGATCACCAGTCGCCAGATTTCCTCGGGATCCTCCTCGGCCACCAGCGCCATCATCTCGCCCAGAGACCCTTCCGCGATTTTCTGCGGCGCGCGGCGCCCGCCACGCATCGTGTTGCCACCGACGGTGCGCCACAGGCTGGCGGGCTCGTCCTGTGTGGCGGTCAGAGAAACACGCTCCGACCCGCGCCACGCATGCCATTGCGGACATCGTCGATGCGTTCGGCATAGAGCCTCGCGAGGCCGAGATGCGCGGCACGCGCCTCCCCGCACAGGGCGGCCGAAGCCTTCATCAAAGAAACCTGATGGCGCGCGAACAGATAGTTAAGATCCATGGTGCCTCCCTGAATGCAGCGGGAGCACGGGGTCTCTCAGTCACCGGGTGCCGAAGAACGTCCCGGTGATGGCACAGCCTTAGCACGACCGCCTCTCGAGCGATACCCGCCGTCGCGGATTCCGCCGCTGATAATCCCCGCTTAGGCCACGCGTGGCGCAGGAAAGACGACACCATTTCGGCAAAGGCCTCGGGGTATTCGAGATTGGAGAGGTGCGCCGCATAGAGCCGCGCAGAGCGGGCTCCGACAATGGCCGCAGCGATCGCGCAGGCCTGAAGCACCCATAGCCTTATTGATATATGTGTATCTTTTCTCCGGAACAGGATACACATATATCATGATCGAGTCGAAATCGCGGGACTGGCTGGTCCTGCTTCACCAATTGCCGACCCGCCCGCCCTATTTACGGGTCAAGGTCTGGCGCCGTCTTCAGGCGATCGGCGCGGTCGCGATCAAGACCGCTGCGCACATCCTGCCTCGCAGCGACGCCAATGAAGTGGCCTTGCGATCATTGATCGAGGAGATCGTCGCCGGCGGTGGCGAAGCAGTCCTGATCGATGGCCGGTTGATCGGTGGTCAGTCCGACGCGGAAGTCAGCGCGCTGTTCGATGCCGCCCGCGACGCCGATTATGACGACATCGCCGCCGCCGCACGGCGGCTGATCGAAACAGGCCCAGCGAACGGCAGTGACATCAACCGGCTGCGCAAGCGGCTCGACGAGGCTGTGGCGCTCGATTTCTTCGGTGCCCATGGCCGACAGAAGGCCGAGGCGGCGATGGCCGAGCTCGACCGGCTTCGCCATGCCCATCCCGACGTCGGGCGCGCCGATGCGGCCCCTGCCGTCCGCCGCGACTCCCTGCGCGGCCGCGTCTGGATCACCCGCAGCGGCGTTCATGTCGACCGGATCGCCTGCGCCTGGCTGATCCGCCGCTTCGTCGATCCGGAGGCGACCTTCCGCTTCGTCGATCGCCGCACCCACGACCCGGCAATGGGCGAACTCCGCTTCGACATGACCGATGCCGAGTTCACCCATGAAGAAGACCGGTGCAGCTTCGAAACGCTGCTGCTGCGCGCCGGACCCACGGAAGATCCGGCGCTGGCGGCGATCGCCGAGATAATCCACGAACTCGACATCGGCGACGGCAAGTTCGACCGTCCCGAAACCTCCGGCCTCGGTGCTATGCTGGCCGGCATCTGCGCCTCCACCCACGACGACTTGCTGCGGATCGCGCGCGGCAGCGAAACGCTCGACCAATTCCACGCCTTTTTCACTTCGAGGATATCCGCCCGATGAGTGAGACCGCTACTTTCACATCCGGCGCACCGGCGCCGGTTTCCCGCGATCACGGCATCGGCTTCGGCGAAGCCGTCCGCGTCTGGGCGCGTATTGCCGCGCTCAGCTTCGGCGGGCCGGCCGGCCAGATCGCGGTCATGCACCGCATTCTGGTCGAAGAGAAGAAATGGATCGGCGAGGAGCGTTTTCTTCATGCGCTCAACTATTGCATGCTGCTGCCGGGGCCCGAGGCGCAGCAGCTGGCGGCCTATATCGGCTGGCTGCTACACAGGACGAAAGGCGGGCTCGTCGCCGGTGCGCTGTTCGTGCTGCCGGGCTTCATCGCCATCCTGGCGCTGAGCTTCGTCTATGTGTTGCTCGGCCAGACGCCGATGGTCGACGGGCTGTTCTTTGGCCTCAAGGCGGCCGTGCTCGCGGTCGTCGTCCAGGCGGTGATCCGCGTCGGATCGCGGGCGCTGCGCAATGGCGTCATGCGCGGGATCGCGGCGGCCGCCTTCGTGGCGATCTTCTTCCTGGGCGCCCCCTTCCCGCTGATCGTCCTGCTGGCAGGATTGGGCGGTTATCTGGGCGGGCGGATGGGGCTTTCGGCGTTCAAGGGCGGCGGCGGTCATGGCAGCAGCGGCGGAACGATCGTCCATGATGCGGAGACGGCGCTTGGCGAAGGGCTGCCCGATCATGCGCGGCCGAACCTCGGCTGGTCGCTGAAGATATCGTCCGCCTTTCTGTTTCTCTGGCTCGCCCCGGTCGCGGCGCTGCTGCTGCTCGCCGGCCCCGCCACCCCTTTCACCCAGATCGCCACCTTCTTCAGCCAGATGGCGGTGGTGACCTTCGGCGGCGCCTATGCCGTACTCGCTTATGTCGCGCAGGAGGCGGTCGGCACCTATGGCTGGTTGCAGCCGGGCGAGATGCTCAACGGCCTGGGCCTTGCCGAGACGACCCCGGGACCGTTGATCATGGTGGTCCAGTTCGTCGGCTTCCTGGCCGCCTATCGCGGCTCGACCGGCCTGCCTCCATTGGCAGCGGCGACGCTGGGAGCGATCCTGACGACCTGGGTGACCTTCCTGCCCTGTTTCCTGTGGATCTTCGCGGGCGCGCCCTTCGTCGAGCGGCTGCGCGGCAACAAGGCCTTGTCGGCGGCGCTTAGCGCGATAACCGCAGCCGTCGTCGGCGTGATCCTGAATCTCGCCTTGTGGTTCGCCATCCACACGCTGTTCGGCCAGGTGCGACGCATCGCCTTCGGGCCGTTCGCCTTCGATGCTCCGGTGCCGTCAAGCCTCGACCTGCCCGCCCTTACCCTCGCGGCGCTGGCCGCGCTCGCGGTGTTCCGCTTCAAGCTGGGCATGATCCCGGTGCTGCTCGGCAGCGCCCTGCTGGGAGCGGTGTACATGCTGTTGAGCTGAGCAACACCGATAGATGCTTAAGGCCGCTCGGACGACGTGGCGCCGGTCTGCCGCGCCTGTTCGAGCGCCTTAACCGCTTCCCCAGCTGAGATCATGCCCGGGTCGAGCGCGAGCGAGCGCTCGAGCAATTCCGTCGCCCGCACCACATCGCGGTCGCGGCCGTTGCCCGTCTGATAGGCGCGCCCGAGCGTGAAGCAACTTTCGGCGTCGCCGAGACCGCAAGCCTTATCGAACAGCGACAACGCACGATCGCGATCGGGACGAACCCCGCGCCCATCATCCGTCAGGAAGCCGAGATTGCCGCAGGCGCCGGCATCGCCCGCCGCGCAAGCCCGGTCGAAAAGTTCCGCTGCCCTCGCGTGGTCCTGCCGTACCCCCAGTCCGTCACGGTACAGCACGCCGAGATTGTAGCAGGCATGCATATTGTCGGCCTCGCAGGCCTTAAGGAACAGCGCCGCTGCCGCAACCTGATCGCGCGCGACGCCACGTCCGAGCGAATAGGATGCACCCAGATTTGCGCAACCGGCGACGGCGCCCTTATCGCAGGCTTTGGTGAACAGGGCATTGGCTCGCATCATATCCTCGGCGACCCCGACGCCACCGGCGTAAGCCAAGCCGAGGTTCGAACAGGCGATCGCCTCGCCTCCTTCGCACGCCCGGTGATAGTAGGAGGCGGCATATGCGGGGTTGGCGACGACGCCCTGCCCTTGGGCATAAGCATAGCCGGCCATCGTGCAGCCGCGCATGCTGCCAAA
>NZ_JAGMXV010000199.1 GCF_018006725.1 Rhizorhabdus sp.
CAGCTATCCAGCGGCAAGTTCGCGATCGTCGAGAAGTCGCATGAGTTCACCCTTGTCCCATGGCGGCCGGTCATCGACCGCCAGCTCGGCCGTGAGGTCATGGGCATCGTGCAGGGCGGATCTGTGTCGTGGCAGTTGGGACGGCAGAGAGGATTGGAGCTTTGATACAGACTGCCCTGCCCTGGAGGCGGCCACGGATAGCCGACCTTCCAGCAAACGGGCAGTATCGAGGTGTGCTCGCCCCCACGCCAACCGTCCGATTTGTCAGCCACGGCATCCAAAACCTCGACGCTTCGGATTTCCTGTTGCTTCTCGCCGGAACGGATATTCTTTGATCGGCTCCATCTCTCTTGCCGGTCGGAGCCTTTATGTCGGGAACCCGTGTCCTCTGGGGACAAGTCGCCATCGTCCTTGCGATCGTGTTCACCGCCATTTGGTGCGCGACGGAATGGACGGCGTGGCGTCTTGGCTTCCAGCCGCAGCTCGGACAGCCGTGGTTCGAGGTTGCGGGCTGGCCGGTCTATTACCCGCCGATCTTCTTCTGGTGGTGGTTCTCGTTCGACGCCTATGCGCCTTCTATCTTTCTTGAGGGCGCCGCAATCGCGGTATCGGGTGGACTCGTCTCGATCGTCGTCGCCATCACCCTGTCGGTGCTCCGGGCACGCGAGGCGAAGAACGTCGTCACCTACGGCTCGGCGCGCTGGGCCGGACCGAACGAGATCAGGGCAGCCGGATTGCTCGGCGCGGACGGCGTGGTCCTCGGCCGCTACGACCGCGACTATCTCCGCCATGATGGCCCGGAGCATGTGCTCTGTTTCGCGCCGACCAGATCGGGCAAAGGCGTGGGTCTCGTGGTGCCGACCCTGCTCACATGGCCCGGCAGCACGATCATTCACGACATCAAGGGCGAGAATTGGGGGCTGACCGCCGGCTTCCGCTCCCGGCACGGCCGCGTGCTGCTGTTCGATCCGACCGATCCAACCTCGTCAGCCTATAATCCTCTGCTCGAGGTGCGGCGCGGCGACAAGGAAGTCCGTGACGTGCAGAACATCGCCGACATCCTCGTCGATCCCGAAGGCGCGCTCGACAAGCGCAACCATTGGGAAAAGACCAGCCATTCGCTGCTGGTCGGCGCGATCCTGCACGTCCTCTACGCGGAAAGCGACAAGACGCTGGCGGGTGTCGCCAACTTTTTGTCCGACCCGAAGCGGCCGGTCGAGGCGACGTTGCGCGCCATGATGAACACGCCCCACCTGGGCAAGGCCGGCGTCCATCCCGTCATCGCGTCGTCGGCGCGCGAGCTGCTCAACAAGAGCGACAACGAACGATCCGGCGTGCTTTCGACCGCCATGTCGTTCCTCGGCCTCTATCGCGATCCAGTGGTGGCGAAAGTGACCGCGCGCTGCGACTGGCGCATCGCCGATCTCGTCGCTGGCGATAGGCCCGTCAGCCTCTATCTCGTGGTGCCGCCGTCGGACATCAATCGCACCAAGCCGCTGATCCGCCTGCTGCTCAATCAGGTCGGGCGTCGATTGACCGAAGACCTGAAGACCTCGGCCAATCGCCACCGGCTGCTGTTGATGCTCGATGAGTTCCCGGCGCTCGGCCGGCTGGATTTCTTCGAGTCCGCGTTGGCCTTCATGGCGGGCTACGGGATCAAGAGCTTCCTGATCGCGCAGAGCCTCAACCAGATCGAAAAGGCTTATGGCGCCAACAACAGCGTGCTCGACAACTGCCATGTCCGCGTTGCCTTCGCCACCAACGACGAACGCACCGCAAAGCGTGTGTCGGACGCACTCGGCACCGCGACCGAATTGCGCGATTCCACCAACTATGCCGGCCACCGGCTTTCCCCCTGGCTGGGGCACCTCATGGTCTCGCGGCAGGAGACGGCCAGGCCGCTGCTCACCCCCGGCGAGGTAATGCAGCTTCCGCCCGCCGACGAACTGCTGCTGGTCGCGGGCGTGCCGCCGGTGCGGGCGAAGAAGGCCCGCTATTACGAGGATGCGCGATTCCGCGAACGCATCCTGCCGCCCCCGAAACCCGCAATCACGAAAGGCCCGGCCAAGCCACCTGCCGATGATTGGTCCGCGCTGGCGATCCCGACCGCACCCGCCGGGATGAAGACCATTACCGGAACCAGCTCGATCACCGATCCGGCCAATGCCGGTATCCGCCGCGAGCCGGAACTTCCCGAGCATGAGGAGATCACACCGCCCGAACGCCCGGCTATTGGAGAGTTCGCCCTGCTCGACGACGAACCGGACGTGGACGCCGCAAAAGCCCGCAACCTTCGTCACCAGGTCACATCCGTCGCCCGGCAAGCGGCGATGGACCCGGCCGATGGCATCGAACTGTAGCAGGGCTGGCCATGCAGACCAAAACCCGCATGAACGTCTATTTCGAGCCGGAACTGCTGAAGAAGGTCGAGGCGCTGGCGCTCCGGCGTCGCGTCTCGAAGTCCGCGGTCATCGAAGCCGCCGTCGCCTCCTTCCTCTCCGCCGACGCCTCCGAACGGCTGGAGGCCGTTTTTGCTCATCGCATGGACCGGATCGGCCGCCAGATCGACGGCATGGACGAAGATCTCGCCATTCTCGGCGAGACGCTCTCGCTGTTCATACGGTTCTGGATGACCCTCACCCCGCCATTGCCTGACGCCGCACATCCATCGGCGCGCGCCAAGGGCACGGAACGGTTCGAGGGTTTCCTGCTTACACTCGGCCGGAAGCTGGCAACCGGCGATCGGTTCCTCAAAGACCTGTCGCGCGACATCGACTCGCGACGCGACAAGGCTGCCGATCCAGAGTGAATGTCGGCAAAACACGATCGGCATGAATACTCGACTCCGCCGTTCTCCTGTATTTGCGCGCCACGCTACTACTACGACAGAGTCTTGTTGAACCGGCCCGATTTCTGGCTCTTTTAATCATCCCCGTCCGGGGACCGTCTGAGTTCTCCCCGGCTGGATCGGGGATCAGATGGCGGTTTCGCAGTACAAATCGGAAGGGCTGGCGCGCGGTGCGCGGATGCTGCGCACCGCGCTCGGCCCCGCCATCGCCAACTTCTTGGAAGACGCCTCCGTCGTCGAGGTGATGCTGAACCCCGATGGGCGCATCTGGATCGACCGGCTATCCGAGGGGCTGGCCGATACGGGCGAACGCCTGTCGCCCGCCGATGGCGAACGCATCGTGCGACTTGTCGCCCATCACGTCGGCGCCGAAGTCCATGCCGGCAGCCCGCGCGTCTCGGCCGAACTGCCCGAGACGGGAGAGCGGTTCGAGGGGTTGTTGCCGCCGGTGGTTTCGGCCCCGGCCTTCGCCATCCGCAAGCCCGCGGTCGCGGTATTCACGCTCGACGATTACGTCGGCGCCGGGATCATGTCCGCCACGCAGGCCGAGGCGCTGCGGGGCGGGGTCGCCGGCCGCGCCAACATCCTCGTCGCCGGCGGCACCTCGACGGGGAAGACGACGCTGACCAATGCGTTGTTGGCCGAGGTAGCGAAGACCTCCGATCGCGTCGTCATCATCGAGGACACGCGCGAGCTGCAATGCGCCGCGCCCAATCTCGTCGCCATGCGGACGAAGGACGGCGTCGCCTCGCTCTCCGACCTCGTTCGCTCCTCGCTCCGCCTGCGCCCCGACCGCATCCCGGTCGGCGAAGTGCGCGGCGCTGAGGCCCTCGACCTCCTCAAAGCCTGGGGCACCGGCCATCCCGGCGGCGTCGGCACGATCCACGCCGGCAGCGCCATCGGTGCGCTGCGGCGGATGGAACAGCTCATCCAGGAAGCCGTCGTCACCGTTCCGCGCGCGCTGATCGCCGAGACGATCGACCTCGTCGCCGTGCTCTCGGGCCGCGGCTCCGCACGCAGACTCTCCGAACTCGCCCGCGTCGAGGGCCTCGGCCCGGACGGCGATTACCGCGTCACGCCCGCCAACGCCCCCGCCTCCAGGAGCGACGACCGCGCGGCCTCTCTTATCCCCACCAGCCTCGAAGGAGAACACCTGTGATCCAACGCCTGCATCAAACGCGCCATCACCTCGTCTCGGCGTTGTCCGTCGCCGTGCTTTCCGTGGTGATGGCGGCGCCCGCCCATGCCTCCGGCTCGTCCATGCCGTGGGAAGCCCCGCTGCAATCCATCCTTCAGTCGATCGAGGGTCCGGTGGCCAAGATCGTCGCCGTCATCATCATTATCACGACCGGCCTGACGCTGGCCTTCGGCGACACCTCCGGCGGCTTCCGCCGGCTGATCCAAATCGTCTTCGGGCTGTCGATCGCATTCGCGGCGTCGAGCTTCTTCCTGTCGTTCTTCTCGTTCGGCGGCGGAGCGCTCGTCTGATGGCGGGCGTGGCTGACGACGTGCCGGGGTTCAGCGTGCCGGTTCACAGGGCGCTGTCCGAGCCGATCCTGCTCGGCGGCGCTCCGCGCGCCATCGCCATCATGAACGGCACGCTGGCGGGCGCGCTCGGCCTGGGCTTGCGTCTCTGGCTGATCGGCATCGTCGTCTGGGCCATCGGCCATTTCGCGGCGGTGTGGGCGGCCAAACGCGATCCGCTGTTCGTCGATGTCGGCCGCCGGCACCTGCGCATCCCAGCGCACCTCACGATTTGAGGGGTGCGCGCCGATGATGAACCTCACCGAATATCGCAACAAGAACAGCCGACTCGCCGACTTCCTGCCTTGGGCGGCGCTGGTCGGCACGGGCGTCGTGCTCAACAAGGATGGCAGCTTCCAGCGCACGGCGCGCTTTCGTGGTCCCGATCTCGACTCCGCTGTCCCGGCCGAATTGGTCGCCGTCGCCGGGCGTCTCAACAACGCTTTTCGCCGCCTCGGCTCGGGCTGGGCGATCTTCGTCGAGGCCCAGCGCCATCCTTCCAACCGCTATCCCGATAGTCGTTTTCCCGATGCCGCTTCCGCCCTGGTCGACGCCGAGCGCAAGGCCGACTTCGAGGAGGCCGGGGCGCATTTCGAGTCCAGCTATTTTCTGACCTTCGCCTGGCTCCCGCCGGCCGAAGACGCGGCCCGCGCCGAAGGCTGGCTCTACGAAGGCCGCGAGACGAAGGGTTTCGATCCGCACGAGGCGCTGGACGGCTTCACCGACCGCACGGACCGGCTGCTGCGCCTGATCGAACCCTTCATGCCTGAATGCCGCTGGCTCGATGACGGCGAGACGCTGACCTATCTCCATGGCTGCGTCTCCACGCACCGGCACCGTGTCCGCGTTCCCGAGACGCCGATCTACCTCGATGCGCTGCTGGCCGATCAGCCGCTGACCGGCGGGCTGGAGCCCCGCCTCGGGCGGGCGCATTTGCGCGTTCTCACCGTCACCGGATTTCCGACAGCGACGACGCCGGGCTTGCTCGACGAATTGAACCGGCTGGCCTTCCCCTATCGGTGGAGCACCCGCGCGATCCTGCTCGACAAGACCGACGCAACCAAGCTCCTGACCAAGATCCGCCGCCAGTGGTTCGCCAAGCGCAAATCGGTCGCCGCGATTCTCAAGGAGGTGATGACCAACGAAGCATCCGTCCTGGTGGACACCGATGCGTCGAACAAGGCGGCGGACGCCGATCTCGCGCTCCAGGAACTCGGCGCCGACTATGCCGGCATCGCCTATGTCACCGCGACGGTGACGGTGTGGGACGCCGATCCGCGCGCCGCCGACGAGAAGCTGCGCCTGGTCGAGAAGGTCATTCAGGGCCGCGACTTCACCGCGATGGCCGAGACCATCAACGCGGTGGACGCCTGGCTCGGCAGCCTGCCCGGACACGTTTACGCCAATGTCCGGCAGCCGCCGATCTCCACCCTCAATCTCGCCCACATGATACCCTTGTCAGCGGTGTGGGCGGGGCCGGAACGGGACGAGCACTTCGCAGCGCCCCCGCTGCTGTTCGGCAAGACCGAAGGCTCGACCCCGTTCCGGTTTTCTCTCCATGTCGGCGATGTCGGCCATACGCTGATCGTCGGCCCGACTGGCGCCGGCAAATCCGTTCTGCTGGCGCTGATGGCCTTGCAGTTCCGGCGCTACGCAGGCGCACAGGTGTTCGCCTTCGATTTCGGAGGTTCGATCCGGGCCGCGGCGCTGGCGATGGGCGGCGATTGGCATGACCTCGGCGGCGATCTGTCCGGTGGATCGGAAGCCTCCGTCAGCCTTCAGCCGCTGGCCCGCATCCACGATGTTCCCGAGCGCGCCTGGGCCGCCGACTGGATCGTCGCCATCTTGACCCGTGAAGGCGTCGCCATCACGCCGGAGGTGAAGGAGCACATCTGGACGGCGCTGACCTCGCTGGCCTCGGCGCCGGTCGAGGAACGCACCATCACCGGCCTTTGCGTGTTGCTCCAGTCCAACGACCTCAAGCAGGCGCTTCGCGCCTATTGCATCGGTGGCCCCTATGGGCGGCTGCTCGACGCCGAACGCGAGCATCTCGGCACGGCGACCGTGCAGGCGTTCGAGACCGAGGGGCTGATCGGCACCGGCGCCGCGCCTGCCGTCCTCTCCTACCTCTTCCACCGCATCGAGGACCGCCTCGACGGATCGCCGACCCTTCTCATCATCGACGAGGGCTGGCTCGCGCTCGACGACGAAGGCTTCGCCGGCCAGATCCGCGAATGGCTGAAGACGCTTCGCAAGAAGAACGCCAGCGTCGTCTTCGCCACGCAATCGCTCTCCGACATCGACGGCTCGTCCATCGCGCCCGTCATCATCGAGAGCTGCCAGACCCGGCTGCTCCTGCCGAACGAGCGCGCCATCGAGCCGCAGATCACCGCGATCTATCGCCGCTTCGGCCTCAACGACCGCCAGATCGAGATCATCGCGCGGGCCATGCCCAAGCGCGACTACTACTGCCAAAGCCGCCGCGGCAATCGCCTGTTCGAGCTGGGGCTGTCGGACGTCGCCCTCGCGCTCTGCGCTGCTTCCGCCAAGACCGACCAATCCGCAATCACGCGGCTGCTCGCCGAACACGGGCAGGCCGACTTCCTCGTCGCCTGGCTCCGCAACCGCGATCTCGGCTGGGCGGCCGACCTCATTCCAACGCTCACCCTGAAGGAGAAACTGCCATGACCTTGCCTCGCTCCCGCGCGGCCCGGCTCGCCGCCGCGCTGCTCCTCGCGCCTGTCGCGCTCGCCCCAATACTGGCGACGCCGGCGCAGGCCCAATGGACCGTGTTCGACCCCACGAACTATGTGCAGAACGTGCTGACGGCCGCCCGCAGTCTTCAGCAGATCACCAACCAGATCACCTCGCTTCAGAACGAAGCGCAGATGCTCATCAATCAGGCCCGTAATCTGGCCAGCCTGCCCTATTCGTCGCTGCAACAGCTTCAGCAGTCGGTGCAGCGCACGCAGCAACTGCTCCAGCAGGCTCAGAACATCGCCTACGACGTCCAGAAGATCGACCAGGCGTTCCAGACCAAATACGCCAATATGTCGATGTCGGCGTCGGACAAGCAACTGATCGCCGACGCCCGGACCCGCTGGCAGAATACGGTGGGCGGTCTGCAAGACGCCATGCGTGTGCAGGCCACGGTCGTCGGCAATATCGACACCAACCGCACGCAGATGTCGGCGCTGGTCGGCGCCAGCCAGTCGGCGACCGGCGCCTTGCAGGCGACACAGGCCGGCAACCAGCTCCTCGCCCTCCAGGCCCAGCAGCTCGCCGACCTCACCGCCGTCATCGCCGCCAACGGGCGGGCACAGGCGCTGCAATCGGCCGAACAGGCCGCTGCCGCCGAGCAAGGCCGCGAACAGCGCCGCCGTTTCCTGACGCCGGGGGCCGGCTACCAGCCCGGCAACGCGCAAATGTTCCGCGGTAACTGAGGGCGACCCGATGGACGGCAAGATCCTCGCGCGCATCGGCGCTGTCGTCTTCGTCGCGATCGCGGTCACGGCGACCGCGATCGAGATGACCCGCAAGGACGAACGGCAGAACAGCCCGACGGCGCAGACGCGCACCGTGAGGGAACGCGATCCGCTCGGCGCGGAGCTGGCGCGGTGCAGCGCCATGGGCGAAGCCGGGCCGCGCGATCCGTCCTGCCTGCGAGCGTGGGCCGAAAACCGCAAGCGTTTCCTCGGTCAGTCGGCTCCGGCTCCGGCGCCGGCTGAACCGGCGACACTGTTCCCAAACGCCCCCGCCGACGCGGCTCGCGGCAACGCCACGCCCGCCATCCCGGCGGAACCGTCCCAGCCGGAGGCACGCTGATCGTGGGCGGCACCGGCGTCATCGACCATTTTCTCGAGGTCTTCACCCGCTACATCGACGGCGGCTTCGGTCTTCTGCAACCCGAGGTCGGCTTCATCGCCACGACGCTGATCGTCATCGACGTAACGCTCGCCGCCCTGTTCTGGAGCTGGGGCGCGGACGAGAACATCATCGCCCGGCTGGTGAAGAAGACGCTGTT
>NZ_JAGMXV010000019.1 GCF_018006725.1 Rhizorhabdus sp.
GTCTACGACCTCGGTGGCGGCACCTTCGACATCTCGATCCTAGAAATCGGCGATGGCGTTTTCGAGGTGAAGTCGACCAACGGCGACACTTTCCTGGGCGGTGAGGACTTCGACGCGAAGCTCGTCGAATATTTCGCCAGCGACTTCCAGAAGGCCGAGGGTATCGATCTCACCAAGGATCGTCTTGCGCTGCAGCGCCTGAAGGAAGCGGCCGAAAAGGCGAAGATCGAGCTGTCTTCGGCGCAGACGACCGAGGTCAACCTGCCGTTCATCACGGCCGATGCGACCGGTCCGAAGCACCTCGTCAAGTCGCTGACCCGTGCCGATCTCGAGCGCCTGGTGGAGCCTTTGATCCAGCGTTCGATCGAGCCGGTGAAGAAGGCGCTTGCCGATGCCGGCTTGAAGGCGTCGGACATCGACGAAGTCGTTCTGGTCG
The DNA here is from genome assembly GCF_018006725.1 of Rhizorhabdus sp. Classification (GTDB taxonomy): domain Bacteria; phylum Pseudomonadota; class Alphaproteobacteria; order Sphingomonadales; family Sphingomonadaceae; genus Rhizorhabdus. The sequence goes on from NZ_JAGMXV010000019.1 coordinate 437, forward strand.
GCGGCATGACCCGCATGCCGAAGGTTCGCGAAGTGGTTAAGAGCTACTTCGGCAAGGAGCCGCACACCGGCGTCAACCCGGACGAAGTCGTCGCCATGGGCGCAGCGATCCAGGCCGGCGTGCTGCAGGGCGATGTCAAGGACGTGCTGCTGCTCGACGTGACGCCGCTGTCGCTGGGCATCGAGACGCTGGGTGGCGTGTTCACCCGTATGATCGACCGCAACACGACCATCCCGACGCGCAAGTCGCAGGTCTATTCGACCGCCGACGACAACCAGAACGCGGTCACCATTCGGGTATTCCAGGGTGAACGCGAGATGGCGGCCGACAACAAACTGCTCGGCCAGTTCGATCTGGTCGGCATTCCGCCGGCGCCGCGCGGCGTGCCGCAGATCGAGGTCACCTTCGACATCGACGCCAATGGCATCGTCAACGTGTCGGCCAAGGACAAGGGCACCGGCAAGGAGCAGCAGATCAAGATCCAGGCATCCGGTGGTCTGTCCGACTCCGACATCGACGCCATGGTCCGCGACGCGGAGAAGTTCGCCGACGAGGACAAGAAGCGGCGTGCGGCGGCCGAGGCGAAGAACAACGCCGAAAGCCTGATCCACACCACGGAGCGTCAGCTGCAGGAGCATGGCGACAAGGTCGACGCTGCTTTGAAGTCCGAGATCGAGGCGGCGATCGCCGAGGCGAAGACTGCGGTCGAGGGCGGCGAGCCCGACGCGATGACCGAGAAGGCCCAGGCTCTCGCCCAGGTGGCGATGAAGCTCGGCCAGGCGATCTACGAGAAGGAGCAGGCTTCGGGTGGAGCTGCTTCCGACGAGGCGCCGAAGAATGACGACGTGGTCGACGCCGAATTCTCGGAAGTCGACGACAGCAAGAAGTAAGCTTCTTCGGAAGCGCGACGTTACCGGCCCCGTCCATGCTGGCGGGGCCGTGTAATGTCTGCCATGGATCGACCGGCATTTTTCGCCGGGAGCCGTAGCAGGCGGCAAACGGCAAGCTGGGTTGCGGGGTGCGATGAGCACGGAAACGGACTATTACGAACTTCTGCAGGTCGAGCGCACCGCCGACGACAAGGTCATCAAGACGGCCTTTCGGCGCCTCGCCATGCAATATCACCCGGATCGCAATCCGGGCGATCAGGAGGCGGAAGCCCGGTTCAGGGCCATCAACGAGGCCTATGACTGCCTGAAGGACCCGCAGAAGCGGGCCGCTTATGACCGGTTCGGCAAAGCTGCCTTCCAGAATGGCGGTCCGGGCGGCTTCGGCGGCGGCGGGGGCGGCTTCGAGGGCTTTTCCGACATTTTCGAGAACATCTTCGGCGAGTTCATGGGCGGCGGCCGGGGTGGCGGGCGCTCCAGCGTCCGGCGTGGCGCCGACCTGCGTTATGATCTCGAGATCACGCTCGAGGATGCCTATGCCGGCAAGCAGGCCAACATCACGGTCGACGTGGCGGCGCAGTGCGACACCTGCGACGGTCGTGGCGCCAAGCCAGGTACCGGTACGCAGCATTGCAAGACCTGCGGCGGCCACGGCAAGGTGCGTGCACAGCAGGGCTTTTTCGTCGTCGAGCGGACCTGTCCCGCCTGTCATGGCGCAGGAGAGGTCATTTCCGATCCCTGCTCCGACTGCCATGGTGAAGGCCGGATCGAAAAGACGAAGACGCTCGACGTGGGCATCCCGGCCGGCGTCGACGAGGGAACGCGCATTCGCCTGACCGGCGAAGGCGAGGCAGGCGCGCGGGGTGGTCCCCCCGGCGACCTCTACATCTTCATCCATCTCGCCGAGCACCGGATCTTTCAGCGCGACGGCACGACCCTTTTCGCGCGCGCGCCGATCAGCTTCACGACGGCGGCGCTGGGCGGCAGCATCGAGGTGCCGGGCCTCGACAAGCAGAAGCACGAGATCCGCATTCCGGCCGGGATCCAGTCTGGCAAGCAGATACGGCAACGCGGTGCCGGCATGCCGGTCCTCAACGGGCGCGGGCATGGCGATCTGGTGATCCAGATCGAGGTCGAGACGCCGACCAAACTTACGGCGCGACAGAAGGAACTGCTCGAGGAGTTCCGCGCCACCGAAACCGGCGAGGAGAGCCCGCAATCGACGGGCTTCTTCGCGCGGCTCAAGGGCATGTGGGAAGATCTGACCGAGTAGATCGACCCGCTGCGCCCATCGTTCAACGGACCGGCGCGCATGCATCGGAGAGCATATAGAATTGTCCCGCCGCAACGATGTTGCAGCGGGACAATAGGTTTTGGCTTATCGATCAGCCCTGAAAGGCCGGGCGGAAGCCGGGACGCTGGGGCATGCGTAGTTTCGTCGTCACCAGACCGGCCTGACGGACCGGCGCCGTAGTGGCTGCCGGAACATCCTGCGGCCTAGCCATGCTCGAAGCGACCGGGGCCGCAGCAAAACGCTCGCGGGCGTCGAGGAAGCTGGCCCGCTTCAGGCGTCGACGCAGCGAGAGAAACGGATTTTCCGGGGTCGGGCCCCGATAGGCGGCCTGGGTATGGCGACCGAAGCGCGACAGATCGAAGCCGGCAGGCAGCGACGAGTCAGCCATAGGCGCGCTCGCACTGAATCTTGTCATCGCCGGAGCGATCACCGGGGGCGCCATTACCGGAGCAGCGGCGACAGGCCGCGCTGCCATCTCGCTCGACGAAGTCTCATAGGCAGCCACGGCAAGGTCGCCCTCCGTGCGACGGCGACGGGTGGCGGCGTATATGCCACCCCCCAGAAGCAGGAGGGCCGCACCCGCTGCACCGGCGATCGGCAGCATATCGCCGTCGTCATTGGCCGCGACCGGCGTTGCGGCCTGCGGAGCTGCGGCTGCAGCAGCCGCAGGAACCGAGTCATCCGATGCGCTGGCAGGCGCAGGCGGCGTAGCGGGCGCATCGGTCGAAGCGCCGGTGTTCGTCGGGCTTGCCTGCGCGACCGGGGAGGTCGCAGCCGAGGTTGCTCGACCGGATGCTGCGCTACGCGACGGCGAGGCTTGAGCCATCGTACGGGCCGCGGGCGGCGGGGGTGCGTCGACTATGGTGGCAGGGGCGGGAAGGGCGATGACCGGCGTGCTCGTGGTGGCCGAAGACGCTGGGCTAGCGGGCTGTGCAGCGATGGGCGCAGTAGTCGACGCGGTGGTCGCATCGCTCGTGCTCTGCTGAAGGATCGGGGTGGCGTTTTCCTGCGGCGGCGCGATGGTTGGGCCAGAGTCGCCTGCACCCGACGCCGCAGCATTATCCGGCGCAACAGCCGGCGGCGGTAGATCGAGCGTCAGGGCTTCCTGCGCGATCGAAGGGGTTGCGGACAGGGCCAGAACTGCGGCAATCGCAGCCAGGCCGGGGCGAAGGGGAGTGATTGCGTACCTCATGACCAGATAAACCGCTAAAGGTTGAAAACAGGTTCCTCTCTGGCGATGAAATGACCCAATTGATCGACAAGAGGCGGGAGTAAAGCTATCCTGCTATTCTGTTTATATTGATGATTTTGAAATAGATAGGCGTTCATTTACTGTTCATGTCGAAAGAGAGGGCGGCAAGGCCACGAATCGTGGCCTCATCTCTTATCGTTGAGGAGTTGAGCAATGGGGTCACTGCCGCTGGCAGCCATCGGTCTGGCGCTTTTGTGCGTGCTGGCGCTGGCGATGGAGATTGGCAGGCGGTGGCAAGGCCTCCTTTCGCGGAAGGGGAATGGCAAGCGGCAGGGTAGCCCCGTCCCTGATCACCTTCTGACTGCCATGCTGGGTCTGCTGGCGCTTCTGCTTGGTTTCACCTTCTCGCTTGCGCTCAACCGCTATGAGGATCGCCGCGCCCTGGTGGTAGCCGAGGCCAATGCCCTGGGGACAGCCTATCTGCGTTCGCAATTGCTCGAGGAACCTGCGCGGGAGCGGTTGCAGCCGCTGCTCTCCGCCTATGTGGATCTGCGCGCCGCCTGGTCGCAGCGGTCGGATGCAGGCGCGGAAGATCCGCGCCAGGCGTCACTGCAGAAGCGCATATGGGCCGAGGTCGGCCGCGCGGTTCGGTCGGATCCGTCGCAGCAACTGACGCGCGGGCTGATGGATGCCGTCAATGAAAGCTTCGACCTCGCGGCCACGCGTACGGCGGCGCGTGGTGCGCATATTCCGGAGGCGGTGCTGGAGATACTCTGCCTCAGCGCCGTCCTAGCGGCACTGATGCTCGGTTACACGATCGGCGCATCTGGGAAGCACCACATATACGCAGCCTTGCTGCTCCTGCTTTTGCTCGCCCTCGCACTCACCATGATCTTCGATCTGGAGCGCTCGGTGAGCGGTACCATCCAGGTTTCGCAGGAACCGATGAAGCTGCTGCGCGCCTCGATGCGGCAGGCTTCAGGAGCGTAGCGCGTCGCCCATCCGACGGATCGCTTCCACCTTTGCGTGCAGCGGGGCCCAGTCGTCGTCCCGGTCGATTGCGGACCAGATCGCCTCGACCTCGTCGATCAGCATCGCGCAGGGCTCGGCGTCCGACCAATAGGCGTGGTCGAGAGACACGATATTCTCATAACCGGCGATGATGTCGCGGAACGCGGCGAAGGCCTCGCCATCGTAGAGCGCATCGGCCGGAGACGGCGCACGGCGGCGCCCGCCACGCCAATCGAAGAAGAAGCGGTCGATCGACACCTCGCTGGTCTGCAGGGCGACGTCTATGGCCTGGATCAGCTCGAGATCGGGCTGGTCCCCGCGCGGGGCTACGCCCAGTCGCGCGCATAGAGCCGTCGCGACCTCACCCTCATAATAGCCCGGCCAGGCGTCGAGCGCCGGGGCCAGCTCCTCGGCTTCTGCCACCAGGCGCAGCGACTTGGCGAACTGCACCACATCCCAATGGATCGCATGCGCCTGCCGGCCGAAAGCATAAAGGCCCTGCTGGTCGAAATAGGCGGCGGTGAAGGCCGGATCCCAGGTCGGGTTGAACCGCCACGGTCCGTAATCGAAACTCTCGCCGGTGACGTTGATATTGTCGCTGTTCAGCACGCCATGAACGAAACCGGCGGCCATATAGCTGGCGGCCAGTCGCGCGGTCCGGCGACAGGCGAGGTCGAGCAGCTGTCCGGCTGCGGCATTGCCGGGCTCCTCGCCATAGAGGTTCGTCAGCGTATAGCCGATGAGGTCGCGCATGGCGTCCGGCTCGTCGAGCGTCGCCAGCCGCTGAAAGGTGCCGATCCGGATATGGCCATGGCTCAGTCGCACCAGCACTGCCGAGCGGGTGGGGGAGGGCTCGTCGTTGCGCTGAAGCGCTTCGCCGGTTTCGATAAGCGAGAAGGTCTTGGAGGTTTCGACGCCGAGGGCTTCCAGCATCTCGGTCGCCAGTATCTCGCGGACGCCCCCTTTCAGCGTAAGCCGCCCATCGCCGAAGCGACTATAGGGCGTCCGCCCCGAACCCTTGGTGCCCAGGTCGAGCAGCCGCCCGCCGGTCTGGTCCGACGACCCGTCGCGCAGCTGGGCGAAGAGGAAGCCCCGTCCATCGCCGATGTCGGGATTGTAATGGCGGAACTGATGCCCGTGATAGCGCAACGCCAGCGGCTGCGGCAGATTGTCGGGCAGCGGTTCGAACCGACCGAAATGCCGCACCCATTGTTCGTCGCTGAGGCCGTCGAGGCCTACCGCACCGTCCCAGCGGCGGTTGCGGAAACGGAGGATCGTCGTCGGAAAGTCGGCCGCCTGGACCGGATCGGCCAGTCTGTCGGCCAATTTGGCGATTTGCGGATCGGGGCGGTAGGCGGCGGCTTGCGGGGCAATGGTCATGCGGCAATATGGGGGCCGGATATGGTGAGGTGCAAGCATGGCGGAATGGACGGACGGTCATTGGACGTCGAAAGACGGTTTGCGGCTTCATTACCGGGATTATGGGCCCGCCGATGGAGCGGGGCGTCCGCCGATCATCTGCATACCCGGCCTGACGCGAAACGCCCGCGATTTTGCGGCGGTTGCCGATCGCCTCGCCGATCGCTGGCGTCTGCTCTGCGTCGAGTTGCGCGGACGGGGGGAGAGCGAGCGGGCGAAAGATCCCATGTCCTACGTCCCGGCGACCTATCTCGAAGACCTGGGGGCGCTGATCGAGCAGGCTGGCCTCGAACGCTTCATCCTCTTCGGCACCTCGCTCGGCGGAATCATGTCGATGCTGATCACCGCCACCCAGCCCGGCAAGGTTGCGGGGCTGCTGCTCAACGACATAGGGCCCGCGATCGACCCGGCCGGACTGGTGCGCATCCGCAATTATGTCGGCAAGGGCAGCAGCTACCCGACATGGCTTCATGCGGCACGCGGCCTGGCGGAAGTCCATCAGCCGGCCTATCCCGATTATAGTCTCGACGATTGGCTCGACATGGCCAAGCGCCTGTTCAAGCTGACGGCGGCCGGGCGGATCGTGGCCGACTATGATGCCGGCATCGCCGAACCCTTCCGCGTCCCCGGCAATGAGGCGCCCGGCGACCTGTGGCCGCTGGCGGAGGCGATGAAGCCGATCCCGTCGCTGCTCGTCCGGGGCGCAATTTCGGACATATTGTCGGCGGAGACAGCCGACCGGATGGTGGCGACGCTGCCGCTGATGGAACGGATCGACATTGCCCGCGTCGGCCATGCGCCGACGCTGTTCGAGCCCGAATGTGCCGACGCCATCGATCGGCTGCTCGCACGGATCGAGGCGGCCGAGGCGGCGTCGGCCTGAACCCATGGACCGTCCGGCGCGTATCCTCCATTGCCATTCGACCTTCCTGCTGGGTGGCAAGGAGGCGCGCGCGGTCCGGCTGATGAACGCCTTTGGCGATGCGGCAGAGCATGTCGTGCTGACGGCGGTGCCGGGCGCGCTGGCGGCGCGTGACGCACTGGATCCGGCGATCAAGGTCGACTTCCCCGGTGACGCCGCGCCGTCGTTGGAGGGGCTGCCTGGCATCGGCCGCTATCGGCGGCTGGCGCGCTACATGGCGCGGTTCGATCTCGTCCTCAGCTATAATTGGGGAGCGATGGACGCCGTTGGCGCGCGACGCCTGTTCGGTACCCGAAGGCTTCCGCCGCTGGTCCACCACGAGGATGGCTTCAATCAGGATGAGGTCGAACGGCAAAAACCGGCGCGCATCTGGTTTCGCAGGCTGATGCTGGGCGCCGCCCATCGGATCGTGGTTCCGTCGCGGCGGCTCGAACGGATCGCATGCGGCGATTGGTGGCAGCCGATCGATCGGGTCGTCCGTATCGCCAATGGCATAGGCCTGCCTTCGCACAGCCAACTGGCGGCGCCGTCACCGATAGAGGGCTGTCCGCCGGGCAGGGGCCTCGTGATCGGCACGGTGGCCGGTCTGCGTCCGGTCAAAAATCTCGCCCGCATGGTGCGGATGTTCGCCGCCGGCGCTCCCGGTGACGCGCGGCTTGTCATTCTGGGCGATGGGCCGGACAAACCGACAATTCTGGACGAGGCCGAGCGGCTCTCGGTCGCGGATCGGGTGATCCTGCCAGGTTTCGTCCGTGATCCGGTTCGCTATCTGGCCGGCTTCGACATCTTTCTGCTTTCGTCGGATAGTGAGCAGTTTCCGATTTCCCTGATCGAGGCGATGGCCTGCGGCCTCCCTGCGATCACGACCGATGTCGGCGATATCGCCGATATGCTGGCTGCGGAGAACCGGCCTTATGTAATTCCGGCCGGTGACGAGGCCGGCCTTGCGGCCGCGTTGCGGGTCCTTGCCGGCAATGCGGGTTTGCGCCGGACGATCGGCGCTGCCAACCGCCGGACCGCTTTGGAGCGGTATGACGAGCAGGCGATGATCGAGCGCTATCGCTCGCTTTACTGGGATACGATGCGGCTTGGGCCCGGCGCTTAGCCTGCGGCAAACATGGTCGCGGAGATTTTGCGCGCATTTTTTTGCCGTTCGCCTTATAGGGCGCGGATTCCCAATCGTCCTATTCGTGGTTTTTTGGAGGTCTCGTTGTTCAAAGGTCTGCGGCCGATCGTCTATGGTGGGCGCGAAGTGTGGCCCATTATCGAGGGTGGCAAGGGTGTCGCGGCGACCAATCACGCGAGTTCGGGAGCGTGGGCCGCAGCGGGTGGCATCGGCACGGTTTCCGCCGTCAACGCAGACAGCTATGACGCCGAAGGCAAGATCGTTCCGCAAATCTATCATGCGCTGACGCGGCGCGATCGGCATGAAGAGCTGGTTGCCTATGCGATCGACGGCGCGGTCGAGCAGGTCAAGCGCGCTTTCGAGATCGCCGGCGGCAAGGGTGCGATCAACATCAACGTCCTGTGGGAAATGGGCGGCGCCCAGCGGGTGCTGCACGGCGTGCTCGAACGCACCCGCGGCATGGTGGCCGGTGTGACCTGTGGTGCCGGCATGCCCTATAAGCTCAGCGAAATCGCGGCATCCTATGGCGTCCACTATCTGCCGATCGTCTCGTCCGGCCGTGCCTTCAGCGCGCTGTGGAAGCGGGCTTATTCCAAAGCCGCCGAATGGCTCGCAGCCGTGGTCTATGAAGATCCCTGGCTGGCGGGTGGGCATAACGGGCTCTCCAACGCCGAAGATCCGCGCGCGCCGCAGGATCCCTATCCGCGCGTGAAGGCGTTGCGCGATACGATGCGCCAGGGCGGCATTTCGGACGATGTTCCGATCGTGATGGCGGGCGGCGTCTGGTATTTGCGTGACTGGAACGAGTGGATCGACAATCCCGAACTCGGACAAATCGCCTTCCAGTTCGGCACCCGTCCGCTTCTGACCAAGGAAAGCCCGATCCCGCAGGAGTGGAAGGACGAACTGACGCAGCTGGAGCCGGGTGACGTCCTGCTGCACCGCTTCTCGCCCACCGGCTTCTATTCGTCGGCGGTTCGCAACAGCTTTCTCCGCAATCTCGAAGCGCGTTCGGAGCGGCAGATTGCCTTCTCGATGGAGGCCGCCGGCGATCACCAGTATCAGCTGGACGTCGGTGTGAAAGGCAAGAGCTTCTGGGTCACGCTGGGCGATCTTCACCGTGCGCGCGAATGGTATGGCCTCGGCTTCACCAACGCGCTCAAGACGCCCGACAACACGCTGGTCTTCGTCACGACCGAAGAGATGAAGATCATCCGCAAGGACCAGGCCGACTGCATGGGCTGCCTCAGCCAGTGCGCCTTTTCGTCCTGGGCGGACAATGAGAACAACTCGACCGGACGCCTCGCCGATCCGCGTAGCTTCTGCATTCAGAAGACGCTGCAGGATATCGCGCATGGCGGTCCGATCGACCAGAACCTGATGTTCGCCGGCCATGCCGCGTACAAGTTCAAGCAGGATCCCTTCTATTCCAACGGCTTCGTGCCGACGGTGAAGCAACTGGTCGATCGCATCCTGACGGGAGACTGAGCCTGTCCGTCCGGTTATTCAACTGGATGGATAGAGATAAACTTTCCCGGGCCTAAGAATGGCTGGGCTTCGAATCGGCGGCGATCCGGATAAGGTCGCCGCATGAAGACCGCCCTCGTCATCCGCCACGTCCCCTATGAAGGCATTGCCGGCTTTCGCGCGCCCGTGGAGGCGGCAGGCTATGCCATCGACCGGATCGACGTGACCGACCCCGAATTTCCGAACGTCGATTTCGACAGCCCGGATCTGGTCGTGATGATGGGCGGGCCCATGGGCGTGTACGAAACCGACCGCCATCCGTGGATCGGTTGCGAAATCGCCCGGCTGGCACGGCGCATCATGCTCGACCGGCCGACGCTCGGCGTGTGCCTCGGCAGCCAGATGATCGCTGCCGCCATGGGCGCGCGGGTCTATGCCGGGCCGGTCAAGGAGGTCGGCTTTACGCCTGTCTCGATCAGCGACGTGGGGCTGTCGTCGCCGCTGCGACACATCGCCGACGTGCCGGTTCTGCACTGGCATGGCGACACCTTCGACCTGCCTGAGGGCACGGAACTGCTCGCCTCGTCTGACACATATGCGCATCAAGCCTTCCGTCGGGGGAGCAATATCCTTGCCCTGCAGTGCCACCCGGAAATGGGCGAGGATCCACGCTTCGACGCCTGGTTGCAGGATGAGCCCTATATCGCGGCCGCTGGGACGAGCGTCGATGCGCTGCGGGCCGACCATGATCGCCATGGCAGCCGCGCGGTCGATGCCGGCCGCCGCATGATCGCGGACTGGCTTGCCCGTGTAGATTTGTAACATTTGCCTAACTTCCTCCGGTCGCTTTTCGCGGGTAGATTGGCTGCATTCGGGGAGGGCGGCGAATGGACTGGACGGAAGAGGCGCGGGACGGCGCGATCGTGGCGGCACCTGCGGGGCGGGTGGACGAGTCGACCGCTGCGGCATTCGGTACGCAGCTGGAAGGGGTGGTTGAGCGGAGCGCGGCTGCCGGAGCACGGCTGATCGTCGACTTCGCCGGCATCGAATATATGTCGTCGCGGGGCCTGCGGGCGCTGACCTTGGCCAAGCGCAAGGCCGACGCGGCCGGTGTCCGCATCCTGTTGGCGCAACCCAATGAGATCGTCCGCGAAATATTGGCGATCAGCCGCTATGATAAATTGTTCGGGGTCACCGACACGGTCGAGGCGGCCCTGACCGCCTGACCTGTCATCCGGGGGGATGCGATGCTGGTTCGTTTCTGGGGCACACGGGGTTCGCTGGCGGTGGCGCAAACGGCCTCTTCGATCCGCGACAAGATTGCCGGCGCCTTGGTGGCGGCAGAGGGGCGGCGCTTCACCGACAAGGCCGAGGCACTGTCTTTCGTCGAGGGCGAACTCGATTTCGCTGCAGGGGCGACCTATGGTGGCGCCACGACCTGCGTCGAGATCGAGACCGACGCTGGGGACGGCTCCTTCCTGCTGTGCGATTTCGGGACTGGCGCGCGCGAGTTCGGGATCAACGCCTTCGGCCGCATGGCAGCCGGCCATAAGCGCGAGTTCAACATCTTCATGTCCCATCTCCATTGGGACCATATCGGCGGCTTTCCCTTCTTCGGCCCAGCCTTCGATCCCAATTCGCGCATCGTGATCCATTCGGGCCATGCCGATGCCGAGCAAGCCTTTCGCCGGCAGCAGGAAGAGATCAGCTTCCCGGTCGCCTTCGACTGGCTGCGCGCGAAGATCGAGTTTCGTACGCTGGTGCCCGGCGAAACCTATGCGATCAGCGGTGTGGCGGTCGAGATCATGGAGCAGAACCACAGCCACAAGAGCTTCGGTTATCGCTTCACCGACGCAGCCGGAAAGACGGCGGTGTTCTCCACCGACAGCGAGCACAAGATCGACAGCATGGAGGATGAGGACGCCGTGGCGCGCTTTTTCCGCCAAGCCGATCTCGTCATCTGCGACACCATGTATTCGCTCGCCGATGCCGTTTCGATGAAGGAGGATTGGGGGCACAGCTCGAACATCGTCGCGATCGATATATGCCATCAGGCCGAGGCGCGGCGGCTGGCGCTGTTCCATCATGAGCCCGTGTACAGCGACGCCGACATCGAAAGGATGCACAAGGAAAGCATCCGTTACGAGGAACTCACGCGCCGCGATCGCGAACTCGAGGTGCTGTGCGCCTATGACGGGCTCGAGGTGAAGCTCTGATCGCGGCAGCGCGTCACCGGGTCGGGCTGGCAGGGCTGGCCGGCCTGCTGCTCGCCGCCTTGCTGGCTTTCCTCGCGGGCCCCGTATTACGAACCTCGATGTTCGATCTTTGGCAGCGCCTCGCTCCGCGCGACCTGTCGGCCTCGCCGGTGAGGGTCGTCATGATCGATTCAGAAAGCCTGAAGGCCGTCGGGCCGTGGCCCTGGCCGCGCTATCATGTCGCGCGACTGGTGGAGGAGATCGCTGCGCGCAAGCCGGCGGCGATCGGCCTCGACATGATCTTCCCGGAGCCCGATCGTATTCGGCCCGACATCTTCGCTGCCTTCTATCCGGAGCTGAGAGGTCCGGCACGCGATCAGGTCCTCGCCCTGCCGTCCATGGACAGCCTGTTCGGACAGGTTATTGCGGGAGCGCCGGTGGTGCTGGGAAGGGCGGCCACGGAAGGCCCCGGCGACGATCCCGCCAGCCTCATTGTCGATCCGCTGATCGACGGCTCTTCGCCGGCCGGTCTGTCCGCTCAGCCGCGCGCGGTCGTCAACATCGGGCCGCTGGAACAGGCGGCGCTAGGCCATGGCCTGCTCAACGGCCCGCCCGATCGCGATGGCCGGGTGCGGGGGGTGCCGCTGCTCATGCGCGTCGGCGCCAGGCCCATGCCGGGCTTCGCGATGGAACTGGCCCGTGTTGCGGCGGGCAGGGATGCCTTCTCTGTCTCGCCGGCGAAGGTGACGCTGGGCGGAAACAGCATTCCCATCGACGGTCGCGGCGCCATGGCCATCCGCTTCGGGCATGTGCCGCCGGCGCACATCGTCTCGGCCGCCGATGTTTTGCGGCGCGGCTTCCCCGCTGACGCCTTTGCCGGTCGCATCGTCCTGATCGGCCTGTCCGCCGAAGGAACCGCCGATATCGTCGCGACGCCGATGGCAGCGGAGGGATTCGGTACGCTGGTCCAGGCACAGGCGGTCGATGCCCTCCTGCGACGGGGCTGGCTGGAGCGCCCGACATGGGCCGGTCTGGCCGAATGGGGGATAGGCATCGGGCTCGCGCTGTCGTGCATCGCTTTGCTGCCTGTCAGGTCGCGTTGGCGGTGGGCGCTGCTGCCCGTTCTGCTCCTGATCGGCATTGCGTGCTGGTTCGCTTTCGACCAGTTCGCCCTGCTGCTGGATCCGATCCGGCCGCTGATGCTGGCCGGCGGCTCGTCGCTCGGCGTCGCGGTTGGGCTGTTCGTGGAGGCCCGGCGAGAGCGCGAAAGGCTGCGCGAGACGCTGCTGCAGGAACGGCTGGCGGCGGCGGCGACCGAGGGCGAGTTGCAGGCGGCCCGGTCGATTCAGATCGGTATGCTGCCTCCGCGTGATCAACTGGCGCGGACCGATCCGCGGCTGGACGTCGACGCCGTGCTCGAACCCGCCAAGTCGATCGGCGGGGACCTTTACGACGTCATCCGCCTCGATGAAAATCGCATAGCCTTCCTGCTCGGCGACGTGACAGGGAAGGGGGTGCCCGCCGCCTTGTTCATGGCGCTGTCGAAGGCGCTAGCGAAGAGCGTAGCGCTGCGCGGATTACCCGATCTGGGCGAGGTCGCGTGGGTGCTCAACGAAGAGCTGATGCGCGATAATGGCGAGGCGATGAACGTCACCATGATCATCGGCGTCATCGACCTGACCGATGGCCGGGTGCTGCTGGTGAACGCCGGCCACGAGGACCCGCTCCACATCGACGCGACCGGCCGGGTATCGGTCCATAAACTCGACGGTGGCCCGCCCTTTTGCATCGTCGATTTTCCCTATCCCGAGGAGCAATTCAGCCTGGAACCGGGCGAGACCCTGGTGCTGATCTCGGACGGTGTCAGCGAGGCGCAGGATCGCGACGGCCAGCTGTTCGGCCATGCGCGAATGATGCAGGCGCTGGCAGGGCTGCCCGGGGCTAGGGCGATGGCCGACGGTCTGCGCGACGCGGTGCGGATTTTTGAGAATGGCAGCGAGCCGAGCGACGATCTGACGGTTCTTGCCTTACGCTATCTCGGACCGGACGCCGGAAAACTATCACCCGGCGTCTAGCGGACGATCACCTCCACGCGGCGATTGGCCTGCGACGGCGCATTGTCGCCCTTGTCCTCGAGCGGATCGCGCTCGCCGCGGCCCACAGCCGTCAGCAATGCGGGCTCGATACCCAGCTCGGCCAGGGCCTTCACTACTTCTTCGGCACGGCGCTCCGACAGGACGTCATTGTCTTCCAGCTTGCCCACGGTATCGGTGTGGCCCGTGACCTGCACCTCGGCACCGGGGCGCTCCGCCACTTCCTTCTTCAGAAAGTCCAGGCCGGGCTGCGATTCCGGGGTCAGGCGCGTGGTGCCCTGCTGAAAATAGAGCCGCAGCCGGACGGGCGGCGGCGGAAGTGCCTGCAGCAGCGCCAGCCGCCGGGCATTCAATTTGTCCGGGTTGATCGAGCGGGTCTTCGGTCGACCCGACAAATTGGTGCTGCTGTTGAGCTCGGTCACGACATAGTCGACCGGCTTGCCGTTTTCCTCGATCACTGCGACAGCGCCCTGCTTGCCCTCCTCGCTGGGCAGGAGCGTGAGGGTCGGTCCGGTCGCACAGGCGCTGAGACAGGTGACCAGCATCAGGGGCGGGATCGACCGGCGAGTCATTTGGGTACCTCCACGATGAACCGGGTACCTCGAACGCCCAAAAGCGAAGTTGGGGTCCGGACTTTCATCGCGTCGCGCTTCGACTTGGCGATCTGGCCCGAAACGACCGCGAGCGAACCGCGATCTACGCGGGTGACGAAGGCGCCAGCCTGCGTCGTACGGTTATAATCGAACTGATCGACCGCGATGCGGCTGTTCGGGCCGACCGAAAAGCGGGTATCGTCGATAAAGGTCAGGCTCAATTGCCCGTCCTTGCCGGTCACCAGCACGTCGCCGGGCTGCAACTGGAAACCGGGGGCCGGAGTCATCCGGTTGGCGCCGCGTTCGATCGAGGTGACGCCCGTTGCGCGCTTGATACGCGCAATTTCCGCCCAGGCGGGTTGCGCCGCCAGCAGAACGCCCGAAAGGATAAGCAAAGCCCGTTTCATGATTCTCGCCATCCCCATGACCAGCAACTCATGACATAGCGCATTAATGGCTGACCGGGACTCGAAATCGGCGCACGTAACCATAGGTTGCAATGGAGCCACGGCCGTCGCCATGCTGACCGAGGCGGCAAGGCGCTTTGGCGACGATCGACGCCTCGCACCGGCGCAGGCGGCGCGCCTCGCCATTCTGGTCGAGGAACTGGTGATCAATGCCCTCGAACATGGCGGCGTGGCAGATGACCAGCGGATCGACCTGACGCTCGCCGATGAGAACGGGGGACTGATCATGACCCTGAGCGATCCGGGTACGCCTTATGATCCCCGGTCGCATGTCCGCCCCGACACCGTCCCGGAACGCGGCGGAGGAGCGGGGCTCGACCTCGTTCTGCAATGGGCCGAAATTCTCGATTATCGCCGGATCGGGGAGCGGAACGAACTGCGCCTTCGCCTGCGACATGGCTGAAGGCGCCTCATGTTACGGACCTCTTGCGGTGGCCCTTTCGCTGATCCGGGGCAGGGGCTATGGCAGGCGCCTGTCCGCTGACGGGGAATGACATTGCAACTGTCCGGTACCGCCGCTTCCACGGCCATTCATTTCAGCGATCTGGGGCTCGACCCGATTGCGCTCGATCTCGGGATCCTGCAGATCCACTGGTATTCGCTGGCCTATATCGCGGGCATCCTGCTCGGCTGGTATTATCTGACGCGGCTGATCGCGCAGCCCAATGCGCCGATGCAGCGCCGTCATGCCGATGATTTCGTCTTCTATGCGACGCTGGGCATCCTGATCGGCGGTCGCCTTGCCTATGTGTTCTTCTACCAGCCCGAAATCCTGATGCACCCGCTTGACGTGTTCAAGCTCTGGCAGGGCGGCATGTCCTTCCATGGCGGGGCGCTCGGCGTGTCGGTGGGCATATTCTACATGGCGCGGCGCGACGGGCTCAGCTGGTTGCGTATCCACGACTATATCGCCTGTTGCACGCCCTTCGGCCTATTCTTCGGACGGCTCGCCAACTTCGTGAATGGGGAATTGTGGGGGCGGCCCACCGACGTCCCCTGGGCCGTGATATTCCCGTCGGCGCCAGACGGACTGCCGCGCCATCCGAGCCAGCTTTACGAAGCGGGGCTGGAAGGGCTGCTGCTGGGGCTGATCCTTGCCTTCTTCTTCTGGCGGACGAACGCGCGCAACCAGCCGGGCAAGCTCGTCGGGATCTTCCTGCTGGGCTACGGGCTGAGCCGTTTCTTCGTCGAATTCTTCCGCGAGCCGGACGTGCAACTCGGTACGCTGAGCTGGGGGCTGACCATGGGGCAGACGCTGACGCTCCCCATGCTCGCCGGTGGCGTCTATCTGATCGCTACCTCCGCGAAGCGCCGGTCCATCGACGCTTAAGGGTAAGGCTTCGCTAACCATATCGGACTATGGTGCCGCGATTTTGAACGGCGCAGAAGCAGAGCGATGCAGACACAGGCGGATTTCGCCGATGCGCTGAGGCAGCGTATCGCCGAGCAGGGAAAGATCAGCGTCGCCGACTATATGGGGGCGTGCAACGCGCATTATTATGCGTCGCACGATCCTCTTGGCGCCAAAGGCGATTTCATCACCTCCCCCGAGATCAGCCAGATGTTCGGCGAGATGATCGGGCTGTGGTGCGCGGATCTGTGGGCGCGCTCGGGGGCCGAGACGGTCCATTATGTGGAACTGGGGCCTGGCCGGGGAACGCTCGCGGCCGACGCCTTGCGCGCACTGGCATCACAGGGCCGGCATCCGCACGTCCACTTCGTCGAGACAAGCCCGGTGCTGCGCGGCGAGCAGCGAAAGCGTGTGCCCAACGCCACCTGGCATGAAGCGATCGAGACGCTTCCCGGTGACGCGCCCCTGCTGATCATCGCCAACGAGTTTTTCGACGCGCTGCCCTATCATCAATATATCAAGACCTATTCGGGCTGGCGCGAACGCATGGTCGTCCTCGACGACGACGGCTTCCGCTCGGTCCCCGGGGATCTGCCAGCGGAGAAGAAGGTGCCGGAGCGACTGCACGATGCCGTCGCGGGGAGCATCTACGAGACCTGTCCGACCGGCCTTGCAATCGCTCGCGCCCTGGCGGGTCAGGTTGCGCGCCAGGGCGGGGCGATACTCGCGATCGACTATGGGCATGAGAATTACAATGCCGGCGATACGCTGCAGGCGCTCAACGCCCATGCCTATGCCGACGTGTTCAGCAATCCCGGCGCCAATGATCTCACGGCGCATGTCGATTTCACCGCCATGGCGCGGGTCGGCAAGCTGGGAGGCGCTCGTGTTCAGGGGCCGGTGTCGCAGAGCTTCTTCCTGAACACGCTAGGCATAACGGCGCGGGCGGCATCGCTCTCCCGCGCGCATCCCGAACGGATCGAGGAGATCGGGATGGCGCTGCACCGGCTGACTGCGGATGAGGAGATGGGCACGCTGTTCCGCGCGCTCGCGCTGGTGTCCCCATCCTGGCCGCCGGCGGCGGGCTTCACGGGCGCATGAAGCCTTTAATTCTCTAAGAATTTCCGTCCGGTATGATCACCTGCGCCATCGGGGGGTTATCAGTCGCGACGCTGTCGATCATTTTGAGAATTTTCGCATCGAAACGAAGGCCATAATTGAAGCAACTCGTCGGATCATGGCGAGTGCGTCCTTCGGCGCAGAGCGATCCGACATGAATGCCGATGGCGGCATTCTGGGCTGGGTCGAAATACATTCCGCCGGATGAGCCCGGTGTCGAATCCGCAGATGCTGCCAACATCCGTCGCGTGTCGCTGATCCGCATGTCGTCGAAATGATCGACCATTATGGAGGCCGGGAAAGGCTGGGTCCGGCCGCTTGTCAGCCAAGGATGCTCCTGCCTCAGGGGTCCGCCGTGGAATGCGGCCAGTTTGACCATCGGCGTGGAGATGTGGCTCACGATTTTGACGGCGGGTATCGATCTGACCGAAGCTCGCCGGTCAAGCTTGAGAACCGCCACATCATAGGAGCCGTCATAGCGGTGGCGCCCATCCACCCATTCCGACAGTCCGTAGCGAAAGCCGATGACATCGCGCAACGCGCCTTGGCCGTCATAGAGGATGAAGGTGCATCGGTTCGGCGACAGGATATCGGCGTCCCTCCCGCCGGCGCGTGATCGCTGGAAGAAAAGGTGAGCCGCGGTCACGACGGTGTCGGCACTGCCTACAATCCAGCCTGTTGCCGTCTTGGCGACGCCGGGGTTGGCTGGGTCATGGCATTGGATTTGGCCGACCGTATCGAATCGTGTTGCGAGTTCGTTCGACCAGTTGAACTGGTGTGACTGTGGTCGGCCCGCCAGCAGCATGGCCGCAGAGGGGTCGTAACAGGCGATCGTCGCGATCAGCGACGAGAGGAGCGTGGATCTCAAAGGACGGCAGTCGATACCGCTCTTCGAACATTTTCGAAGCAGCATGAGGCTCACCCTGTTTAGATTGCACCAGCCGGACGGGATGGTTGTGTCGGCGTTGGTCAGCCGGAGACCGCTTTGATCCGACCTCGGATTCCAACCTCGATTTCGATCACCACTCCGGGAGGCAACGTGTCCAGGACCATCTTCGCCAAGTTATCCGCAGCAGCTTTCGCATGGGTCATCGCTGCCGCCACCTCGAAGGGAATCGATGGATCGGCAGGCAGGACTTGCGTCCGTTGAGGACCCGTTAAAGGGTATTGATCAGCGTGCATGGCTCACCCTTTTCGCTAGGTTGGCAACAGCCGCCATTTGATCGCGATGGGGTGAATATCGGGTTACCCAGAGCGTCCACAATCTGCGGAAACTGCGTCAGAATTTACCCTTTAGTGGAAGTGCGGGGAAGCCCGGCCAGACGCGCATAACAACAGGTCAATGTAGCCGGCGAGTGCCCTCGTGGCAGCCCCGGGGTGGTCAGCCCAGTGTGACGAAGATTTCCGCTTCGATCACCCAATGCTCGCCCACCTCGCGCCATTTCGCGCTATACTGTCCCCCACAGGACGGGCTTCCCCCGACGGCAGCGACCGATTCCCATCGGCCGATCTCCAGAGCGAGCGGTTCGACGGCGGAGATGGTGATGCTGTCCGGCGTGCGAACGTAGATTTCGCGCCCCTGCTGGGCGAACTCGCGCTTCCACACCGCCAACTGTGCTTTCCGGCCCGCGATCACGGCGCTGTCGCTGCCAGTCACCATGACGACGTCGGGCGCCAGCAATGGCTGGATCGCGGCGAGATCGCCCTCGGCGATGGCGCGGTTGAACGCGGCACGGCGCACGCGGATGGACAGTTCGGCAGCTGTGGTCATGATTCCTCGCTCGCTCGGACGCCTGCCCGCCCTATAGCATCACGCGCCGATGTCTCCCCCCGTCAGCCGTCGGCTTCGGGGATGCAGGGGGCGGGGCGCACCGTCTTGCGCTGCACCTTGGTGGTCGCGAACTCCGCCGGGGTGAGGATATTGCTTCTGTCCGCATCGGCCTTGGCGAAGCGCTCGCTCGTCTTGGCCGACCATTCGTCGAAACTCAGCCGTCCGTCGCCGTTGGCATCGAGCTTCGCATAGGCCTTTCTGCGGCTCGCCATATATTCGTCCCGGGTGATCTTGCCGTCCTTGTCCTTGTCGTACCGGCCAAAGCGCTTTTCCTCGCGCGTCTTCTCGCTGGCTGCGGGTGGGGGCGACAGCGCAGAACCGTCAGCGTCGGACGCGGCGACCTGCGTGGGGGCCGGAATCTCGGGGCCGGCGGCATCGCTTCGCCACAATAGGACACCGCCGCCCGCCAGCATGATGCCTGCCGCTCCAATCGCCAGATAGCGCCACATCGTTCGGTCTCCCCGCAATCCCGTCTCCGGAGCGGCAGTCTATCGTCCGAGCAACGCGTAGGCGAGACTGCGAAACAACCGTTTTGGAGAAGCCTGCCGCCGCAACTGGTCGGCCGGAAGCTGGGCGTCCTGTCGGGCGAACATGACCAGAAGGCCGAGGGGACGGAGGCTGCGTGGCCAACGCCCTATATCGACCTGCGCGAGGCGATCGAGCGCCGCGACCCTCGCCTGTCCACGGCTCTCGATCGACTGGGTGCGGTGGCCGAGATCGGCCAGCGCCCAGCCGGCACCTGCAGCATCTATATCTGCTGGCTCCTGTCCGAGCAGGCGTGCGGACAGTCGGAACAGGGGTGCGCCGCGTCCGGCTCCATGGCTGTCGATCTGGTCCGGCGTGAGTGTTTCGCCTTCCAGCAGTGCGGCCCAGCCCGTTTCGAGGGCGGCCATGTCGGTTCCCCGCACTCCTGCGGGCAGGAGCGAAGCGGCCAGCGCCTGCAACAGAGGCTCGGCTGGCACTTTCGCGCTTTGGTCGTCGAGTGCCTCGAGAGCGTCGCGCCACCATACCAGCCGCATCGACCCGATCAGCGGATCGCGCGCTGCCGCTACGATCGCTCCCATACGTTCGTCGAGCGCCCATAGCACGGCCAGCGCTGCGCGGCTCTCGGCGGCGGCGTGACTAAGGGCCAACGCTCGTTCAGGGTCGGCGAGCGATGATGTGTCAGCCGTGGGGATGGACGCTGGCGTCGAGATGGCGCTGGAGCGCATCGATCAAGGTGCCCCGGCTGAACGGCTTGCGGATGAGTTCATATTGGTTGGCATAGCCTAATGCCAGTTCCTCGCTATAGCCGCTGACGAGGATGATCGGCAGATCCGGCCAGCGGCGGTTAAGCCGGCGCGCCAGATGGATTCCGCTCAACCCAGGCAGGACGACATCGGTCAGCACGATGTCGAAATGGGCGGATTCCGGCTCGGTCAAGGCCAGCGCTTCCTCCGCCGAATTCACGACCGTGATATCGAGTCCCAAATCCTCGAGCATCAGGCAGGTAACCTCGGCGATCTCGACCATATCCTCGACGTAAAGCAGCCGTGGAGAGTGCGTGGCTTGCCGCAAGGTCAGGGGAATGTCCTCGGCTCGATACTGAAGGTCATCAGGCATGTGACCGCTCCCGAGTACGCGACTCGGGAGCAGTGTAACACACATGCGCGATTGACCTCCCCGCAATATACGGGATGGTCATGCCTTTTCGGGCAGTCAGCCGCGATAGGTCACGGCCTTTACGGCCTCGAAGACATCCGCCGCCTTGAGCAGTGCAGCCTTTTCCAGATTGGCGGCATAAGGCATCGGGATGTCGAGATTGGTGACGCGGCGGACCGGTGCGTCGAGATCGTCGAACGCCTCTTCCATCGCGATCGCGCTGAGTTCGGACGCGATCGAGCAGACCGGCCAGCCTTCCTCGACCACGACCATGCGGTTGGTCTTCTTCAGGCTTTCGAGTACGGTCTTCTTGTCGAGCGGACGCAGCGTGCGCAGGTCGATGACCTCCGCATCGATCCCTTCGGCTTCCAGCTTCGCTGCGGCTTCCAGGGCGACGCCGACGCCGATCGAATAGCTGACGATCGTCACGTCCTTGCCGGGGCGGGCGATCCGGGCCTTGCCGATCGGCAGGACATAGTCGTCGAGCTTGGGAACGTCGAAGCTCTGGCCGTAGAGCAGCTCGTTCTCGAGGAAGACGACGGGATCGGGGCAGCGGATCGCCGCCTTCAGAAGGCCCTTCGCATCGGCTGCCGAATAAGGCGAGATCACGATCAGGCCAGGGACCGAGGCGTACCAGGGCGCGAAATTCTGGCTGTGCTGCGCGGCGACGCGCGCGGCGGCGCCGTTCGGCCCACGGAAGACAACCGGGCAGCGCATCTGTCCGCCCGACATATAGTTGGTCTTGGCGGCCGAATTGATGATGTGGTCGATCGCCTGCATCGCGAAATTGAAGGTCATGAACTCGACGATCGGCTTCAGTCCGCCCATCGCCGCGCCGGTGCCGATGCCGGCAAAGCCATATTCGGTGATCGGCGTGTCGATGACGCGCTTGTCGCCGAACTCGTCGAGCAGCCCCTGCGTCACCTTATAGGCGCCCTGATATTGCGCGACTTCCTCGCCCATGACGAAGACGTCCCCATCAGCGCGCATTTCCTCGGCCATGGCGTCGCGGAGCGCTTCGCGGACGGTCGTCTTGACCATCTCGGTGCCCTCGGGGACTTCGGGATCGGCAACCGCCGGGGCCGCGCCGGTCACCAGTTGCGCGGTGCCGGTGTCGGTCTTCGGCTTGTCGGTCTTCGGTTCAGCGGCCTTCGGCGCCGGGGCTTCGGCGGGAGCGGGCTTCGCCCTGGGCGTTGCGTCCTCATCCTCGCCGGCGATGCGGGCGATTACCGTGCCGACCTTCACGCCTTCGGTCCCGGCGGGAACGACGATCTCGGCAACGGTGCCCTCGTCGACAGCCTCGAACTCCATCGTCGCCTTGTCGGTCTCGATCTCGGCCAGGATGTCGCCCGATTTGACGACGTCGCCTTCCTTCACCATCCATTTGGCGAGGGTGCCTTCCTCCATCGTCGGGGAAAGCGCGGGCATCTTAAGGTCGACAGCCATCAATATTGTCCCACCAGCACGTCGGTATGGAGCTCGTCGAGCTCAGGTTCGGGCGACTGTTCGGCGAAATCCGCCGCCTCGGTCACGATCGCCCGGATATCTTTCTCCAGCTTGCGCAGATCGTCCTCGGTGACGCCGAGCGCTTCCAGCTCCTTCTTGAGATGGTCGATCGGGTCGGACTTGTCGCGCACCGACTGGACTTCCTCCCGTGAGCGATATTTGGCCGGGTCGGACATCGAGTGGCCGCGATAGCGATAGGTCTTGAGCTCGAGCAGGATCGGGCCCTTGCCGTCGCGGACCCACTTCACCGCTTCCTCGGCCGCGCCGCGCACGGCGAGCACATCCATGCCGTCTACCTGGATGCCGGGAATGCGGAAGCTCTCGCCGCGGCGATAGAGCTGGTCTTCCGACGAGGCGCGGTTGACGCTGGTGCCCATGGCGTACTGGTTGTTCTCGATCACGAAGATGATCGGGAGCTTCCACAGTTCGGCCATGTTGAAGCTTTCGTAGACCTGGCCCTGGTTCGCAGCGCCGTCGCCGAAATAGGCCATGGCGACGCCGCCATCGCCCGAATATTTATGCTTGAAGGCGAGACCCGCGCCGAGGCTGACCTGTGCGCCGACAATGCCGTGGCCGCCATAGAAGCGGTGCTCGACCGAGAACATGTGCATCGAGCCGCCCTTGCCGCGGCTGATGCCGGCGGCACGACCGGTGAGTTCGGCCATGATCACCTTCGGGTCGATGCCATAAGCGAGCATGTGGCCATGGTCGCGATAGCCGGTGATCACCGAGTCCTTGCCGACTTCGAGTGCCGACTGGAGCCCGACGGCGACCGCTTCCTGACCGATATAGAGGTGGCAGAAGCCGCCGATGAGGCCGAGGCCGTACAACTGGCCGGCCTTTTCCTCGAAACGGCGGATGAGCAGCATCTGCCGGTAGAATTCGAGCATTTCCTCCTTGGTCGCCTCATAACGCTGCGGCTCGGCTGGCCGCTCGCGATTGGGCACCGGCGGCACGGCCGCAGACGCCTTGGCGGTGGAGGATGCGGGGGCGCGCGCCGTCGTCTTCTTCGCGGCGGCGCGGGGCTGTGCTGGTTTCGCCAAGCTTATGGCTCCTTGGTGTCCCGGGGAGGGGTGACTTCGCGCATATAGGCCCGCGCGCGCCGCGATTTCAACGCAATCGAACGGCAGGCCCGTTAAAATAGTGCTGGCACCCGCAATCAAATTACCCGGCCGTATTCAATGGCTCCGCCTGTCGGCTAGAGCTACTGTCGGCCCGGGTTACCGTCGGGCAGAGTCAGTTGCGCGGAATGATGATCTCGTCGGGGCGGACCTGGCCGGTGGACTTGCGCACCAGTTCTTCGCCAAAATCGGGATCGACGCGCGATGGATCGAGCAGCCGGGCATGGTGGCTCAGCTTCGCGCGGACCGCTTCCATCCGGTGTAGCTCTTGCGACTTGCGCGCAAGCTCCGACCGGTAGCCGCCGAGCGCGAGCAGTCCATTGGGGCCGACCAGCGCCGAACCGGCAAAATAACCGATGATGAGAATCGCCACCGCCGGCAGTGCGGCGCTGCGTGCAGCCTGGATGAGGGGGGCGCGATTCATCCAAAGACAGAATCACCTCTGAGTCCCCGGATCAAGCCCTTTTCGTGTCGTTTCGCCCTGATTCCATGGCAAATTTCGTCGAGCCGAGCTTGGCCGCGACAGAATGTTCGGCAGCTGGTGTAACCATGTCCCCACAAGATGTAGGGGGTGGGGAGGGTCATTCGCGTTGCTGGCTACGATCGGTGGTGTGTGGCAGTCGCTGCGACCCGGTCGCTCGGCTCGCAGCGCCGATGGAATGGTTTCGGCGACGCGCCTATAGCCTCGGCCATGGCGGTTCATCTCTATGCGATCGGACTGGGTTCGAACCGGCGGCATGGGCGGTTCGGAGCGCCCTCGGACGTGCTGCATGGGGCGATCGCGGCGCTGGCCGCCGCCGGCCTGTCGATAGAGGCGCGCTCGGCGATCATGGCCACACCGCCGCTCGGCCCTTCCGCGCGCCGCTTCGCCAATGCCGCGATCCTCGTTCGCTCGCGGCTCGATCCGCCCGCCTTGCTCGACGTGCTGAAGGATCTGGAGGTCCGCTTCGGCCGGCGTAGAGGACGCCGCTGGGGAAGCCGCGTGATCGATCTCGACATATTGCTCTGGTCGGGGGGCTGCTGGAGCTGCAAGCAGAGGCGGGCGTTGTACATTCCCCACCGCGAAATCGAGCGCCGCGACTTCGTCCTGAGCCCGCTCGCACAGATCGTGCCCGGGTGGCGGGTCGGCCGGTCGGCCCGCACCGTCCGCCAGGCCCGACATCGCCTGAAGCGCCAAGTATTGAACTGACGTCCGGGTTGACCCGGAGGCCCTTGGCTCATAGGGAGGCGCCATCGGTGGGTCCGTAGCTCAGTCGGTAGAGCAAGCGACTTTTAATCGAGAGGTCCCGGGTTCGAATCCCGGCGGACCCACCAGATTTACCAAACCACATATCTGCGCCGTGCGCTCCCGAACCACGGCACCCGGTCCGGGCATCGCCGCCTAGCGCTCCGGGCTCGTGATATCCGCAATCGAATTCGCAGCCCGCGGACGCTATCGGCATCTGCTAACGCCACTCTTTCCTTTCCGTTTTCTCTTGGTTTTCGGGCGCTTAACCCTAGGCCGTTACAGGCGTTTAAGGGCTTCGCGCTAATCCTGAGGACCATCGGGTCGAAAGGGATCGAGAATGCGGAGAATCTTCAAGCTTGCGCGGGACAGTCGTGGTGCCACCGCGATCGAATATGGCCTGATCGCGGCGCTGATCGCGGTTGCGGCGATTACGGCGATGTCGGCTCTGGGTAACCAACTGACCACGACCTTCACCAACGTCAGCAACAACATGAAGGCGTCCTGAGCCTTTCTTCTTTCTGAGCTTCCGCTGCCCCGGCCGGTGCGTATCTGCCGGCCGGGGAAACCCGGGGCAGCGGTGCGAACGGGAGCGGAGGGGCCTTGCCCCTCCGCTTTTCGTTCCCTAACTGTTCGCGGGTGACCCAGGATTCCCCCGCTTTGGAGCCGCCTTATCTGCGCGGTCTCAACGAGCCGCAGCGCCAGGCCGTTCTCACCACCGAGGGGCCCGTTCTGGTCCTGGCCGGGGCAGGGACCGGCAAGACGGCCGCGCTGACCGCACGGCTCGCCCATCTCGTCGCCACCCGCCGAGCCTTTCCATCGGAGATATTGGCCGTCACCTTCACCAACAAGGCCGCGCGCGAGATGCGCGAGCGGGTGGGGCGGATGTTGGGCGAGGCGGTCGAGGGCATGCCCTGGCTCGGCACCTTTCACGCGGTCGCCGCGCGAATGCTGCGTCGCCATGCCGAACTGGTCGGACTGACGTCCAGCTTCACCATCCTCGACACCGACGACCAGCTGCGCCTGCTCAAGCAGCTGCTCGCGGCGGCCGACCTCGATGAAAAGCGCTGGCCCGCGCGGCAACTGGCCGGGCTGATCGACCGCTGGAAGAATCGGGGACTGACGCCGGCCGATATCGACGCCGGGGAGGCCGAGCAGTTCGCCAACGGGCGCGGCGGGGAGTTGTACGAGCAATATCAGGAGCGACTGCGCGCGGTGAACGCCTGCGACTTCGGCGATCTGCTGCTGCACATGCTGACCATATTGAAGACGCATCGCGACGTGCTGGCCTTTTACCAGGACCGGTTCCGCTATGTGATGGTGGACGAATATCAGGACACCAACAGCTCCCAATATCTCTGGCTCCGACTGCTCGCGCAGGAGCGCAAGAATATCTGCTGCGTCGGCGACGACGATCAGTCGATCTATTCCTGGCGCGGTGCCGAGGTTGCCAACATCCTGCGTTTCGAGCGGGACTTTCCCGGCGCGGCGGTGATCCGCCTCGAACAGAATTACCGTTCGACCCCTCATATCCTCGCGGCGGCGAGCGGGCTGATCGCGAACAATGGCGGTCGGCTCGGCAAGACGCTGTGGACGGAGGAGGCCGATGGCGAGAAGGTCCGCGTGATCGGCATCTGGGACGGCCCCGAAGAAGCGCGGCGCGTCGGCGACGAGATCGAGGCGCATGAGCGTTCGGGGCGCGGGCTCGACCAGGTCGCCATCCTCGTCCGTGCCCAGTTCCAGACCCGCGAGTTCGAGGACCGCTTCATCGCGATCGGCTTACCCTATCGCATCGTCGGCGGCTTTCGCTTCTACGAACGCGCCGAGATCCGCGACGCGCTGGCCTATCTGCGGGTGATCAGCCAGCCGGCGGACGATCTGGCGTTCGAGCGGATCATCAACACGCCGAAGCGCGGGCTCGGCGACAAGGCGGTCGCCAAGGTTCACCAACTTGCGCGGATCGAGGGCATTCCGATGACGCTCGCCGCCGCGCGCATCCTCGGCACCGACGAGCTTACCCCGCAGGCGCGGCGCGCGCTCGGCAATCTGGTCGGCGACATTGCCCGCTGGCGCGACCTGCTGTCGCAGCTGCCCCACGCCGAACTGACCCGGCAGGTGCTGGAAGAATCGGGCTATGTCGCGATGCTGCAGAACGAGAAATCGACCGAGGCCGAGGGGCGGCTCGAAAATCTGAGCGAGCTCACGCGGGCGATGGAGGATTATGCCACGCTCGGCGACTTCCTCGAGCATGTCAGCCTGGTGATGGACAATGACGCCGACGCCGACAGCGCGAAGGTGACGATCATGACGATCCACGCCGCCAAGGGGCTGGAGTTCGACACCGTCTTTCTGCCCGGTTGGGAGGAGGGGGTGTTCCCGTCGCAGCGCTCGCTCGACGAGGGCGGGCTCGCCAGCCTCGAGGAGGAGCGGCGGCTCGGCTATGTCGCGATCACGCGCGCGCGGCGGCGCTGCACGATCCTCCACGCCGCTAACCGGCGGATCTATGGGCAATGGACCTCGTCCATCCCCTCGCGCTTTATCGCCGAGCTGCCGGCGGCGCATCTCGACTCCGAAACGACCATGTCGGGCGGGGAATCGCTGTGGCGGGCGCAATGGTCCGAACATGCCGATCCCTTTGCCCATGTCGGGCGCAGCCAGGGCAGGGGGCCGGGATGGCAGCGGGCTACCGCCGCCGGCGGGCTTGGTGCTCCGCAGAGCGGCGCGCGGGTGGTCGAGGCCCGGGCGTCGGCGGTCAGCTTCGCCCAGCCGGCGCGCAAGGACATCGCACTCGGCCAGCGCGTGTTCCACACGAAATTCGGCTATGGTGCGGTGGTCGAGATCGAGGGCAACAAGCTGGAGATCGACTTCGAGCATTCGGGCCGGAAGCGCGTACTCGACAGCTTCGTTTCGCCGGCCGAGAAATAATATCTAGCATATCAGTAGAAATTGCATGATTGGCCGCCCGAGCCGGTTGCGGTCGATCCGTCCCAGCGCCTAGAGAGAGCCATGGCCACGCGCGAGTCCCCTTTCTCCATCCCGGCCTATCGCCATTATTGGCTGGCCCGCTTCACGTCGACGATCGCGCTCAACGGCATGGTCGTGATCATCGGCTGGCAGGTTTATGACGTCGCCCGCCGGACGATGGCCCCGCGTGAGGCGGCGCTCCAGCTCGGCCTGATCGGCGTCGCGCAGTTCCTCCCGCTGATGGTGCTGACGCTCGTCACCGGTCTTGTCGCAGACCGGTTCGACCGCCGCTGGATCGCGCGCGCGACGACCGCGCTCGAACTCTGCTGCGCACTGGCACTCGGCTATCTGACCTGGACCGACCGGATCAGCCTGCCCGCGCTGTTCACGATCGCCGCGCTGCTTGGTGTCGCGCGCGCTTTCGCCGCGCCCGCGCTGCAGGCGCTGTCGCCCAATCTTGTGCCGCGGCCGCTGCTGCCGCAGGCGATCGCGATGAGCTCCTTCGCGTGGCAGGTCGGCGCGATCGCCGGTCCGCCCGTCGGCGGCTATCTTTACGCGATCGATCCGCCGCTCGCTTATGCGGTGGCGGCAGGCCTGCTCTCCTTCGCGACGCTCATGCTGTTTCTGATCGGCCCCGTGCCGCGCACGGTGCTCGCGCGGGGCAGCAAGCCCTGGGAGCAGATGCTCGAAGGCTTCTCCTATCTGCGGCGCAATCGGCTCGTGCTGGGGGCGATCTCGCTCGACCTGTTCGCGGTGCTCCTTGGTGGCGCGACCGCAATGCTGCCCATCTACGCGCGCGACATATTGCACATCGGCTCCTCGGGGCTGGGCCATCTGCGCGCGGCGCCGGCTGTGGGGGCGGCGCTGACGGCGTTCTGGCTGGGGCGTTTTCCGCTGCGCAGCAATGTCGGCCTCAAGCTGCTGATCGCTGTCGCCATTTTCGGTGTCGGCACGATCGCCTTCGGTCTGTCGTACCGGGCATCCGATCCGATGGTCTTCGCGCTGGCCTGTCTCGCGCTGCTGGGTGCTGCCGACATGGTGTCGGTCTATGTGCGTCAGTCGCTGATTCAGCTCTACACGCCCGATGCGATGCGCGGGCGGGTGGGGGCGGTGTCGACCCTGTTCATTTCCGGTTCCAACGAGCTGGGCGAGGCGGAGTCGGGTTTCCTTGCCGCGCTGGTGGGGCCGGTTGCCGCCGTCGTCGCGGGCGGGATCGGCACGATCATGGTGGCGGCCTTGTGGGCGCGCCTCTTTCCCGAGATATTGCGGGCAAGGACCCTCGATGCGCCCGCGTCGTTAGATGATGTTCCAGGCCAGGAGAAGGCAGCATGACCAGATTTGCATCGATCTTGGAAACGATCGGCGGAACCCCGCACGTTCGCGTCAACCGGCTGTTCGGCGACGCCGAGGTGTGGATCAAGTCCGAGCGGAGCAACCCCGGCGGCTCGATCAAGGACCGCATCGCGCTGGCGATGATCGAGGATGCCGAGCGCAGCGGCAACCTGAAGCCCGGCGGCACGATCATCGAGCCGACCAGCGGCAACACCGGAATCGGCCTCGCGCTCGTCGCGGCGGTCAAGGGCTACAAGCTGGTCCTCGTCATGCCGGAAAGCATGTCGGTCGAGCGCCGCCGGCTGATGCTCGCTTATGGAGCGAGCTTCGACCTGACCCCGCGCGAAAAGGGAATGAAGGGTGCGATCGAGCGCGCATTGGAACTCCAGTCGCAGACGCCCGGCGCCTGGATCCCCCAGCAGTTCGAGAATCCCGCCAATATCGAAGTGCACGTCCGCACCACCGCCGAGGAAATCTACGCCGATTTCCGGGACGAACCGATCGACATCATGATCACCGGCGTCGGCACGGGCGGCCACATCACCGGCGCAGCCCAGGTGCTCAAGGCGCGCTGGCCCGACCTCAAGGTCTTCGCGGTAGAGCCGACCCTGTCGCCGGTCATCTCGGGCGGTCAGCCCGGCCCGCACCCGATCCAGGGCATCGGCGCCGGCTTCGTTCCCGCCAATCTCCACACTCAACTGCTCGATGGCGTGGTTCAGGTCGATCCGGCCGATGCGAAGGACTATGCCCGCCGCTCGGCACGCGAGGAAGGTATGCTCGTCGGCATCAGCTCGGGCGCGACCCTCGCTGCGATCGCGCAGAAGCTGAAGGAGTTTCCGGGCAAGCGCGTGCTCGGCTTCAACTATGACACGGGCGAGCGCTATCTGTCGGTCCCCGACTTCCTGCCCGAGTGACGATCGGCGTGCCGTCCGCCCGTACGGGTCGGACGGCACGGCTGCCGTGACAATATAGTCGGATTGTGGGGATGTTCCGGCGCGGCCGGACGCCCTAGACAGCGGTCCCATGGATCGCACCAGCCATCATCTTCCCGCTTCGCATCTACTGCTCGCGCTGGCGATCGTCGCCGTCTGGGGCACCAACTTCGTCGTGATCCGGCTGGCGCTCGACGAGCTGCCGCCCTTGCTGTTCGCGACGCTGCGTTTCACCTTCGCCTTCCTGCCGGCCGCCTTGTTCATCCGCCGCCCGGCGGTGCGCTGGCGCTCGCTCGCCGCTTATGGCGTGCTGATCGGCTTCGGCCAGTTCGGTATGCTCTACATCGCCATGCAGGGACATATCTCGCCTGGCCTTGCCTCGCTGGTCGTGCAGAGCCAGGTGTTCTTCACCATCGGTCTGGCGATGCTGGTCAATCGCGAGCGGATGCGCGCCTATCAGGGTTTCGCACTGTTGATCGCGACCAGCGGCATCGCGCTGATCATCCTCCACGGCGACGCCAGCGCAACCCCGCTCGGCCTGCTCCTGACCCTGATCGCCTCGCTCAGCTGGGGCTGCGGCAACCATATCGCCAAGGCGAGCGGGACCAGCGACATGCTGGGCTTCGTCGTGTGGGCGAGCCTCTTCTCGATCCCGCCGCTGTTCGCTGCATCGCTGCTGATGGAAGGCTGGCCCGCCATGACGCAGGCGGTCGCCCAGGCCGGCAGCGGCGCCTGGGCGGCGGTGCTGTGGCAGTCGGTCGGCAACACGCTGTTCGGCTATGCCGCCTGGGGCTGGCTGCTGTCGCGCCACCCGGCCGCCAGCATCTCGCCGACCGCGCTGCTCGTGCCGATCTTCGGTATGGGCACCTCGGCGCTGGTGCTGGGGGAGGCGCTGCCCGGCTGGAAGATCGGTGCCGCCGCGCTCGTGATCGGGGGCCTCGCGATCAACACCCTCTGGCCGATGATCCGTCGCCCCAAGCTCGGCGCCTAGAGCGGCCAGTCGGGTACCCGGCCCGAGCGGGGATAGCGCAGCGCCTGCACCACCAGCGCGAAGGCCGGCGATTGCTGGCGGCGGCTCGGATAATAGAGATGATAGCCGGTGAACGGCGGGTTCCAGGCGTCGAGTGCGGTTGCCAGCCGCCCCTCGGCGATATGCACCTCGACCAGATCGAGCGGCACGAAGGCGAGGCCGAAGCCATCGAGCGCGGCGTCGATCGCCAGCGACAGCTTGTTGAACACCAGCCGGCCCTCGACCCGCATGTTGATCGACCGCCCGTCGCGTTCCATTTCCCAGGCATAGAGATTGCCGAGCGTGGGCAGGCGCAGGTTGATGCACTGGTGCCGGCTGAGGTCCTGCGGCGTCTCGGGAACGCCCTGCGCGGCGAAATAATCGGGCGCGCCGATCACCACGAAGCGCGAGTCCGGCCCGATCCGGACCGAGACCATGTCCTGCGCGACCTGATCGCCGAAGCGGACCCCGGCATCATAACGATGGGCGACGATGTCCTTGAGCGTGTCGTTGACGTCGATCTCGACATGGATGTCGGGATAGGCCTTGAGCAGGGGCGACAGCGCCGGCCACAGGATCGTCTCGGCAGGCAGTTCGCTGGCGGTGATCCGCACCGTGCCCGCCGGCTTGTCACGCCATTCGCTGAGCGCGTTGAGGCCCGCGTCGATGTCGGCCATCGCCGGGTCGATCACCCCCAGCAGCTTCTCGCCCGCCTCGGTCAGCGACACGCTGCGCGTGCTGCGGGTCAGCAGCCGCACGCCGAGGCGGCTTTCCAGGCGGCGGATGAGGTGGCTCAACGCCGATTGCGACGTACCGAGCACCGCCGCCGCGCGCGTAAAACTGCGTTCGCGCGCGACATGCTGGAAGGCGAAGAGGTCGCTCAGGTCCTCGCGCTGCATTCATGAATCCTCGATATGGCTCTATGCGGACTTTGCCTCCTAATCGAATAGATCGCGCCGCACTATATCGCAGGACCGACGGGCATTCGCCCGACGGCCCCCTTTTCTCGATTCAGGAAGACGACATGCAGACCCATGGTTATGCGGCGCACTCCGCCGATACGCCCCTGGCGCCCTTCACTTTCGACCGGCGCGAGCCCGGTCCGACCGATGTCGCGATCGACATCCTCTTCTGCGGCGTCTGCCATTCGGACCTGCACACCGCACGCGGCGAATGGGGCGGCACGCTCTATCCCTGCGTGCCCGGTCATGAGATCGTCGGCCGCGTGACCGCCATCGGGTCTGAGGTCAGCCGTTTCGCGGTCGGCCAGACGGTCGGCGTCGGCTGCATGGTCGACAGCTGCGGCCATTGCCCGTCCTGCGACGATGGCGAAGAGCAGTACTGCACCGGAGGCGGCTTCGTCGGCACCTATAACGGTCAGGACAAGCATCTCGGCGGTCATACTTTCGGCGGCTATTCGGCGCATATCGTCGTCGACCAGGGCTTCGTCCTGCGCGTCGACCATGACGAGAAGGACCTCGCCGCCGTCGCTCCGCTGCTGTGCGCCGGCATCACGACTTACTCGCCGCTGCGCCACTGGAAGTTGGCGCCGGGTCAGAAGGTCGGCGTGGTCGGGCTCGGCGGCCTCGGCCATATGGGCGTCAAGATCGCGGCGGCGATGGGGGCCGAGGTGACCGTCTTCACCACCTCGCCCGACAAGCGCGACGCGGCGCTCGCGCTGGGCGCGAAGGACGTCGTCGTTTCGCGCGATGCGGAGGCGATGGCGGCGCAGGCGGGCCGGTTCGACTTCATCCTCAACACGGTCGCGGCCTCGCACAGCCTCGATCCCTTCCTCAACGCGCTCAAGCGCGACGGGACGATGGTGCTCGTCGGCGTCCCCGAGGAGGCGCATCCTTCGCCATCGGTCGGCGGCCTGATCTTCCGCCGCCGGTCGCTCGCCGGCTCGCTGATCGGCGGCATCGCCGAGACGCAGGAGATGCTCGACTTCTGCCGCGACCACGGCATCACCGCCGATATCGAGACGATCCCGATGCAGGCGATCGACCAGGCCTATGACCGCATGGTGCGGAGCGACGTCAAGTATCGCTTCGTGATCGACATGCAGTCGCTGCGCGACGAGGTCGCGGCCTGAGGCTGAGACAAGGGGGACGGGCGACCGTCCCCCTTTTTCAATGGGCCGCAGCGAGCATCCAGATGGCCATCGCGACCATCATCAGATTTTCGACGAGCGAGACGAAGCCCAGCGGCACGCTGCTCGATCCGCCGACGCAGGCGCATTTGAGCGAGCGTTTCTCGATATAGACCGCCTTGAAGACCGAGACCGCCCCGATCGACCCGATGAACAGCGCGAGTGGCGCCGACAGCCAGGTCAGCCGGCCCGAGAGCATCAGAACGCCGGCCAGACCCTCGGCGAAGGGGTAGAGGCTGGCATAAGGCACCCAGCGCCGCGCCAGCAGGTCGTAATTGAGGAACATCGTCGAGAAGCGGCCGATGTCCTGCAGCTTGAGCAGGGCGAGGACGCACATGCTGAGCGCGATGAACCAGCCGATTACCGCGCCATGGAAGACCGTCCCGTAAACCGCCACGCTCAGCGCCATCGCCATCGCAGCCGTCATCGCGAACAGCGCCGCGACAGGGCGGTAGCTGGTGGCGCCGGGATCGGCCACGCGCAGGCCGAGATGACGGCGCAGATCGTCATGTCCGCCGATCCTCTGGCCGTCGATAAAGATCTGCGGCGTCGTCTTCACGCCGTGTGCAGCCTTGAAGGCGTCGGTCTCCTCGCGGCTGCGCAGCCAATGGTCCTCGACCGTAAAGCCCCGGCTTTTCAGCAGGTGGAGCGCCTTCAGCCCATAAGGGCAGACATGGCCCGGCATGACCATGCGGTGGATGGTGGCGGTCTTCGTCATGGGCTTCCTCTTGTCTCTGCAACGCCTGCCACCCATCTGGGGTCCGTACCATGCTACGGTTGCAAGGGGTTATCGATGCTGACCATTTCGGGCCTCGCGCGTGCCGGTGGCGTGGGGGTGGAGACGATCCGCTATTATCAACGGCGCGGCCTGCTGCCCGAGCCGCCGCGCCCTGCTGGCGGTGGCATCGAAGGCGGCATAAGGCGCTATGGGCCAGAGGACGTCCGCCGGCTGCGTTTCATCCGCTCGGCACAGGCTGCCGGCTTCACCCTGTCGCAGATCGCCGAACTGCTGACCCTCGACGCCGAGGGCGACCGCGACCGGGCGCGGGCGATGGCACAGGAACGCGCCGCCGCGATCGATGTCGAGATCGCACGGCTGGAAAAAGCGCGGTCGGGCCTGCGCCGGCTGGCGGGCGAATGCGCCGCCGGGGAGACGGGCCCCTGTCCGATCCTGGCGGCGTTCGGGGATTGAAGCGGCGCTTCGTTACAGGCGGTTTCAAAAGATTTCGGGCCTGACGACAGCGCGCAAGACATGCGTGGCACGAGGGGCATCCTTATGGAGCAGAGCCCGATGCCGACCCTCGAACTGATCGCCGCGCGCAGCATTCTCGGGCTCCTCGCGCTGGTGGATGCGCTGCTGTTCGCCTTTGCGGTTATACCCACCGCCTGATCCTCCGACCCGGCTTGACTCGCAGCCGGGAGAAGGAAGATAAGAACATAACAAGAACAAATGTCATGAACGAGTCGTCCCCCTTCCTGGCCGACCTTCGGGCGCGCATTGCCGCGATCGAGGGCCCGAAGCCTGTCGAAAGCGTGCTCTTCCCTCTGGGCAGCGCGGCACTCGACGCGCAGCTGGGCGGGGGGCTGCCGAAAGGGCGGGTGCACGAACTGTTCGCGGCGGAGCCGGACGACCGCGCGGCGCTGGCCGGGGCGGGGCTGATGCTCGCGATGCGGGCGGGCCCGGGGCCGCTGTTGTGGCTGCGGCAGGACGGTTCGGTGCGGGCGGGGGGATGTCTCTATGGTCCGGGGCTGGCGGAGCTCGGCTTAGATCCGGCGCGCCTGATCGAGATCGTCGCGCCCGACGAGACGGCCCTGCTGCGGGCGGCGGGCGATGCGGTCCGTTGTGCGCCGCTGTCGGTCCTGCTGATCGAGCCGTGGAAGGCGGCGCGGGGGTTCGACCTCACCGCTACAAGGCGGCTGGCGGTCGCGGCGGAGAAGTCGGGGGTCACCGTGCTGCTGCTGCGGGCGGAAGGGGAGCCGGTGCCGAGCGCGGCCTATAGCCGCTGGAGGGTCCGCTCCTCGGCCTCGGCGCCGCTGGAGGCGGGGGCGCCCGGTCATCCCGCCATCGAAATCGAATTGTTGCGCCATCGCGGAGGGCTGGAAGGCATGCGCATGTTGCTGGAGTGGAATCGTGACGAACACCATTTCCGCGAAGCGCCGCTATCTGGCGCTGGTCTTCCCGCTGCTGGCGAGCGAGCGGGTCGCGCGGGCGATCCGGACCGGACAGGCGCAGCCCGGCTTTCCGCCTGACGCGCCCTTCGTCCTCGTCGAAAAGCAGAAGGGCGCGATCCGGCTCGCCGCGTCGAGCCGCGCCGCGCTCGACCTCGGGCTGGTGCCCGGCTTGTCGCTCGCCGATGCGCGCGCGCGCCATCCCGATCTGGGTGTGGTCGACGCCGATCCGGCCGAGGATGCGCGCCTGATCGAGGCGATCGCCGATGGCTGCGACCGCTATACGCCGATTGTCGCGATCGACCCGCCCGACGGCATCCTGCTCGACATCAGCGGCTGCGCGCATCTGTTCGGGGGCGAGGAGGCTTTGCTGGCGGATCTGCGCGTGCGGCTGGAGCGGCTGGGGCTGACCACGCGC
>NZ_JAGMXV010000200.1 GCF_018006725.1 Rhizorhabdus sp.
GTTCGGCGCAGCCCTGCAGCAAGGCGACGCGGCCGACCGGCCTTACAACCGGGGGGGCGTCCTGGCGCGTTCGGACCGGCAGGGTTCGCGGCGCCAGTTCGAGCATCGCCGCCAGCGGTCGGGTCTGTGACGTGCGCCTGAAGATCGGTGCGAGCGGCCTCGCGAGGCGCGCAAGGCCGAGAGCGAAGCGGAAGCGTCGCGGATAGGGCAGCACCGCCGCGAGCATCGCCCGGATTGCGCGCTCCGCGAGCGGCCGACGATAACGCCGTTCGATATAGGCGCGCGCATGGTCTACCAGGTGCATGTAGTTCACGCCCGAGGGGCAGGTCGTCATGCAGGACAGGCAGGACAGGCAGCGGTCGATATGCTTGACGACCTGCGGTGTCGGTTCGGCCTCCGTCTCCAGCATGTTCTGGATCAGGTAGATGCGGCCGCGCGGGCTATCGAGTTCGTCGCCGAGCAGCACATAGGTGGGGCAGGTCGCGGTGCAGAAGCCGCAATGCACGCATTTGCGGATGACCGCCTCGGCAACCGCCGTCGCGGGGTCGGCCAGTTGTTCGGGGGTAAAATCAGTCCGCATCGTCTTGGTCCAGGAAACGCCCGCTCTCGAAGATGCCGGCAGGGTCGAAGGCGCGGCGCACGCGGCGTTCGAGCGCCATGACGCCGGACGGGCGGGGGTGTTCGAAGGGTATGCGCGCCCGCAGCTCGGCCGGGGCACGGACGAGCATCGCGTGGCCGCCAAGTTCCGCTGTTACCGCCCGGATATGGTCGGGCGCGGCGTCGCTGGCCAGCCAGAGCAACCCGCCGGCCCAGTCCATCAACCAGCGGCCCCGGCCGTCGTCGAGCCGCGCGATGAGGGGGGAGGACTGGTGGGCGGGGAGGCTGACTCGCCACAGGGTCGGGGCATTGCGGAGCGGAGTGGCGATGCGGACGGCGTTCCACCAATGTGCCTGCTCCTCGTCGGACAAGGTGCGCGGCCGCCCATGGTCGCGCAACAGATCGGGCAAGGCGAGACAGCGGGCTTCGACCGATGGTGCGAAGCCCTGAACGCGAAGCAGGGTCAGCGAAGGCCGGTCGCCATCGGCAGGCAGATGCGCCGCCGCAGATATGTCGCAGGGGCCGTCCAGCGCGCAGGCCATCGCCCGATGGGCGGCGGCCGGCGAAAGCCCCTCGATCGCGAGGGTGCGGACCATGCGCGGGCGCGGCAGGACCTTCAGCGTCATCTCGGTGACGGCAGCAAGCCGGCCCCAGCTGCCGGCGATCAGCTTGGGCAGGTCATAGCCGGTGACATTCTTGACCACCTTGCCGCCCGCCACGAAGCGCTCCCCACGACCGGAAATGGCGGTCAGGCCGAGCAGATGATCGCGCGGTGCGCCGGCGGTGAGGCGGCCGCTGCCGGCCGTTCCCGAAAGCACCGCGCCGCCGATCGTGCCCCCGCCGGCCGGCTCGCCGAACAGCGGTGACGGATCGAACGGCTCGAAAGCGAGCATCTGTCCTTGCTCGGTGAGCAGCTTTTCGATCTCGGCGAGTGGCGTCGCTGGCCTGACGGTCAGGACGAGTTCTGGCGGGTCATAGTCGACGATGCCGGTGAACGCGGTAAGATCGACGATGTCCGCTGCGCGCGGCGCACCCATGTCGCGGCGGGTACCTCCGGCGCGCAGTTCGAGCGTGCGATGGTGCGCGGCGGCGTCGGCGAAGAGCGCTGCCAACTGGTCTTCATCGGTTGGATTTTGGGTGAGTGGCATCAGAAGCGTGGCAGGTCGGGATGGGGCAGGGCGCCGCGATGGACGTGCATCCGGCCGAGTTCCGCGCAGCGGTGGAGCGTGGGAAACATCTTCCCCGGATTGAGCAGCAGGGCAGGATCGAAAGCGCATTTGACCCGCTGCTGGTGGGCGAGGTCGACCGCGCTGAACATCTCGGGCATCAGGTCGCGCTTTTCGACGCCGACGCCATGTTCGCCGGTCAGGACGCCGCCCATCTCGACGCAGAGCCGCAATATGTCGTTGCCGAAGGCCTCGGCGCGTTCGAGTTGCCCCGCCTCGTTCGCGTCATAGAGGATCAGCGGATGAAGATTGCCGTCGCCCGCGTGGAAGACATTGGCGACGCCGAGGCCATAGCGGTCGGACAGGGCCGCCATCCGCTCGAGCACTTCCGGCAGGCGGCGGCGGGGAATGGTGCCGTCCATGCAATAATAATCGGGGGCGAGCCTGCCGACCGCAGGGAAGGCAGCCTTGCGTCCCGCCCAGAAGGCCAGCCGCTCGGCCTCGTCGCGCGAGGCCCTGATCGACGAGGCGCCATGGCCAGCGGCGATCTTCGCCACCTCTTCCGCCAGATGCCCGCATTCGGCCTCCGGGCCATCGAGCTCGACGATCAGCAGAGCCTCGGCATCGAGCGGGTAGCCGACCTTCACGAAGGCCTCGGCGGCGTGGATGGCGGGCCGGTCCATCATCTCCATGCCCGCCGGGATGATGCCGGCGGCGATGACGTCGGCCACGCATTGACCGGCGCTGGCGACCGAGGGGAAGCCGATCAGCAGGGCCTGCGCGGTCTGCGGACGCGGCAGGATCCGGACGGTGACCTCGGTGACGATACCGAGCAGGCCTTCGGAGCCCACGACCACGCCGAGCAGGTCGAGGCCTGCGGGGTCGAGATGGCGGCCGCCGAGCCGGAGCACTTCACCCTCCATCGTCACCAGTTCGACCGCGAGGACATTGTTCGTCGTCAGGCCATATTTGAGGCAGTGAACCCCGCCCGAATTCTCGGCGACGTTGCCGCCGATCGTGCAGGCGATCTGGCTGGACGGATCGGGTGCATAATAGAAGCCCCGCTCCTCGACTGCCCGAGTGATGGCGAGATTGGTCACCCCCGGCTGCACGACCGCGATCCGGTCGACATAGTCTACGTCGAGGATGCGGTTGAAGCGGGCCATGCCGATCAGCACGGCGTCGGCCAGCGGGAGCGCACCGCCCGACAGCGAGGTGCCCGCGCCCCTCGGGACGACCTTGACGTTCCGGTCATGGCAATAGCGCAGGACCCGACACAACTGGTCGACCGTCTCGGGTAGCACGACGGCCAGTGGTGGCTGGCGATAGGCGGTGAGGCCGTCGCTTTCATAAGGGCGGAGTTCGGCCGGGTCGTCGATCACGCCTTCTCCGGGAACGATCGCGCGCAAGGCCGCGACGATGGCACCGCGTTGCTGCAGCGTCCGGCCGTCTGGCTCTGGCATTTTCAACGACATGGCCATCCCCTCTCCGCAGGCCGTCGATAGCCTTTGCGCCCTGTTCCGAACAGGGGCGAATCAGCTAGGTTGGAGCGGCGAAAGACGCCGTTTTCGGGGATGTGGGCGGCGTCTTGCCCGGACAGGATTTGTAGGTCCTGGCCTATGCTCTGGTGAACGCCATGTTCGCGATGCGCGGATTTCTGTCGATAATCGGGGTGGTGGCACTGTCTTTTGCCACGCCGTTTGACGTGTTGCAGAAATAGATATTGGGGCCGAAACGTGCTATCAGGTTGTCGTCGGGCAGCCGGGGGGCTCGCCGACGAGGCAAGGTGTAGGCGTTATGCGTAAGGGTGGCTTTCTCTCTCTGGTCATTGCTGCAGCTGCGGTCTTCGGATCGGCAGCGCCGGCGGCGGTCCTGATCAACAGTTCCAATGTGGGCTATTCCTTCACGACCGATTATACCGGTCTTGTCGGCAGCGGCAGCACCAACCTTGTCAGCGGCCTGAGCACGTTCACCTTCATGGGGCTCAGCAACAACGGGCTGACCTATAACTTCAACTATTCGATGACCAATGACTCGTCGGTGTCTTCGCGCCTCACCTCGTTCGGCTTCGATGTCGATCCGAATGTGAGCAGCGCGTCGTCCACGGGTTATTTCGCCAGCGCAAATCTGAACAACAACTACCCTGCGGGTGTCGGGACGATCGATGTCTGCTTTGAGGCGGACAGCAACGGCAATTGCACGGGCGGCCCCCTGGGTTTGAACGCGAACCAGACCGGAACAGGCAGCTTCGCCCTGACATTTTCCCAGGTCATGGCATCGGTTTCGCTCGACAGCTTCGTGACGCGATTCCAGTCGATCAACCCTACGATCAATGGCTCGAGTTCCGGCGTCGGCATCGGCTCCGTCGTCAGCAATAGCGGGGGAAGCAACCCGATCGTGGCGCCTGAGCCGGCGACATGGATGATGCTCATGACCGGCTTCCTTCTGATCGGCGGCATCATGCGCCGGAACAGGTCCGGCTTGGCGGGCATCGGTCTCGCTGCCGCGCAGCGCTAGGTAAACAATCGTAAACCATAGCCGGCTACCGTTACGGCCGGCTCGTGGATCGGTTAGAACCGTTCCCGTTGAGCCGATCCGGCGAGGGGACGACATGCACGAATTGCGCAGATCGCTGATCATGCTGGCCGCCGCGCTGGCAGCCGTTACGCCGGCTGCAGCCGGTCCTCTCTCGATGGGTGATCGCGAAGCCTTTTTCGCCATCGCCACCTATGGCCTGGAGCGGGTAGCCGAAGCCAATGCGGGCTTCGCCGCATCCGGACCCGAGACCCGGATGATGCTGTTGGGCGGCATCGGGCTGGTCTTGACCACGCTCAGGCGCCGCAACAGGGCATTCGACCGACGCCAGCTGGTTTGACCATTTTCTCCTGATTGCGCGAGGCCTATGAGCGACGCATGACGCTCACGCCCCTGATCCTTCTGGTCTGTTCCAACATCTTCATGACGATCGCCTGGTACGGGCATCTGAAGTTCACCGATGCGCGGCTCTGGATCGTCATCCTGGCTTCCTGGGGTATCGCGCTCGTCGAATATTGTTTTGCGGTGCCAGCGAACCGGATCGGCTATCTCCACGGCTGGACCGCCGGACAGCTCAAGATCACGCAGGAAATCGTGACGCTGGTCGTGTTCGCGCTGTTCGCGGTCTTCGTGCTGGGCGAGCATCTCGGCTGGCGTCATCTCGGTGCCTTTGCCTGCATGGTGGGGGCCGCCTGCTTCATGTTCGTCGGCAAGAGCTGAGCGCGATTGCGCAACCGCCACGTCGTTCCCATATCGCCCTCCGCAAAGCATCAGGACGGATATGAGCGAACTTCCCAAATGGCATGGCACCACGATCTTGTCGGTGCGCAAGAATGGCAAGGTCGTCGTGATCGGCGACGGCCAGGTTTCGATGGGCAACACGGTGATGAAGCCGAACGCCCGCAAGGTCCGCAAGCTGGGCGACGGATCGGTCATCGGCGGCTTCGCCGGCGCGACCGCCGACGCCTTCACCCTGTTCGACCGGCTCGAGCGCAAGCTGGAACAGTATAGCGGGCAGTTGTTGCGCGCGGCGGTCGAACTCGCCAAGGACTGGCGGACCGACAAATATCTGCGCAACCTCGAAGCGATGATGATCGTCGCCGACAAGGATGTGACGCTGATCCTGACCGGCAATGGCGACGTGCTGGAACCGGTCGGCGGCGTGGCGGCGATTGGATCGGGCGGTAATTTCGCCTTGTCGGCGGCGCGCGCGCTGGTCGATTACGAACCCGATGCCGAGACATTGTGCCGCAAGGCGATGGCCATCGCGGCCGAACTCTGTGTCTTCACCAATGACAGCCTGACGGTCGAGGCGCTCGACAGCGCCGCCTGAGCGGTTCCCGCTCCCGACAAGCCCAAGCGAAAGCACCATATATGAACGACCAACTGACTCCCAAGGCGATCGTGGCCGCGCTCGACGCCCATATCGTCGGCCAGGCCGATGCCAAGCGCGCCGTTGCGGTGGCGCTGCGTAACCGCTGGCGCCGGCAGCGCCTGCCCGACAATCTGCGCGACGAGGTTACGCCCAAGAACATTCTGATGATCGGCCCGACGGGCTGCGGCAAGACCGAGATCAGCCGCCGACTGGCCAAGCTCGCCGATGCCCCCTTCGTGAAGGTCGAGGCGACCAAGTTCACCGAGGTCGGCTATGTCGGCCGCGACGTCGAGCAGATCGCCCGCGATCTGGTCGAGGAGGCCGTGCGGCTGGAGAAGGAGCGCCGCCGCAGCGCGGTCAAGGACAAGGCCGAGGAGGCGGCGCTCGCCCGCCTGCTCGATGCGCTGGTCGGCAAGGATGCGAGCGAGGCCACGCGGCTGGCCTTCCGCCAGCGGTTCGAGGACCATCAGCTCGACGACAAGGAAATCGAGATCGAGGTCGAGGATTCGGGCGGCATGCCGTTCGAGTTGCCGGGCATGAACGGTCAGGTCGGCATGATCAATCTGAGCGACATGATGGGCAAGGCGATGGGCCAGGGGCGCACGAAGCGCCGCAAGATGACGGTCCGCGCGGCCTGGTCCAAGCTGGTCGACGAAGAGGCCGACAAGCGGCTCGATCAGGATGAGGTCAGCCGGTCGGCGCTGCAGGATGCCGAGCAGAATGGCATCGTCTTCCTCGACGAGATCGACAAGATCGCGGTGTCGGACGTGCGTGGCGGTTCGGTCAGCCGTGAAGGCGTGCAGCGCGATCTGCTGCCGCTGATCGAGGGCACGACAGTTTCTACCAAATATGGTCCGCTCAAGACCGACCATATCCTGTTCATCGCGTCGGGGGCCTTCCATGTCGCCAAGCCGTCGGACCTGCTGCCCGAACTGCAGGGCCGCCTGCCGATCCGGGTTGAGCTGAAGGCGCTGACCGAACAGGATTTCGTACGGATCCTGTCCGACACGCGCGCAAGCCTGACCGAACAATATCGCGCCCTCATCGGTACCGAAGGCGTCGAGATCGCCTTTACTGACGACGGCATAGCCGCGATCGCGAAGGTGGCGGCCGAAGTGAACGGGCAGATCGAGAATATTGGTGCGCGGCGCCTTTCGACGGTGATGGAGAAGCTGCTCGAAGAGATCAGTTTCGACGCCGAGGACCGCAAGGGAACGACGATCACGATCGATCGTGCCTATGTCGATGCGCAGCTGAGCGCGGTCGCGCGCGACACCGATCTGTCCAAATATGTTCTTTAAGTGAGGCGCCGCGCCCCCTGCCACCGGCGTTCAGCCGGGCAGGGGGCGGCCGGCTGCGCGAGGGGAAGACGATGACGGTCACGATGTACGGCATCAAGAATTGCGACACGATCAAGAAGGCGCGGACCTGGCTGGAGGCGCGCGGGATCGACTATCGCTTTCATGACTATAAGGCGTCGGGGATCGACCGCGAAACACTGGCGGGCTGGTGTGGCGAGCTGGGTTGGGAGGTGCTTCTCAACCGCGCCGGCACCACTTTCCGCAAATTGCCGGATGCGGATCGTGCGGACATCGACGAGGCCAAGGCGATCGCGCTGATGGAAGCGCAGCCGTCGATGATCAAGCGGCCGGTGCTCGATGCCGATGGTGAACTGCTCGTCGGGTTCAAGCCCGATCTCTACGCCGCCAAGTTCAGCTGATCAGAAGGCGGCAGCAGCCTGGCGGTCGACGGTCGTGCGGTTGCGCCCGGCCTCCTTGGACGCATAGAGCGCGCGATCGGCGCGCTTGATCACGTCGCTCAATATGAGGTCGGAAGCGCTCATCGGTGCGATGCCGAAGCTGGCGGTGAGGCGCAATGGCAGGTCGCCGATCCGCAGGCGGGATATGCGCAGCCGCAGATCCTCGACCTTCTCGCGCGCGCGGTCGATGTCGGCGCCGGGGAAGAAGAGCACGAACTCCTCGCCGCCGAAACGCCCATATTGCTCCGGCTCGACCAGGGCCTCGCGGAACAGCGCGGTGATCTGGCAGAGTACGGCGTCGCCATGGCTGTGGCCGTACAGGTCGTTGATGTCCTTGAAATGATCAACGTCGCAGATGGCGACGGTGAGGGGGCGGCCGAAGGCGTTGGCCTCCTGCATCAAGCGGGTTCCGGATGCTTCGATGGCCCTGCGGTTGGGAGCGCCGGTCAGCGAGTCGGTGTCGGCGGCGAGGCGCAGCCGCTCGGCGAGATCGCCACCCATCAGGTAGAGCGAGAAAAGGCCCGCCGCGACGGTCATCGCGGGCAGGCCGAGGAAGACGATGATCGTATAGGTCTGGTCGAGCAGCTCGGAGCCCTGCGGAGGGATCAATGCAAGGGTCAGCCCGCCGGCGATCTCTACGGCAGCCATTCCGATGCAGGTGAAGATGATCGGGCGTTCGCCCAGCAGCAACTGGCGGCCCGGCCGGAGCAGGGCGCTGGTCACGCCGAACAGAAGCACGGCTGCGGCGTAGA
Source organism: Rhizorhabdus sp. (assembly GCF_018006725.1). Classification (GTDB taxonomy): domain Bacteria; phylum Pseudomonadota; class Alphaproteobacteria; order Sphingomonadales; family Sphingomonadaceae; genus Rhizorhabdus. Next base: position 8,185 of record NZ_JAGMXV010000200.1, read on the forward strand.
AAGGAACGATCGTTCCAGCGATACCGCGGTCGGGATAGCCGCTGCTGACGAGGAAGATCGCGAGCAAAGCGGCGGCCTGCGTCGCCAGGAAATAACCGGTCTTGTCCGGCAGGCCGGATTGCATGCGATAGGCCATGGCAGCGAGCACCGGGGTCGTCG
>NZ_JAGMXV010000020.1 GCF_018006725.1 Rhizorhabdus sp.
GTGCAGGGCTGGATGTCGCACACCGAAGGCCTCGACGTCGGGCAGGACGGGATCACCTCGGTGAGCGAGGATTATGACGTGACCGCCAGTCGCTTCTCCGGCACGTTGCGCAGCGTCTTGGTCAAGCTGTTCTGAAAGGGCTGCCCCTGTCCGACGGTCCGGTTCACCTTGCGACAGACGATCCGGCGGGCATGCGCTTCGTCCCCGGCGGCACCTTCCGCATGGGATCGGACCGCTTCTATCCGGAAGAGCGGCCGGTCCGGCAGGTTCGGGTCGATCCCTTCTGGATAGATGTCATGCCGGTCACGAACCGCGACTTCGCGGCTTTCGTCGAGGCAACGGGCCATGTCACGCTAGCCGAGATCGCACCCGATCCCGGCGACTATCCCGGCATGCCGCCGGAAATGGCCATGCCGGGCTCGCTCGTCTTCACGCGGACCGACGGGCCGGTGGACCTGGGCGACTACAGCCGCTGGTGGTCCTTCCGCTTCGGTGCGGACTGGCGTCATCCATCGGGCCCCGAAAGCGATCTGTCGGAGCTGTGGGACCATCCCGTCGTGCACATCGCCTATGCCGACGCGGAGGCCTATGCGCGCTGGGCGGGTAAGGCCTTGCCGACCGAGGCCGAATGGGAGTTCGCGGCTCGAGGCGGTCTCGACGGCTGCGACTATGCCTGGGGCGATGAACTCGCCCCCGGCGGCGCGATGCTGGCCAATTACTGGCAGGGAGCATTTCCTTATGCGAACGACCTGCTCGACGGCTGGGAGCGCACATCCCCCGTCGGATATTATCCCGCGAACGCTTACGGATTGCATGATCTGATCGGCAATGTCTGGGAATGGACGGCGGACTGGTGGGCACTCCCGCAGCGCCATCGCAAGCCGTTCAAGGGCGCCTGCTGCATTCCTGCCAATCCGCGTGGGGGCAGGGAGCGTGACAGCCACGACCCGGCAACCCCGGGCGTGCGCATAGGCCGCAAGGTCCTCAAGGGTGGCTCGCATCTCTGCGCGCCAAGCTACTGCCAGCGCTATCGGCCGGCGGCGCGACATGCGCAGGCGGTCGACAGCTCGACCAGCCATATCGGCTTTCGTTGCGTGATGCGTCCGGCCCACGGCGACTGACCGGGCCGGCCCGACCACCGCGATATTTCCTTCTGCGGGCAATTCGCTCTACAGGCCCCGCATGGCGATCATCCTCGGTATCGAATCGAGCTGCGACGAGACGGCCGCGGCGCTGGTGACCAGCGACGGCACGGTGCTGTCGCACCGCCTGGCCGGGCAGGAGGACGCGCACCGCCCCTTTGGCGGGGTCGTGCCCGAACTGGCGGCGCGTGCGCATGTCGAGATGGCGGTGCCGCTGGTCGAAGGCGCGCTGGCCGATGCGGGCCTGACCCTCGCGGACGTCGATGCGATCGCGGCGACGGCAGGGCCTGGCCTGATCGGCGGCGTCATGGTCGGGCTGATGACTGGCAAGGCGCTCGCCCATGCGGCGGGCAAGCCCCTGATCGCCGTCAACCATCTCGAGGGCCATGCCCTCTCGCCGCGTCTGGCCGATCCGTCACTCGCCTATCCCTATCTGCTTCTGCTGGTATCCGGAGGCCATTGCCAGCTGCTCTTCGTCGAGGGTGTCGGCCGCTACCGGCGCCTCGCGACCACGATCGACGATGCCGCCGGAGAGGCCTTCGACAAGACCGCCAAGCTGCTCGGCCTAGGATTTCCCGGCGGTCCTGCCGTCGAGCGCGCGGCGCTTTCGGGCGATCCGCGCGCAGTGCCGCTGCCGCGCCCGCTGGTCGGCAGCGGCGAACCGCATTTCTCCTTCGCCGGACTGAAGAGCGCTGTGCTGCGGGCCCGCGATGCTGGCATCCACAAGCCCGAGGACATCGCGGCGTCCTTTCAGCAGGCGGTGGTCGACTGCCTGGTCGACCGGACCCGCATCGCGCTCGATGCGGCCGATGGCGCGACCGCGCTGGTCGTCGCGGGGGGCGTCGCGGCAAACCAGACGATCCGCGCGGCGCTGGCCGATCTGGCCGAGCGCTCGGGTCTGCGCTTCGCCGCACCGCCGCTCTGGCTGTGCACGGACAATGGCGCGATGATCGCCTGGGCCGGGGCCGAGCGCTTTGCCGCCGGACTGCTCGACGACATGGAGGTGCCCGCACGGGCGCGGTGGCCGCTCGATCCAACGGCGGAAAAGGCGCGCGGCGCCGGGGTGAAGGCATGACGATGAGCGTGAACGCGCCGAAAGTGGACCGGCTGGGCGTAATCGGCGGCGGCGCCTGGGGCACCGCCATGGCACAGGTGATCGCCAGCGACGGGTCCGATGTCCTGCTCTGGGCACGCGAGCCCGAGGTGGTGGCGGCCGTCAACGCTGACCATGCCAATCCGCTGTTCCTGCCAGGGCTGTCGCTCAGCCCCTCGATCCGCGCGACCGGCGCGCTTGCGGACCTGGCCGGGTGCGACGCACTTGTCGTCGTCGTCCCCGCGCAGTTCGTCCGTTCGGTGCTGGCCGACCTGCCCTGTGCCGGCAAGCCGCTGGTCCTGTGTGCCAAGGGCATGGAGGCCGGATCGCGCCAGCTGATGTCCGAGGTCGCAGCAGCGGTCGCGCCGGACTCGCCGATCGCCGTGCTGTCCGGCCCGACCTTCGCGCATGAGGTGGCGGGCGGGAAGCCGACCGCAATCACGCTCGCCTGCGAGGATGAAGGCGTCGGCCGCGCGCTGGCCGAACGACTACGCCGCCCCGGTTTCCGCCCCTATCTCTCGCAGGACGTGATCGGCGCGGAGATCGGCGGCGCGGTGAAGAACGTCCTCGCGATCGCCTGCGGCGTCGTTGAGGGCGCCGGGCTGGGGCAGAATGCGCGCGCGGCGTTGATCAGCCGGGGTTTCGCCGAAATGACCCGGTTCGGCCTGGCGCGGGGTGCGCGGGCGGAGACGCTGGCGGGCCTGTCGGGGCTTGGCGACCTGGTGCTGACCTGCTCCTCGACCAGCTCGCGCAACTTCTCGCTCGGCAAGGGGCTTGGCGAAGGCCGCTCGGCCGGCGAGCTCCTGTCTGACCGCCGCACCGTCGCGGAGGGCGCGGCGACCGCACCCGTCCTGGCCGAGGCCGCGCGCGAGGCGGGCGTCGACATGCCGATCGTCGACGCGGTCTGCGCGCTGCTCGCCGGCAAGGCGACCGTGGCGGAGGTGGTGAGCGAATTGCTGGCGCGCCCGCTCAAGCAGGAAGGGGCGTAAGGCGCCGCCTTCCCCTCCACCATGCTCCGCATGGTCCCCCTCCCCGTGCCGGGGAGGATCTTGAGCCTTCTACTAAATCCTCCCCGGCACGGGGAGGGGGACCGTCCGCAGGACGGTGGAGGGGAAGGGCGGAACGGTGGAACGATCGCTTTTCACGACGGCGGTGCCCGGGCCCGAACCGCCCCGCAGTTCTCAAGAACCGAATATGAGATCCGAAAAACGAAACTGGCCGGTCGAGCAGAAGGCCATCGCCTTGCCCTCGGGTAGTGTCATGAACTCGGTGCTGAAGCTCTTTCCAGCGATTGTCAGCGTAACATTCCCCTCGTGGCCGAGAACGAGGCTGAAGGGCAGCGGCGCGCCAGTGTCGGCTCGCGTCACGCTGCCGCGCTCGAGGCGTCCGTTTCGCTTCAGATTCAGGACGACGTCGAAATCCTTGGCGCGTGGCGACGCCATGACCAGTTGGAACCCGACGCTGTCCTTGCCATCGGCGCTTGCCAAGGTCGCGCCGGCGACAGGAAGATTGGCGCCTGCTCTCGGCTGAACGACGGCGACCGATCCCTCGATCTTCATCGGGCCGCTGACCGGCTGTGAAACGGAGGAAAAGCGATCGGCTGGAACGTCGCAGTCGAAGGCGATGCCCGCTGCATGGCTTGGTGCAGCGCAGGTCAGAACTCCGGCAAGCAGTATCGACGCTGAATGTTTCATGGGGACACAGGCCTGTTGTTCACTGGTTCGAGGTACCGCCTTCCCCTCCGCCATGCTCTGCATGGTCCCCCTCCCCGTGCCGGGGAGGAACTACCTGCGCGCGACACCTGAGTTCCACCCCGGCACGGGGAGGGGAACCGTCCGCAGGACGGTGGAGGGGATGGCGGAACGAAGATTACAGGAGAGCGGCGCCCCTCTGCCCAGGCTCAGTTCGGGTTGTCGGCCGTGCCGCCGGCCGGGCCGACGCTGCCGACGCGGCCGATATTGCCGAACAGTTCGCGGAAGAAGCCGCGCTTGCTGCCCAAGGTCGGGGTCTTGTCGGCGTAGAGCGAGACGGGCGTGACCTTTTCCAGACCGGTACGGTCGACCGAGACGACATTGCCCTTGTCGTCGAAATGCACCGCCAGGACCAGCTGCGAGACCGGCTTCGGGGTGCGATAGCCGACCTGCTTTGTGTCGCGGGCGACATAATACCAAGTACGGTTCTTGTCGAACTGACCCGCGAAGCTCGGCCGGCCCAGCGTGCGCTCGACCGATTCGCGGTTGTCGACGCCCGGGGCAACGGTGTTGATCAGGGTCGAATCGACAACATAGCCCTTATGGTCGCGGATGCGCGAGCAGCCGGCCGTCAGGCCCAGTATGGCGATCGTTCCGGCGATGGCCGCCGATCGCAACAGGGTCCGGGGCATTCGATTCTCCTCGATACTCGACATTCGCGGCGCGGCGCCCTTGCGGCGCGAACCAGCCGCCTCAATATGCGCTGGACCTGCCCAGTGGCAAGATGGCGTTACGCGGTATAGAGACGCCGCTTTATGGCCGGTGAACGGTCGCGAGGACATGACGTGCGCTTTTTGAAATCCCTCTTTGGTATCGGCCCCGATCCGCGCGAGGCGCTGATCCCCCTGTACAGTTCCGCCGTCGCCGAGGCGCGCCGCCCGGTCTGGTATGCAGACTATGGTGTGCCCGATACGCTGGATGGCCGGTTCGACATGGTCACGGCGACCTTCGCGCTGCTGCTGCTTCGCGCCGAGCGCGAGGGCGACAAGGCGGGGGAGATCTCGGCGCTGCTCACCGAATTGTTCATCGAGGATATGGAGGGCCAGGTCCGCCAGCTCGGTATCGGCGATGTGATCGTCGGCAAGCATCTGGGCAAGATGGTCTCGGCCATGGGCGGCCGGCTGCTTGCCTATCGGGAGGGCATTGCCGACCGCGAAACGCTGACCGAAGCGCTGGTCCGCAACCTGTGGCGCGGCGAGCCGGGACCGGAGGCTAAGCCGGCAGAGGCCGCCGAAGCGCTGCGCGCGCTCCATGCGCGGATGGAGTCGACTGGCTGGGATGAACTGGTCGCGCGGGGCATTCCGGCATGAGCGCGGTCGAGTTCAGCCGCCCCTTCCGGATCGACACGCTGGGCGATGGCGACCGCGCCGTGGAGATCGCGGCCGAGCCGGCAGAGCGCGCGGCGCTGGTCGAGCGTTTCGGTCTGGTTTCGCTGGACGCCTTGTCGGCGACGGCGACGCTGCGCCGCGAAGGCGAGCGGGTCTTTGCGGAAGGGCGAATCAGGGCCGTGGTCGCCCAGGCCTGCGTCGCGACGGGCGAGCCGGTGCCCTCGACCGTCGACGAAGCCTTCACGCTGCGTTTCGTGCCGGAGGGCGACGGGGGCGAGGAGGAGATCGAACTCGACGCCGAGGATTGCGACGTGGTCGACTATGCCGGCGGCAGCATCGACCTGGGCGAGGCGGTGGCCGAGACCATGATGCTCAGCCTCGATCCCTTCCCCCGTAGTGAAGGTGCCGACGCGGTCCTGCGTGAAGCGGGCGTGTTGTCGGAGGACGAGGTCGTCAGCGGCCCCTTTGCGGCACTGAAGGCGCTCAAGGACAAATTGGGCTGAGCAACGCTCCTCAGGGCACGAGGATCGTGTCCTTCGCCTCTTCGAGCATGTCGGGATAGTCGAGCGTGTAATGCAGGCCCCGGCTTTCCTTGCGGTGGAGCGCCGAACGCACGATCAGGTCGGCGACGTCGACCAGATTGCGCAGCTCGATCAGGTCGGGCGTGACGCGGAAATTGCCGTAATATTCGGCGACTTCCTGCCGCAACAGAGCGACGCGGTGCTGGGCGCGTTCGAGCCGCTTGGTGGTACGGACGATGCCGACATAGTCCCACATGAAACGGCGGATCTCGCGCCAGTTGTGCTGGACGATAACCTCTTCGTCGGAGTCCGTGACACGGCTTTCGTCCCAGGGGCGGATCGCCGGGGGGGCGGGCATTTCGTCGAAATGCGCCTTGATATGCTCCGCAGCGGCATCGCCGAATACGAAGCATTCGAGCAGCGAGTTGGAGGCGAGGCGGTTGGCGCCGTGCAGCCCCGACTGGGTCACCTCGCCCGCGGCATAGAGACCGGGCAGGTCGGTGCGGCCATCGAGATCCACCAGCACGCCGCCGCAGGTATAGTGCGCGGCGGGCACGATCGGAATCGGGTCGCGCGTGATGTCGATGCCAAGGCCCAGCAGCTTGGCGTGGATCGTCGGGAAATGCCCGGTGATGAACTCGGCCGGCTTGTGACTGATGTCGAGATGGACATAGTCGAGGCCGAGCCGCTTGATCTCATGGTCGATCGCGCGGGCGACGATGTCACGCGGGGCGAGTTCGGCGCGGCGATCGAAGCGCGGCATGAAGCGGCGGCCATTGGTCGGCAGCTTGAGCTGCCCGCCTTCACCGCGCATCGCCTCGGTGATGAGGAAATTCTTGACCTCGAGATTGTACAGGCAGGTCGGGTGGAACTGCATGAATTCCATGTTCGACACGCGACAGCCCGCGCGCCACGCCATGGCGATGCCGTCCCCGGTTGCCCCGCGCGGGGAGGTGGAGAATAGATAGGCGCGGCTGGCGCCGCCCGAGGCCAGCACGGTGGCGCGGCCGGTGAAACTCTCGATCGCGCCGGTCTTGCGGTCGAGCGCATAGACCCCCCACACATGGCCGTCGCCCGAATAGCGTTCGCCGTGGCGACTGGTGATCAGATCGATCGCTGCGCGATCGGGGAACAGCGTGATGTTGGGGTGCGCGGCGGCAGCCTTCTCAAGCGCGACCTGCACGGCATGGCCGGTGGCGTCGTTGACGTGGACGATGCGGCGGTGGCTGTGCCCGCCCTCGCGGGTCAGGTGCCAGCGATCCTCCTGGCCCTGCTCCGCCGGGTTGAAGGGGACGCCCAGCGCTGCGAGCTTCTCGATCGCGAGCGGTGCATTTTCGACCACGAACTCGACCGTCTCGCGGTTATTGAGCCCCGCACCCGCGACGATCGTGTCCTCGACATGCGATTCGAATGTGTCGCCCTGCTCCAGCACGGCCGCGATGCCGCCCTGCGCCCAGGCGGTCGAGCCGTCGGAAATCCCCGCCTTGGCGAGCACGCCGACACGGTGATGATCGGCCAGGTTGAGCGCTGCGGTAAGGCCCGCAGCACCCGAACCGATGACGATGACGTCGAACTGATGTTCAGCCATTGGCTGCGCGCGTCAGGGCGAGGAACACATCCTCCAGATCGGCCTCCTGCGTCGACACGTCGACGATGCCGAGCCCGTCGCGCTGGACGGCGGCCAGCACCTCGCCGGCATTCACCTTGTCCTTGGAATAGGTGATCACCAGCGTACGGCTGTTCTTCAGCTCGACCTTCTCGAAACAGACCGCCTCCGGGGGCGCGTCCAGATCGCGATCGACCGTCACCGACACCGCTTTTTCCTGCGCCTTGCCGACCAACTCGCGGGTCGGCTCGTTCGCGATCACCTTGCCATGGTTTATGATTGCGATCCGGTCGCAGAGCTCCTCGGCTTCCTCGAGATAGTGCGTCGTCAGCACGACCGTCACGCCTCCGGCGTTGAGCTCGCGCACATATTCCCACAGCTGCTGGCGCAGCTCTACGTCGACTCCGGCGGTCGGCTCGTCGAGCACCAGCACCGGCGGCGAATGCACCATCGCCTTGGCGACGAGCAGCCGGCGCTTCATGCCGCCCGACAGCGAACGGGCATAGGCGTCGGCCTTGTCGTGCAGATGCACCGCACGGAGCAGTGCATCGGTCTGCCGCTTCGCCTTGGGAATGCCGTAGAAGCCGGCGGTGTTCTCCAGCGTCTCGCGCGGGGTGAAGAAGGGATCGAACACGATCTCCTGCGGCACGATGCCGATCGACGCCTTGGCGTTGCGCGGGTCCGCATCGATGTCGAACCCCCAGATCGACACCTGCCCCGCGCTCTTATTGACCAGCCCGGCGAGGATGTTGATCGTGGTCGACTTGCCGGCGCCATTGGGCCCGAGCAAGCCGAAGATCTGGCCACGGGGGATGTCGAGGTCGACGTCGAACAGGGCCTGCTTGCCGCCCTTGTAGATTTTCGACAGGCCCCGGATGCTGATCGCCGCTTCGTTCATGGCGGGGGAGATAGCGGCTGCCGGCCCTCGGTGCAAAGGGAGACGAAGGGGCGGGGGACGATTGGCCTTGGTGAAGAGGACGTTGCTTCCGCCTCCGATCGCACCGCATTCCCCTCCACCGTCCTGCGGACGGTCCCCCTCCCCGTGCCGGGGAGGATCTGGATGCGCAAAATAATTCCTCCCCGGCACGGGGAGGGGAGGCGGCCTGAGGCGACGCCCTCACCCCTTGCCAGGCGCCACCGGCAGGCAATCGAGCCCCGCGCCCGCCGCTGCCGCACACAGGGCGATCGCCTGGTTCCGGTCGGTGATCGGCCCGATGCGGATGCGGACCAGCGGGCTTGCGGGGACGGCTTCATAATCCGGCGTGAAGTCGTTGGCGGCGGTCATGCGCTGGCGGATGCGCGCCCAGGCGTCGCGGGCGGCGCGGTCGCCCGAATAGGCGCCGAGCTGGATCCGCCAGGGCGGTCCGGCTGATGATGTGACGGCGGTAGAGAGCGAGGCCATGCGCGCCACTGGTTTGGCGTTGCCACTCCGGCCCGTTTTCTCCCAGTCGGCGAGGGCCAGCCGGTAGTCGGCATAGGCCCGATAGAAATCGGTGAAGGGCTGGATGAGCCGGGCGAGAGCGGCAGGCGCGGCGGTGTCGAGCGTTTCGGGAGCCAGTGCGGCCATTTCGGCGGCTACGCCCTTGGCGGCAGCACAGAAGGCTGGTTGGGCAGGAGGCTGGGCGAAGAAATTATAGACCTGGGTGACATGGGCATCGGTCGCCGAGGCGCTGCCGAAGCGGGATGCCTCGGCTTTGTAGGCGGCGGCCAGCTGTTTGCGCTGTCGTCCCAGCAGGGCATTGTAATTCGTGGTAATGCCTGTCTTGCCGGACCGGTCGCAGCTCAACGCGGCGACGTTCAAGGCCGAGCGCAGATGCCACAGCGTCTCGGTGACCGAGATATCCGAATTGACGGTGCGATAGCCGCCACGACCGTCGCTCTCGGGAAGGCGAAGCCCCTCTGGCGCACCCGATGGGGGCAGCGGGCGCGGCTGATCCGCTGCCGGCGGCGGCGTGGGAGCCGTCTTCACCGGCTTCCGGCCGCACCCGGCCAGAAGCAGGACCGCACATGTCGCTGTCACCAGAGCCTTCCCCGCACACCCCTTCATCGCCATTCCGCTTTCATCCCGACCCTGTTCCGGTCCGACCCTGCGCGCGGGGCGGGGCAATGTCAGGCGGAGTTGCGCCGGTGCGAGTCCGGCGCGGGCCGGGCCGAGTTCTTCAATAGCCGCGCCGCATGGCTTCCAGCGCAATGCCGGCCAGATTCTGCTTGCGCCCGACATGGCGGAGGCGGACGCGGTCGAACGCTGCCGCCTCGGCGCGGAAGCGGGCCAGCCAGGGACGGCGGGTCATCTGCTTGTCCGTCGCCTGCCGGATGACGGAGAGGGAGTCCCCCAGCAGAACGATATCCGACAGCCCCGCCGCCTGCGCGCGGTCGAGCGCATGGAGTACCGCCGACCATTCGGCGTCCTCATTGTCGCCCTGGCCCAATTGGGTGCGGATTTCCGCCACGCCGCGCAACACGGTGGCGGTCTCCATGGCACCGGGGTTGGGGCGGCAGCCGCCGTCGAAATAGAGGTTGGTCGGCTTGTTCATAGGGGCTTCACATGGCAGGGTTCATCGCAGCATCATGACAGCATATCGCGCCTCCCTCCGCCATGCCCTCGCGCTGACCGCTTTATTGCTGGCGGGCGCTGCCGCGCAGGCCGAGGAGACGGTCGTCTCGCTGAGCCCGGCCGAGAAGGAGAAGCTGCTCGACGCGGCTGCGCGCAAGCCGCGCCCCATCGGCGAACTGCCCGTCAATGGCATAGCGGGCAGGGCTCATGGCGAGGTCGGCATGTTCGTCGGCACCGGTGGAGCGCGCGGCGTGTTCGGCACGGCGGTCGCCCCTGTCGGCGAAACCGGCCAGATCGCCGTCTCGTTCGAGAATAGCCGCTTTCGCTACTGACGCGACGCTGAACGCATTTCTTCGCGTTGCGCGCTGCCGCGACGCTTGCTAATCGGCCCGCATGAGCATCCCGGCGCCGAATCCCGAAATCGTCTCCGTCACCAAGACGCGCGTCGCCTGCGACGGCGCCAGCGACATTCCGGGCGGAGCGGCGCTCGGCCACCCGCGCGTGTTCATCGAGATCGATACCGATATCGGCTATGCCGATTGCGGCTATTGCGATCGCCGCTTCGTGCTCGAAGCTGCCGGCCGCGGCCATCATTGATCGCCGATCCGGGCCCCGTCCCGGACCGCTGACGGACGCTTCCCAATAATCGCTATTGGGCTTCGCGTCGGAGCGCCTATATCGAGCGCATGACGATCCTTCCCGCAGACCCCCGCCATTTCCTCTATCGCGACGCGCTCGATCCCGATGCCGCGCTGCGGCTCACCGCGCAGACGCTCAAGGGCTGCGACGACGGGGAACTCTACCTTCAATATCTGACGTCGGAGAGTTTCGGCTTCGACGACGGCCGGCTCAAGACCGCCGACTACAATACCCAGGCGGGCTTCGGCCTGCGCGGCGTTTCGGGCGAGACCACCGCCTTCGCCCATGCCAATGAACTGAGCGAGGCCGCGATCCTGCGCGCGGGTGAGACGATGACCCTGCTCGATCCGTCGACCGCCGCGCCGGCCCCGCCGCCGCGCCGCACCAACACCGGCCTCTACACCGCCGACGATCCGCTGGGCCTGATCCCCTTCGCCCGCAAGGTCGAGCTCTGCCAGCAGATCGACGCCGCCGCCCGCGCCCGCGATCCGCGCGTGCAGCAGGTCTCGGTCGGTCTATCGGGATCGTGGAGCGTGGTCGAGATCGTGCGCCCCGACGGCTTCACCGCCTTCGACGTCCGCCCGCTGGTCCGCCTCAACGTGTCGATCGTGGTCGAGCAGAATGGCCGTCGCGAGAATGGCTTCTTTGGGCTCGGCGGGCGCTATCTCTATGATCGCCTGTTCGAACCGGCGACCTGGAACCGCGCGATCGACGAGGCGCTGTCGCAGGCGATCGTCAACCTCGATGCGGTGGCCGCGCCTGCCGGCGAGATGACCGTCGTCTGCGGTCCCGGCTGGCCGGGCGTGCTGCTGCACGAAGCGATCGGCCATGGCCTCGAAGGCGATTTCAACCGCAAGGGCACCTCGGCCTTCTCCGGCCGGATCGGCGAGCGCGTCGCGGCACCCGGCGTGACCGTGGTCGACGATGGCTCGATCGCCGACCGCCGCGGATCGCTGACGATCGACGACGAGGGCACGCCGACCCAGTGCAACGTCCTGATCGAGGACGGCATCCTCAAGGGCTATATCCACGACCGTCTCAACGCGCGGCTGATGGGCGTCGCGCCGACCGGCAATGGACGTCGCGAAAGCTATGCCCATGCGCCGATGCCGCGCATGACCAACACCTTCATGTATGGCGGGCAGGACGATCCGCAGGAGATCATCGCGCGCGCCGGCAACGGCATCTATGCGAAGAGCTTCGGCGGCGGGCAGGTCGACATCACCAGCGGCAAGTTCGTCTTTTCCTGCACCGAGGCGTACAAGATCGAGAATGGCAAGCTGACCGTGCCGATCAAGGGCGCGACGCTCATCGGCGACGGTCCGTCGGTCCTGACCAAGGTCACCGCGATCGGCAACGACATGGCGCTCGACGAAGGTGTCGGCATCTGCGGCAAGGGCGGCCAGTCGGTCCCCGCCGGCGTCGGTCAGCCGACGGTCATGATCTCGGGGCTAACCGTCGGCGGCACGGCGGCCTGACGGACCGAGAGGCGCGGCCATGGGCATCGCGCTGGCACTGGGCGGAGGCGCCGCGCTCGGCTGGGCGCATATCGGCGTCCTCCGCGCGCTGCAGGATCACCGCATCCCGATCCGCGCGATAGCGGGTACCTCGATCGGCGCGCTGGCGGCGGTCTGCTATGCGGCCGGGCGTCTCGACCCGCTCGAACGGATCGCGCGCTCGACCAACTGGCTGCGTGTGCTGTCCTATCTCGACATTCATTTCCGGCCCGGGGCGATGCTGGGCGGGCGTGGCATATTGCGCGAACTGGAGATGCATCTCGGGCGGCTGCAGTTCCAGGAACTGCTTATCCCTTCGGCCGTGGTGGCTTGCGATCTGGTCGCGGGCGAGCCGCTGATCATCGAGCGCGGCCCGGTGACGCCGGCGATCATGGCGTCGATCGCCATCCCCGGCCTGTTCCGTCCCGTCCAATATGAAGGCAAGTTCCTCGTCGATGGCGGGGTCGTGATGCCGGTGCCTGTGGCGGCGGCGCGCAAGATCGCGCCCGATCTGCCGATCGTCTCGGTCAATCTGCAGGGCGATTATCATGGCCGGCGGGTCGCGACTGCAATCCGTGCTCGTCCCGCACGCAACCATCCGTCGATGGCGGTCGTTCGTGCCTCGACGATGTTGCTGATGGCCGAACTCGCCCGCCACTCGCTGGCCCTCGATCCGCCCGATCATGCGCTCACCCTGCCGGTGGGCCATGTCGAGATTCACGACTTCACCCGCGCCAATGAGCTGATCGCCATCGGCCGGCGGACGGTCGAGGCGGAACTGGATGCGATCCGCGCGCTGGTCGACCGTTCGTCATGGAAGGAGAGCCGCGCGTGAACGACAAGGCCGAGCGGGACGATGCGGCGCTGACCTCGGAGATCCTGGATTTCTGGTTCCGCGAGATAGGTCCGGATCGCTGGTGGCAGCGCTCTGTGGATACCGATGCCGCCATCATCGAACGCTTCCGCGACGCTTGGGAGAGCTGGCGCAGCCGAACGCCCGAGAGCTTCCTCGGCTCACCACGAGAAGCGCTCGCCGCGATCATCCTGTTCGATCAATTCTCACGCAACATGTTCCGCGGACATGCCGACGCCTTCTCGACCGATCCGCTGGCGCTTGCCATCGCGAAGCTGGCGGTCGACCGCAGCCTCGATGATGCGCTGACCCCCGATGAGCGCAGCTTCCTCTACATGCCCTTCATGCATAGCGAGGCGATCGAGGATCAGAACCGTTCGGTCGCGCTCTTCACCGCGCTCGGCAATGCGAACTCGCTCGATTTCGCCCACAAGCACCACGATATCGTAGAGCGCTATGGCCGTTTCCCTGCGCGCAATGCGGCGCTGGGCCGCGCTAACCGGGCGGGTGAGGAAAGTGCCATCGAAATGAGCAGAGACTGGTAGGTCGGGCCTGCCTAAAAAACGGGCAGGGCTTAACAAATGATCAAACTCTCCGCGCCGCTTTTGGTTCCCTCTCCGGTCAGCGGATAGGATTCTCCAAGGAATCCAGCGCCTCCTCAATTTGGCACGGCTTTTGCGAAGCAGAAGACGGGCTGAACAGAGGGAGGCGTAATGAAACTCGTCATTGCCATCATAAAGCCGTTCAAGCTGGACGAGGTGCGTGAGGCGCTGTCGGGCCTTGGCGTGCAGGGGATGACCGTCACCGAAGTAAAGGGCTTCGGGCGGCAAAAGGGTCAGACCGAGATTTACCGAGGGGCCGAGTACAGCACCAACATGGTTCCGAAGATCAAGATCGAGGTCGCCACGACCGACGATCTGGCGGGTCGGGTCGTCGAGGCGATCCAGCAGTCCGCGAACACCGGCGCCATCGGCGACGGCAAGATCTTCGTCCTCGACGTCGCTCAGGCCGTACGCATCCGCACCGGCGAGACCGACGACGTCGCGCTCTGAGAATAGGGGGAAACATGAAGCTTCACCACAAGCTCGCAACTGGTCTCGGCGCTCTTGCCGTTACCGCGCTGACCGCGATGCCCGCCTGGGCGCAGGAGGCTGCTGAAGCCGCCGCGCCGACGCCCGACAAGGGCGACACCGCCTGGATGATGGTTTCGACCGTTCTCGTCCTCGCCATGATCCTCCCCGGCCTCGCGCTGTTCTACGGTGGTCTGGTCCGCACGAAGAATATGCTGTCGGTCATGACGCAGATCGGTGCTGCAGCCGCGCTCGCGATGATCGTCTGGGTGATCTGGGGCTATACCATGGCCTTTGGTCCCGATGCATCGGATGGCCTGAAGCCGTTTATCTCCAGCTTCGGCAAGCTCTTCCTCGCCGGCATCAATGCCGACTCGACCGCTGCCACCTTCAGCGATGGCGTTGTCATCCCCGAATATGTGTTCGTCTGCTTCCAGATGACCTTTGCCGCGATCACCGTTGCGCTGGTCCTTGGATCGGTGGTCGAGCGCATCAAGTTCTCGGCGGTCATGGTCTTCGCGCTGGTGTGGCTCACCATCGTCTATTTCCCGGTAGCCCACATGGTCTGGGCTGCTGGTGGTCTCTTCTTCGAGATGGGCGCACTGGATTTCGCCGGTGGTACCGTCGTCCACATCAACGCGGGTGTTTCGGCTCTGGTCGCCTGCATCATTCTCGGCAAGCGTATCGGCTACATGAAGGAAGTCATGGCGCCGCACTCCATGACGCTTACTTTCGTCGGCACCGGCCTGCTGTGGGTGGGTTGGTTCGGCTTCAACGCCGGCTCCGCGCTCGAAGCCAATGGTTCGGCTGGCCTCGCGATGATCAACACCTTCGTCGCCACCGCCGCTGCCGGCCTGTCCTGGCTGGTCGTCGAGAAGCTCTTCGGCCACAAGCCTTCGGCGCTCGGCTTCTGCTCGGGCATCATCGCCGGCCTCGTCGCGGTTACTCCGGCCGCGGGCAATTCGGGCCCCTTCGGTGCGATCGTCCTCGGCGCCGTTGCCTCGCTGATCTGCTACATCGCGGTCGCCAAGATCAAGCCGATGCTCGGTTATGACGACTCGCTGGACGCCTTCGGGATCCACGGTGTCGGCGGCATCGTCGGCGCGATCGGCACGGGCATCGTCTATGCCCCGTCGCTCGGTGGTCCGGGTAGTGCCGACTTCTCGATCGGCGGACAGTTGGTGACACAGGTGCTCGCAGTCGCTGCCACCATTGTCTGGGCGGCTGTTGGTACCACGATCGCCATCTTCATCGCCAAGCTGGTCACCGGCCTGCGCGTCAGCCCCGAAGCCGAAGTCGAAGGCCTCGACATCGCGGAGCATGGCGAGCGCGCCTACAACCTCTGATTTCACGAATTGGGGCCGCCCGCAGCGGCGGCCCCTCCGGACGTTCCTCCTGCGAACGCACTTGGGCCGGTGGGGCAACCCTCCGGCCCTTTTTTTGTTCTATCCGTGCAAACACGCGGTGCGGACCCCGGTCCGGTCCCCTACATGTCGGACCAGAGATGATCACAGTTGCCAGTTACAATATCCGCAAGGGCCTCGGCACCGATCGCCGCCGACGTCCGGACCGCATCCTCGACGTGCTGCACGAGGTGAGCGCCGACGTCGTCGCCTTGCAGGAAGCGGACCGCCGTTTCGGCGCGCGACAGAGTGCGCTGCCGACCGACCTGATCGCACAGGGCGAATATAAGGCGGTTCCATTCGATATCCGGCCCGGCGGGATAGGCTGGCACGGCAACGCCATTCTCGTGCGCCACTCGGTCGATATCGTCGACTATGCGCCGATAGACCTGCCCAGGCTCGAGCCGCGCGGCGCGGTGCTGGCGGAGCTTTCCATCGGCGGCAAGCCGCTCCGCATTGTCGGCATGCATCTCGACCTGTCGGGACTGTGGCGCCGGCGGCAGGTTCGTGCAGTGATCGAGCAGGTGCGCGGTCGACCTGCCATGCCCACGGTGCTGATGGGTGATCTCAACGAATGGTCGCTCAATGGCGGTTGCATGCGCGAGTTCGATGACGGGCATCATGTCGTCCCGCTCGGCCGCAGCTATCACAGCCGACGCCCGGTCGGTTGCCTGGACCGGATCATCCTGACCCCCGACCTGCATCTGGTGGCAAGCGGCGTGCACAGCAGCGAGCGTGCCCGGCTGGCGTCGGATCACCTGCCGGTCTGGGCCAAGGTCAACTGGATCGACTGAACGCCGTCCCCGATCGCATCGTCAGCGCGGACCGATCAGCGGCTTGATCGGGGAGATGTCATAGCCGGCAGCAGCGGCCTTGGCGGCAAGCGTATCGGCATCTTCGCCTTCCAGCCCACGCGCCAGCGCCCAGACGAAGGTCGACCGCGTGCCCGACCGACAAAAAGCCAGGACTGGCCCACCGGCTTTCGCCAGCGCATCGCGCATCGCTTCGACCTGGTTGAGCGAGAAGCCGCCATGGGTGATGGGGATGGCGACATAAGCGAGCCCGGCCGCGCGGGCGGCTTCCCGGATCTCGTCGCCCGAAGGCTGGCCCGGCTCTTCCTGTTCCGGGCGGTTGTTGATCACCATGCGGAAGCCCTGCGCGGCGGCGGCCGCGACATCCTCGACGCTGATCTGCGGTGCGACCGAAATGCTGTCGTCGATCTTGCGGAACATGGCGGTCTCCTACTCCCCGTGCGTGCGAATGACGGCGAGGAAATCCTCGCCATAGGTCTCGAGCTTCTTCGCCCCTACGCCCGATATCTGGCCGAGACCAGAGAGAGTCTCGGGGCGGAACGCCGCCATCTCGCGCAGCGTCGCGTCGTTGAAGACGACATAGGGCGGCACGCCCTGCGCGCGGGCAAGGTCGCGGCGCAGTTCGCGCAACTTTTCGAACAGCGGATCGTGCGGATGATCCTCACCCCCACGCTGGCGCCGCTTGCGGCTGCGCTCGGGCGGCAGGACCAGGGGGACCTTGTCCTCGCCCTTCAATATGCCGCGCGCGGCGGGTCCGAAGGACAGGCCGCCATATTCGTCGGCGCGGAGCGCGTCGCGCGCCAGCAAGGCACGGGCAACCGGCTTGATCAGCTTGAGTTCGGCCTCGTCGGCGATCCCGAACACCGACAGCCGGTTGTGCCCGGCCATCAGGATTTTCTCGGTTTCGCGCCCGCTCAGCACGTCGGTCAGGTGGGTGACGCCATAGCGCATCTCGGTGCGGAAGGCGGCGGAGAGCAGCTTCTGCGCGACCACGGTGGCATCGATGCCCGATGGCGGAGCGAGGCAATTGTCGCAATTGCCGCAGTGCTCGGGCGGGTCTTCCCCGAAATGGGCGAGCAGGATGGCGCGGCGGCAGGTCGGTGCCTCGACCAGCATCGCCATGGCGTTAAGCCGCTGGCGTTCGCCCGCGCGGCGGCTTTCCTCTACATCGGTCTCGATCCGGCGGCGCGCCCGGGCGAAGTCCTCGGCGCCCCAGAAAAGCTGAGTGGCCGCTGGCTCTCCGTCGCGGCCGGCGCGGCCGGTCTCCTGATAAAAGGCCTCGATCGACTTGGGCAGGCCGGCATGGGCAACGAAGCGCACGTCGGGCTTGTCGATCCCCATGCCGAAGGCGACCGTCGCAACCATCACCATGTCCTCGGAGGCTACGAAGGCCTTCTGGTTGGCAGCGCGGATCGCGGGATCGAGGCCAGCATGATAGGCTCGCGCCGACCGCCCCGCCGCCGAGAGCTGCGCCGCCAGCCGCTCGGTCGCATCGCGGGTCGGGGCATAGACGATGCCGGGGCCCGGATTGTCGTCGATGAAGCTGGCGATCTGCCGGGACACGCCATCGCGCGGGGTGATGCCATAGCGGATATTGGGCCGGTCGAAGCCGGCGAGGATCAGCCCGTCACGGTCGATGCCCAACTGCGCAAGGATGTCGTCGCGGGTGTGCCGGTCGGCGGTCGCGGTCAGCGCCAGCCGGGGCACGTCGGCGTGCGCATCTAGCAGGCCGCGCAGCAGGCGATAGTCGGGGCGGAAGTCGTGGCCCCATTCGGACACGCAATGCGCCTCGTCGATCGCGACCAGCGCGAGCGGGATCTGCGCGATCAGTCGGCGAAAGCCGTCGGACGACACCCGTTCGGGCGCGACGTAGAGGAGGTCGAGCGATCCCGAGCGCAGCCGGTCGATCGTCTCGTCGCGATTGTCGTCGGCCGAGGTGAGGGCGGCAGCCCTGATCCCGGCGGCTTCGGCCGAGCGCACCTGATCGTGCATCAGCGCGATCAGCGGTGAAATGACGAGGCCGGTACCCGGTCGGCAGAGCGCGGGGATCTGATAGGTGAGCGATTTGCCCGCGCCGGTCGGCATCACCGCCAGCGTGCCGAGCCCGGCCATCACCCGATCGATCACATCCGCCTGGCGCCCTCGGAACTGCGCATAGCCGAAGGTCTGTTGCAGGGCTTCCAGCGGGGTTGGCATGGCGGTCTTCTACTGGGCTGGGGGCTCAGGTCAAACCCGCCGTCTCAGGCCGCCTCGCGCTCCTCGGACTCGCTCGCCTGGCGCATCCACATTTCGGCATAGAGGCCGTCGCGCGCCATGAGATCGGCATGCGTGCCGCGCTCGACGATCTGCCCCGCTTCGAGGACGACGATCTCGTCCGCATGGACGATCGTCGACAGGCGGTGCGCGATGACGATCGTCGTGCGCCCCTGTTCGACATTGCGCAGGGTCGACTGGATATCGGCCTCGGTCCGGCTGTCGAGCGCGCTGGTCGCCTCGTCCAGGATCAGGATCGCCGGGTTCTTGAGCAGGGTCCGCGCGATGGCGACGCGCTGCTTCTCACCCCCCGACAATTTCAACCCGCGTTCGCCGACCTTGGTGGCATAGCCCTGCGGCAACGACAGGATGAACTCGTGGATAGAGGCACCGCGCGCCGCCGCCTCGATCTCCGTCTGGGTCGCGCCCTCGCGGCCATAGCCGATATTATAGCCGATCGTGTCGTTGAACAGGACGGTGTCCTGCGGAACGATACCGATCGCGCGACGCAGCGAATCCTGCGTCACCCCGGCGATGTCCTGATCGTCGATCAACACCCGGCCGCTGCTGATATCGTAGAAGCGGTAGAGAATCCGGGCGAGCGTCGACTTGCCGGCACCCGAGGGCCCGACGACCGCCAGCGTACCGCCGGCCGGAATCCGCAGGTCGATCCCTTTCAGGATCGGCCGCTCGGGATCATAGGCGAAATGGACGTCGTCGAACCGCACCATGCCGCCCTGCACCGACAGCGCGGGGGCACCTGGCCGGTCGACCACCTCGGCGGGGGTGTCGATCAGGCGGAACATCGCCTCCATATCGATCAGACCCTGCCGGATTTCGCGATAGACCATGCCGAGCAGGTCGAGCGGACGGAACAGCTGCATCAAGATCGTGTTCACGAAGACGACGTCGCCGGGGGAGAACCAGCCCCGGCTCCAGCCATAGACGCTATAGCCCATGGCGCCCGCCATCATCAGGTTGGTGATCAGCGCCTGGCCGACGTTGAGCAGGGCCAGCGAAGTCTCGTTGCGCGTCGCAGCCGTCGCATAGGCCGCCACGGCGCGGCCATAATTCTCGGTCTCGCGCCGCTCTGCGCTGAAATATTTGACGGTCTCGTAATTGAGCAGGGAGTCGACAGCCCGGGCCGAGGCGCGCGTGTCGGATTCTACCATCTCGCGCCGCATCTTGGCGCGCCATTCGGTCATCTTCTGGGTGAAGACGGTATAAGCGGCGATCGCCAGCAGCGTCGCGACGACCAGTTCGATGCCGAATTTGAAGAAGAAGATCAGGCAGACCGCAGTCAGCTCGAAGATCGTCGGGCCGATGTTGAACAGCAGGAAATAGAGCATCGTGTCGATGCTCTTGGTCCCGCGTTCGACGATCTTGGTCAGCGCGCCGGTGCGCCGTTCGAGATGATAGCGCAGCGACAGGCGGTGCAACTGCCCGAACACCTCGACAGACAGCCGGCGGGCCGCATCCTGCCCGACCAGCTCGAAGATGGCATTGCGCAGATTGTCGAACAGCACACCGCCGAAGCGGGCTCCCGCATAGGCCGCGACCAGCGCGAGCGCGATCATAACGCCGGGCTCGAACCCCGGCGCCATCCGGTCGACCACTGCCTTATAGGCAAAGGGCATCAGCAGGACCGCTCCCTTGGCCGCGAGCACCATGATCATGGCAATGACCACGCGAAGCCGCAGCATCGGCGCATCCTTGGGCCACAAATAGGGCAGGAAGCGTTTCAGTGTCGCCCATCCCTGTTCGGGGGCGGCGGTGGAGGCGGAAAAATGATCGGGAGGCATCGGATAGGAAGATAGGATGCCCAAGCGTTTCAGGGAAGGCCGCCGCACTGGCAATCTTGCACGCGAAGCAACTTCATACAAAGGTAAGGATGACGATCGCATTAGGTGCAATCGGACGCGCTATGTCGCGAAAGGACGATATGTTTCTGCAATTGGTTTATATCAGTACAGCCCGATCGACCCTGGAGTTGTCGGACGTCGAGTCCATTTTGCAGACCTCGCGTCGGCGCAATGCGGTCGATGGCGTGACCGGCCTGTTGATCTTCGACGGCAAGCGCTTTTTGCAGGCGCTGGAAGGGCCTGCAGATCAAGTCGCCCGGACTTATGAGAGAATTCAGGGCGATCCGCGCCATCGTGCGGTCGTGCAGCTCAACCGCGCAGAGGTGAGTGAGCGCCAGTTCGGCCCCTGGGCGATGGCGAGCCAGGTCGTCGGGCCCATCATGGGTACGGGGTCGATGATCGAGCAGGTCGACCAGCTGACCGACATGATCGAGGATCCCAATATCAAGGCGACACTGCGCAGCTTCGCGCGGGTGCGCGGATCGGCCTGACCGCAAACCACGACTGGGTAAGGAAAAGGGGCGAAGCCGCGACCGGCTCCGCCCCTTTTTCTG
Source organism: Rhizorhabdus sp. (assembly GCF_018006725.1). Lineage (GTDB taxonomy): Bacteria > Pseudomonadota > Alphaproteobacteria > Sphingomonadales > Sphingomonadaceae > Rhizorhabdus. The sequence goes on from NZ_JAGMXV010000020.1 coordinate 20,938, forward strand.
TTCCAGAGGATCGGGGTGTCGAGCGTCAGGCCGCTTCCCGCAGCCTGAAATCCGACCGCGCGTTGCGGTTGTCGATCGTGAAGCGTCCCATCTGCTGCGCCAGCTGATCGGCCTCCTGGCCGAGGCTGTAGGCCGCAGCGGTCGCTTCTTCGACCATCGCGGCATTTTGCTGGGTCACCTGGTCGAGCTCGTTCATCGCGACATTGATCTCGGACAGACCGGTCGCCTGGGAGTCGGATGTCGCGGCGATCGCCCGGACGACCGTCGTGATGTCGCCGATCTTCGCGATGATCTTCTGCTGCGCGTCACCGGCCTGTGCGACCAGGCGGGCGCCTTCGTTCACCTCGCGGCAGCTTGCGACGATCTTGGCGGCGATATCCTGTGCCGCATCGGCGGACCGCTGGGCCAGCGCGCGGACCTCCGATGCGACGACTGCGAAGCCCTTGCCCGTCTCGCCGGCGCGCGCCGCTTCGACTCCGGCATTGAGCGCCAGCAGATTGGTCTGGAAGGCGATGCCTTCGATGACACTGATGATCTCCGATATCTCGCGTGAGGAGCGTTCGATTCCGTTCATCGACGCGGTGGCAGCGTGGACGATGCCTTCGCTTTCGGTTGCCTGGCTCTGTATGTCGCCGACCAGTGTCGCCGCCTTGCGCGCTTCGTCGGCCGATTGCGCCACCGAGGTCGACAATTCCGTCAGTGCGGCGCTGGTTTCTTCCAGACTCGCAGCCTGCCTCTCGGTCCGGAAGGACAGGTCGTCGGATGCGCGGCGGATTTCCTGCGATCCCGTTCGCACCCCGTCGCTCGCCGACGACAGCGCCTCAAGCGTTTCGGCGAGGCTGTCGATCGTCCGGTTGAGGTCGGTACGCAGCGCTTCGAATTCCTGCGGAAAGCGATGGTTGATCCGGCACCGCAGATCGCCGTCCGCCAGTCGGCGCAGCGAATCCCCGACATCCTTCACGACATGGCGCTGCGCCTCGGCGAAAGTCTGCATATGCTCTTCCGACGCCCGCAGATTCTCCGCATTGCTGCGGAAGATTTCCATGGCTGCTGCCATGCGGCCCACACAGTCGCCATGATCGCGAAACGCGATCGGCGTGGCGAGATCCCCATCGGCCAGCCCCTCCATGCGGACCACCGTCGTGACATAGGGGTCGCAGATCAGCGCCTTGGCATAGAGCGCCGTCGCCAGCGTCATCACAGCCCCGACGCCGAGGACCAGCATGGCCGCCCAGATATGGGTCGGGCCGAGCAGCATGACGCCAAGCCCCGTCGCGGCAGTACAGATCAGGAAGGCGCAGATCAGAACATCGAATTTTTGTCGGATGGGCGCGTTCTTCGCGAACCAACGGATCATGATACATCTCCGGCGATCGTTTCGTGAACGCCGTACAACCCACCCCGTCACACGGCAGGTCGACCTAAGACCAAAGTCGTAAAGGCTTCCTTTCAAAGCTACGTAGTTTTACGCAAAAAACTGCAAATTCGCACCAAAATGGACCTATTTCCGATCCGGACGGGCGGTTAGGCCTCTGGTGGTGTCAAAGTGCCGGTGATCCGGATTCCGGCGCCGTCCACCCGATAGGTCTTGTTCAGGAAGATCAGGATCGACGTCATCGCTTCGGCTGCAGCCGAGTTGACCAGAGCCCCACCATGGAGGCCGCGCAGTCCCATCGCATCCGCCAGCGCGACGACCTCTCCGCGGGCGTCCTTGTCGTCGCCGAATACCAGCACGTCGCAGCCGATGTCGGCATCGGAAGCGAGCTTGTGCGCGGCGACATTGTGAAAGGCAGACACGAGGCGCACGCCTTCGCCCAACAGGCCTGCTGCGCGCACGGCCGCACTGCCCTCTGGCGGCATCTGCACGCGCATGACCTTCGGGGGGACGAGCGGGACGGTGGTGTCGACGACGATCTTGCCCGCCACATGCGGCGCGATCTCGGCCAACGTGGCGTCCTGGGCGGCAAATGGAACGGCGACGATCACGATGTCGCCTGCCGTCGCAGCGTCGGCGTTGCTGTCGGCAGCTTCCACGCCCAGTTCGCCTGCGGTCGCGGCAGCCCTGGCCGGATCGCGCGACCCCAGGATCACGCGATAGCCGGCGCGGCCGAGGCGGTAGGCGATCGCGGCACCCAGCTTGCCGGTGCCGCCGACTATGGCGATCGATGGGGTCGAGGTCATGGCTGATACTCCAGAGAGGCAGAGCGTCGCTCTTCGACGCGATCATAGCAGGTGGTGCGTTGCGCGATGGTCCGTCCGGCTGTGTGGGCGAGCGCGATCATCGCTTCGCGGTCGAGGCATTGTCCATTGGCACCGCCTGCCGCACGGGTGATCGACTCGTCCATCAGGACCCCGCCCAGGTCGTTCACTCCGCAATCCAGCAGTCGGCGGACGCCGTCGGCGCCGAGTTTCACCCAGGACGCCTGGATGTTGGGGATGACCGGGTGGAGGACGATCCGGGCGACCGCGTGCATCAGCAGCGTCTCGCGCCAGGACGGACCCGACCGGGCCAGGCCCTTGCGCCAGATCGGCGCTTCCATATGGACGAAGGGCAGGGGAACGAACTCGGTGAAGCCGCCCGTCTCGGTCTGCAGCGCGCGGACCCGGATCAGGTGACCGGCCCAATGCTCGTAGCGGTCGACATGGCCGAACATGATCGTGGCCGTGCTGCGCAGGCCGACGCCATGGGCGGCGCGCATCACCTCGAGCCAGGCGTCGGCGCTCAGCTTGTCGGGGCAAAGGATCGCCCGGACCTCGGGGGCGAGGATTTCGGCGGCAGTGCCGGGCAGGGTCGACAGGCCCTCGGCGCGCAACCGCGCCAGATAATCCTGCACGGGCAGGCCGAGCGTCTCGGCGCCATGGCTGATCTCCAGCGGGGAGAAGGCATGGATGTGGATATCGGGCGCGGCGGCCCGGACCGCCCGGACGATGTCGACATAGGTCCGCCCGTCAAAGGCGGGGTGGATGCCGCCCTGCAGGCAGACTTCGGTCGCACCCCGATCCCAGGCTTCGGCTGCGCGACGTCCGACCTCGTCGAGATCGAGGCGATAGGCGGGGCCGCGCTCGGATCGCGTCGATCCCTTGGAAAAAGCGCAGAAGCCGCATTTGTATAGACATATATTGGTGTAGTTGATGTTGCGGTTGACGACATAGGTGACGGTCTCGCCGACGGCCTGCCGGCGCAGCTGGTCGGCGGTTGCGAGGACCGCGTGCAGGTCGCCGTCTTCCGCCCCGAACAGCGCCGTGATGTCGGCGTCTCCAAGCATCTCGCCCGAAGCTGCCCTGCCCAGCACTGCGTCGATCCGCCGGCTGCGCCCGCGCCGGCTGCGGGGCAAGGCGGGCGGCGTCTCCCCCGTACCGGGCGCCCAGTCCTCGGTCCGTGGCAGGCCCCGGCCGTCGATGGCGCGACGGATGCGCGGGGCCAGCGCCGGATCGGCCCAGCGATCGACGTCGAGTGCGTGGCGCGGGCCGATTGCCAGCCGCTCGCGCAGGCTGCGCCCGGCGCGCGCCGTCGCCTCCGCCAGCGCGTCGAGGTGCGGCCAGGGCTTTTCGGGGTTCACATGGTCCGGGGTCACCGGCGACACCCCGCCCCAATCATTGACGCCTGCGCCGATGAGAGCTGCGAGCGCGACCTCGTCGTGCAGGTTCGGCGGTGCCTGGATCGTCATCGCCCCGCCGAGGATCAGCCGCGCGGCGGCGATCGTCCACAGATGGTCGTCGAGCGAGGGCTCAGGGTGCCTTGCCATGCGCGTCCCCGGCTTCGCCCGGAAATTCTGGACGATCACCTCCTGGATGTGGCCGTAGCGTGCATGGAGGTCGCGGATCGCGACCAGCGTTTCGATCCGCTCGCGCCGCGTCTCACCGATGCCGATCAGCAGACCGGTGGTGAAGGGGATGGATGCCTTGCCGGCCTCCTCGATCGCGGCAAGGCGCGCGGCGGGGCGCTTGTCGGGGGAGCCGAAATGCGGACCGCCGCGCTCGCAGAGGCGGTCGGCGCTGCTTTCCAGCATCAGGCCCATCGATGCGGCAACCGGGCGCAGCGCGGCATAATCGGCGGCGTCCATCAGGCCCGGGTTCAGATGTGGCAGCAGTCCGCTTTCCGCCAGCACCATCGCCGCCATGTCGCGCAGATAGTCGAGCGTCGACCGATGCCCGCTCGCCGCCAGCGCCTCGCGCGCCGCCGGATAACGGTCCTCGGGCCGGTCGCCCAGCGTGAACAGCGCTTCCCGGCACCCGGCGGCGACGCCCGCACGGGCGATCTCGCGGATTGTCTCGGGGCTCAGATAGGCGGGGCCGGCCTTGGCCGGTGTCGTGGCGAATGTGCAATAGTGGCAGACGTCGCGGCACAGCCGGGTGAGCGGAATGAAGACCTTGCGCGAATAGGTGACGACCGGGCCCTGCGCCTCGAGCGTTGCCGCTTCGGCCATCGCCATCATGGTCGCCAGCGGCAGGACGGCCAGACGGTCGTCCCATTCGGCTGCGTTGGCACGGCCTTCGCTGCTGCTCCTCACATCCTCGCCCATGCTTGCTCGTCGGAGCCCCGGCCGCGCTTTTGCGCCATTCCGGTGCCTGCGTCAGTGCTGGGGGAGGGCGGGAAGCCTTGTCAACCGCGCGCCGGAGCGAACCGGCGCGCGGGATCATCTGGTGAGCGGGCGCGGTATCGTCGGGCTGCGGCGATACCCGTGGAGGCCTATTCGATCGTCTCGGCAAGCTCGCGGTTGAGCCACAGCGCGACGAGCGTCGCAGCGGCGCCCGACAGCAGATAGGTGCCTGCCGACAGCAGGCCGAACTGGCTCGCGAGGACGAGCGCGGCGAGCGGCGCGAAGCCGGCGCCGAACAGCCAGGCGAGGTCCGACGTCAGCGCCGATCCCGTGTAGCGGTGGCGCGGCGAGAAGCGTGAGGACAGCGCGCCCGAAGATTGGCCGAAGGACAGGCCGAGCAGAACGAAGCCGAGCAGCATGAAGATCGTCTCGCCGGTTTCGCCGGCATCGAGCAGCTGGGGGGCGAAGCCGCTGAACACGGCGATGGCAGCGGCCGATGCGCCGAGCACGGTACGGCGGCCGAAGCGGTCGGCGAGATAGCCCGAAGCGACGATGGCGGCGATGCCGAAGCAGGCGGCGACCGCTTCGATCAGCAGGAAGCGGGTGGGGCTGTCCTCGGTGAACAGGAACACCCAGGACAGCGGGAAGACAGTGACCATGTGGAACATGGCGAAGCTGGCGAGCGGAGCGAAGGCGCCGAGCGTGATCGTCCGCCATTCGGTGCGCGCGGTTTCGAGCAGGGGCGCGGGCTGCAGTTCGCGGCGTTCGAACAACGTGTCATATTCGGGCGTCACGACGATGCGCAGGCGGGCGAACAGCGCCACCACGTTGATCGCGAAAGCCACGAAGAAGGGGTAGCGCCAGCCCCAGGCGAGAAAGTCCTGCGCCGGCAGCGAAGCGATCAGGAAGGTGAACAACAGGCTCGCCACGACCAGGCCAATCGGCGCGCCCAGCTGCGGGATCATCGCATACCAGCCGCGCTTCTTCTCGGGCGCGTTGATGGCGAGGAGGGAGGCGAGGCCATCCCACGATCCGCCCAGCGCGACACCCTGCCCCATGCGGAACAGCGCGAGGAGGAGGGCGGAGCCGTGGCCGATCGTCTCATAGCCGGGCAGGAAGGCGATGGCCGCCGTCGACCCGCCGAGCAGGAACAGCGCAATCGTCAGCTTGGCACCGCGCCCGTAGAGCCGGTCGACATTGGTGAAGATCAGCGTTCCCACCGGCCGCGCGGCGAAGGCCAGCGCGAAGATGGCGAAGGAATAGAGCGTGCCCGTCAGCGCATCGACATAGGGAAAGACGAGGCTCGGAAAGACCAGCACCGAGGCGATCGCATAGACGAAGAAGTCGAAAAATTCGGAGGTGCGGCCGATGACCACGCCGACCGCTATCTCGCCCGGCGCCACCTTGTGGTGGCCGCCGTGAAGGCTGCGGGCATCGCGCTCCGCGGTCGTGCCGTTGATCGACTGCGCACTCATCCTTCGACTCCTCGGGGTGCCGCGACCGGACACCAGCAGGCCATGATCCATGCTCCCGCGAATCGCTCCGCCGGACGTCCGCTTATCGGTCATTGATCCTGCGCAAAGGGATTGGACAAAATGTCCTATGTGCGTCGCAGCAGCACCGTCCTACCTGCGCCTCATGTCCGAACGATCGCGCCGACTCACCGTCCTCTGGCAGATTTCCAAGCGTCTGCCGCTGGTTTCCGCTGCGGCACTCCTGTCGGGGTGCAACATGGTCGTGCTCAACCCCGCTGGCGATGTTGCAATGCAGCAGGGGCGGCTGGTCGTCATGTCGACCCTGTTGATGCTGCTGATCATCGTGCCCGTGATCGCGCTGACGCTGCTCTTCGCGTGGAAATATCGCTCGGCCAACAAGGAGGCGCGCTACGAGCCGGACTGGGACCATTCGACCCATCTCGAACTGGTCATCTGGTCGGCGCCGCTGCTGATCATCATTTGCCTCGGCGCGCTGACCTGGGTGGGAACGCACTTGCTAGATCCCTGGCGCCCGATCTCGCGGACCGCGCCGGGCAAGCCCGTCGCCGCCGAGGTCCGGCCGCTCGACGTTCAGGTCGTCGCGCTCGACTGGAAATGGCTGTTCATCTATCCCGAACAGGGCGTCGCCACGGTCAACGAACTGGCGCTGCCGGTCGATCGCCCGGTCCGCTTCCGCATCTCCGCCTCCTCGGTAATGAACAGCTTCTACGTGCCGGCGCTCGCTGGACAAATTTATGCGATGCCCGCGATGGAAACGAAGCTCCACGCGGTGCTGAACACGGCGGGCACCTACGAAGGCTTCTCGGGCAATTACAGCGGTGCCGGCTTCTCGACTATGCGCTTCCGCGTGAAGGGCCTGAGCGAGCATGATTTTGCGGCCTGGGCCGAGGCCGCACGCCGGGCGCCCGTGCGCCTCGACCGTGCAACCTATCTGAAGCTCGAGCGGCCCAGCGAGCGCGAGCCGGTGCGTCATTATGCCGCGGTCGAGCAGGGCCTGTTCGACGCGGTCGTCAATCTCTGCGTCGAGCCCGGCAAGATGTGCATGCGCGACATGATGGCGATCGACGCGCGCGGCGGCATGGGGCTGGCCGGCATCCACAATGTCCGTGCGCTCGAATATGACAAGTTCGCCGGCCGGGGCACGGTTCCCTTCGCCACGACGGCGCAGCCGATGATGGTGGCTGCGACCTGCGTCCCGATGAAGCCGCGCGAGCAGGCGGAGGAGGCCGTCAAGCTGACCAGCCTGGCACCGCTGAAGGGCTTCAACCTCAGCCGCCCCGGCGCTTCGTCGCCGCTGCTGACGCTGGCTGGCAACACCACCCTGTCCGCGCCGCGTCGCGCGTCCTGATCACCGGGAAAGAGAATATGACGTCCGCTCCCACACCGATCGATCCGATCTTCGGGCGGCTTTCGCTCGACGTGCTGCCGCTGCACGAGCCGATCGTCGTCGCTACCTTCGTCGCGGTCTTGATCGGCGGCGCGGCCGTGCTCGGCCTGATCACGCGCTACCGGCTCTGGGGCTGGCTGTGGCGCGACTGGTTCACCAGCGTCGACCACAAGAAGATCGGCATCATGTATATGGTGCTCGGCCTGATCATGTTCCTGCGCGGCTTCGCCGATGCGATCATGATGCGCCTCCAGCAGGCGATGGCCTTCGGTGGGTCCGAGGGATATCTCAACGCGCATCATTACGACCAGATCTTCACCGCCCATGGCGTGATCATGATCTTCTTCGTGGCGATGCCCTTCGTCACCGGTCTGATGAACTATGTCGTGCCGCTGCAGATCGGCGCGCGCGACGTGTCCTTTCCCTTTCTCAACAATTTCAGCTTCTGGATGACGGCGGCGGGCGCGGGTCTGGTCATGTGCTCGCTGTTCGTCGGCGAGTTCGCGCAGACCGGCTGGCTCGCCTATCCACCGCTGTCGGGCATCGCCTACAGTCCCGCGAGCGGTGTCGACTATTATATCTGGGCGCTGCAGATCGCGGGCGTCGGCACGACATTATCGGGCATCAACCTCGTCGTGACGATCCTGAAGATGCGCGCGCCGGGCATGACGATGATGAAGATGCCGGTGTTCACCTGGACGTCGCTCTGCACCAATGTGCTGATCGTCGCCTCCTTCCCGGTGCTGACCGCCGTTCTCGCGCTGCTCAGCCTCGACCGCTATGTCGGCACCAACTTCTTCACGAACGACTTCGGCGGCAGCCCGATGATGTACGTGAACCTGATCTGGATCTGGGGTCACCCCGAGGTCTACATCCTGATCCTGCCGCTGTTCGGCGTCTTCTCCGAGGTCACCTCGACCTTCTCGGGCAAGAAGCTCTTCGGCTACACGTCGATGGTCTATGCGACGATCGTCATCACGATCCTGTCCTACCTCGTCTGGCTGCATCACTTCTTCACCATGGGATCGGGCGCCAGCGTCAACAGCTTCTTCGGCATCACCACCATGGTGATCTCGATCCCGACGGGTGCCAAGCTCTTCAACTGGCTTTTCACCATGTATCGCGGGCGCATCCGCTTCGAGTTGCCGATGATGTGGACGATCGCCTTCATGGTGACCTTCACCGTGGGCGGCATGACCGGCGTCTTGCTCGCGGTGCCGCCGGCCGACTTCGTGCTGCACAATTCGCTGTTCCTGATCGCGCACTTCCATAATGTGATCATCGGCGGCGTGCTGTTCGGCCTGTTCGCGGCGATCAACTTCTGGTGGCCCAAGGCCTTCGGCTTCAAGCTCGACGTCTTCTGGGGCAAGATCAGCTTCTGGTGCTGGGTCGTCGGCTTCTGGCTCGCCTTCATGCCGCTCTATGTCCTCGGCCTGATGGGCGTCACCCGCCGGATGCGCGTGTTCGACGACCCCTCGCTCCAGATCTGGTTCGTCGTCGCGGCGATCGGCGCGGTGATCATAGCGGCGGGCATCGGTGCCATGCTGGTTCAGTTCGCGGTCAGCATCTGGAAGCGCGAGGAATTGCGCGACGAGAGCGGCGACCCCTGGAACGCGCGCACGCTCGAATGGGCGACCAGTTCGCCGCCGCCCGACTATAATTTCGCCTTCACGCCGGTGATCCACTCGCTCGACGCCTGGTACGACATGAAGGCGCGGGGCGCGGAGCGTCCGGTGGCCGGCTTCAAGGCGATCCACATGCCGAGCAACACCGGCACCGGCATCATCCTCGCCGGGCTCAGCGCGGTCTGCGGCTTCGCCCTGATCTGGTACATGTGGTGGCTCGCCGGCCTGAGCTTCCTCGCGCTGCTCACCGTCGCGATCGTCCACACCTTCAACTATCGGCGCGATTTCTACATCCCCGTCGAGACCGTCGAGGCGGCCGAAGCGGTGCGGACGCGCCAGCTCGCGGCGCAGGGAGCATGACGATGCAGAATCAGGCCATGACCGCTGCCGGACCGGTGAGCTTCTACGACCTCGACGAGCATGCGCATCCCGAGGGCCACAGCACGATGCTGGGCTTCTGGATCTATCTGATGAGCGACTGCCTCATCTTCGCGATCCTGTTCGCCTGCTATGCGGTGCTCGGCGGCAATCTCGCCGCCGGTCCCGGGCCGAAGGACCTGTTCGACCTGCCGCTGGTCGCGGTGAACACCGCGATGCTGCTCTTCTCGTCGATCACCTATGGCTTTGCCATGCTGGCGATGCAGCGCGGCGCGAAGTCGGCGGTGCTCGGCTGGCTCGCGGTCACCGGCCTTTTCGGTACGGTGTTCCTCGGCATCGAGCTCTACGAGTTCCACCACCTGATCCATATCGGTGCGACGCCACAGCGCAGCGCTTTCCTGTCGGCGTTCTTCACGCTGGTCGGCACGCACGGGCTGCACGTCACCTTCGGCACGATCTGGCTGGTCACGCTGATGGTGCAGGTGTCGCGCCATGGTCTGATCCAGGCGAACCAGCGCCGCCTGATGTGCCTCAGCCTGTTCTGGCACTTCCTCGACGTCATCTGGATCGGCGTCTTCACCTTCGTCTATCTCATGGGAATGCTGCGATGAGCGCCGACCACAGCCCCGTACACGGGCACGCCGATCCGCATCACGGCGAACATGGCGGCAGTGGCCATGGCACGATGCGCGATTATGTCATCGGCTTCCTGCTGTCGGCCCTGCTGACCGCCATCCCCTTCTGGCTGGTCATGGCGCGGCCCTTTCCTGCGGGCGTCACGGCGGCGCTGATCGTCGCCTTCGCAGTGGTGCAGATGGTGGTCCACATGGTCTATTTCCTGCACATGAACGGCAAGTCGGAAGGCGGCTGGACGATGACCGCGCTGGTGTTCACCCTGATTCTGGTGGTGATCATGCTCACCGGGTCGCTATGGGTGATGTACCACCTCAACACCAATATGATGCCGATGCCGCACGATATGAGCCAGATGCCGTGACGATGCGCCGCCCGGCACGGACGGGCGCTGCGCTCGTCCTGCTGGCGCTCGTGCTGGTTTTCGTGGGGCTCGGCGTCTGGCAGGTCCAGCGCCGCGCGTGGAAACATGCGTTGATCGCGACCGTCGAGGGGCGGGTTCACGCCGCTCCGGTGGCGCCGCCCGCGCCGGGCAGGCTTACGTCGCTGGACGTGACCGACCTCGCCTATCTCCGCATTGTGGCGAGGGGCCGCTATCGGCCCGGTGCCGACATATTGGTCCGCGCCGTGAGTGACCTCGGCGCCGGTTATTGGGTAATGACCCCGTTCGATACCGATGCGGGCTTCACCATCCTGGTCAACAGGGGCTTCGTGGCACAGGACGACAAGGGGCGGGCGCACTGGCGCCCCGATGGTGCGGTTGTGCTGACCGGCCTGCTGCGTCCAACCGAACCCGGGGGCGGTTTCCTGCGCGCCAATGATCCGGTGACCGGTCGCTGGTATTCGCGCGACGTGGTCGCAATCGCCCGCGCGGCGAAACTGGGTCCGGTCGCGCCCTATTTCATCGACGCCGACCGCCTGTCGGGCAAGGATGGCCCAGTGGGCGGGCTGACGGTGATCCGCTTTTCGGATAACCATGCCGTCTATGCGCTCACCTGGTTCATCATGGCCCTGATGTCCGCCGCGACTGCTGGGCACCTTTTCCGCCGCCGCCGGGCGGACTGAAGCATGGCGGAAGATGTCCGGCAGGGCTGGCCCAGCGGTGGCGACGACACCGGCCGGCGCAACATGGAGCTTCTGCTCCAGCTGCGATGGATCGCGGTCGGTGGGCAGTTGTTCACGATCGCGGTCGTCCACGGGTTGCTGGACGTTCGGATCCCTCTCGTTCCCCTTCTGGTTGTCCCCGCACTGCTCGCGGCGATCAATCTTGTCAGCTGGCCGCTCATCCAGCGACGCGGCGCGGTCTCCAACGCCGAACTGACGATCGCGCTGCTGATCGACGTGGCGGCGCTCGCCTGGCAGCTTCACCATAGCGGCGGGCTCGACAATCCGTTTACATCGCTGTTCCTGCTGCAGGTCGTGATCGGCGCCATCCTGCTCGAACCCCGCTCGTCCTGGGGTATCGTCGCCGCGACCTTCCTTGCTCTGACCGCGCTGTCGCTCGATCCGCAACCGCTCGAACTTCCGGGGCGCTTCGCGGAGGATCCGATGCACCTCTATCTGCAGGGCAGCGTGGTCTGCTTCGCACTGATCGCGGTGCTGCTCGTGGCCTTCGTCGCGCGGATCAGCCGCAACCTGCGCGACCGCGATTCCTCGCTCGCCAAGGTGCGGCAGCGTGCCGCCGAGGAGGATCATATCGTTCGCATGGGCCTGCTGGCGTCCGGCGCAGCCCACGAACTGGGCACGCCGCTCTCCTCGCTGTCGGTGCTGATCGGCGACCTGAAGCGGATGCCGAAGCTGGCCGACGACCCCGACCTGCGCGAGGATCTGGCCGACATGGATGCCGCCGTGCAGCGCTGCAAGGCGATCGTCAGCGGCATATTGATGTCTGCGGGCGAGGCACGCGGGGTGGCGCCTGCGGTCACGACGATGCGCAGTTTCCTCGACGGCATCGTCGAGGAATGGCGCACCATCCGCCGCGCGGGCGGGATCGATTATGTCGACCGCTTCGGCGAGGATGTGCCGATTGTTTCCGACCCCGCACTCAAGCAGGTGCTGGGCAACATCATCGACAATGCGGCCGACTTCTCGCCCGACTGGGTCGGCATCACCGCGACGCGCGAGCAGGACGCGCTGATCCTGGAGATCGCCGACCGGGGGCCGGGCTTCGCGTCCGACATATTGTCTTCCTTCGGCCAGCCCTATCGATCGACCAAGGGCAAGCCCGGCGGAGGCCTGGGCCTGTTCCTGCTGGTCAACGTCGTGCGCAAGCTTGGTGGCGAGGCGGAGGCGGGCAACCGCGACGGGGGCGGGGCCTATGTGCGCGTGCGCCTGCCGATCGCGGCGCTCGCTTATGGCAAGGAGGCGCGGACATGACCGACCAGAAATTGCTGGTGATCGTCGAGGACGACACCGGCTTCGCCCGCACCCTGAAGCGCTCCTTCGAGCGGCGCGGCTATGGCGTCATCGTCGCGCACAGCCATGAGGAACTGGTCGAGCTGCTCGCGACGCACCGTCCGGGCTTCGCTGTGGTCGACCTCAAGCTGGGCGGCGCATCGGGGCTGGTCTGCGTGCAGACGCTGCGCGCGCTGGACGAGGCGATGAAGATCGTCGTGCTGACGGGCTTTGCCAGCATCGCCACGGCGGTCGAGGCGATCAAGCTCGGCGCCTCCTATTATCTCGCCAAGCCGTCGAACACCGACGACATCGAGGCGGCCTTCGCCAAGACCGAGGGCGATCCCGATGCCGTCGTCGAGGGGCGCCAGTCCTCGATCAAGACGCTGGAGTGGGAGCATATCCACCAGACGCTGGTCGAAACCGACTTCAACATCTCCGAAACCGCCCGCCGGCTGGGCATGCACCGCCGCACGCTGGCCCGGAAGCTGGAGAAGCGGCAGCTTCGCTAGAGTGCGAGGCCGTTGACCGGCACCGCCGCGACGCCATCGGCCTCGAAGCTGGCAATCGGATAGGCGCAATAGTCGGCGGCATAATAAGCGCTCGGCCGATGGTTGCCCGACGCGCCGAGCCCGCCGAACGGCATATTGCCTGCGGCCCCGGTCGTCGGCCGGTTGCGGTTGACGACCCCGGCGCGGCTTTCCTCGACGAAGCGGGTCCACAGGGCTGCGTCGGCGCTGACGAGACCGGCGGACAGGCCATAGACGGTGTCATTGGCCGTGCGGATCGCGGCGTCGAAATCGGGTACCCGGATGATCTGCGCGACCGGCGCGAAGATTTCCTCGTCGGGCAGGGCGATGCCGGTCGTGTCGAGGATGGCGGGCGTGACGAAGGCATCGGAGCGGCCGGGAATGCGGTCGAAGCTGCGGATCGTGCGGGCGCCGGCGGCGACCATCGCCGCGACGCCCTGGCGCGCGCGGTCGGCTGCGGGCGCGGAGATCAACGGACCCATGAAGGCCTCGCCGGCTTCGTCCCAGGCCGCGATCGGGAGCCGGGCCGTCAGCGCTTCCAGAGCTTCCACGATCCGGTCGCCCATCGGCCCCTCGGGCACGATGATCCGCCGTGCGCAGGAGCAGCGCTGGCCGGTCGTGACGAAGGCCGAATTGACGATGATCGAGGCGGCATCCTCGGGCGAATCCCACACGACCAGCGGGTTGTTGCCGCCCAGTTCGAGGGCCATGATCACATGCGGCCGGTCGACCAGCGCGCGTCGCAGCGCCGCGCCGCCCTGCGGCGATCCGGTGAACAGCAGTCCGTCGATATTCGACGCGACCAGTGTGCGCCCCGTGTCGGGGCCGCCCTGGACGATGCCCAGCAGTCCGGCGGGCAGGCCGGCATCCTGCCAGGCAGCCACCATCGCTTCGCCGATCGCGGGGGTCAGTTCGGACGGCTTGAACACCACTGCATTGCCCGCGAGCAGCGCGGGCACGATGTGGCCGTTCGGCAGATGGCCGGGAAAATTATACGGCCCCAGCACCGCCATGACGCCGTGCCCGCGATGGCGCAGGACGGCGCGGCCAAAGGACATGTCGGCCGCGCGCTCGCCCGCGCGCTCGGCCATCGCCGCGATCGATATGTCGACCTTGCCGATCATCGAGCCGATTTCGGCGCGGGTTTCCCACAGCAGTTTGCCGGTCTCGCGCGACAGCAGTTCGGCAAGCGCCTCGCGACGCTCACCGAGTATCGCGGCATAGCGCTTGGCGACCGCAATACGCTCCTCGGCCGGGGCTGCGCGCCATGCGCCCAACGCCGCGCGGGCAGCTGCGACCGCGCGGGCGACGTCGGCCGGGCCGGAGACGGCACCGCGCCAGACGATCGCGCCGCTGGCGGGGTCGGTCGATACCAGTTCTTCCATCATCGTCATCCGTTGCTGATCCTGATCCGGTCGTTGTCGCCGACGCCCAGCGCGCGGGCCGTGTCGGCATCGATCGTCGCGACGTCCTCATGCACCGTCGCATGCGCCTGCACCGCGCGGAAGGCGTCGATGCCGACGGTCGAGAGAAGATGCGGTACCGCGTCGATGTCGGGCGTGCCGATGCCGACGCGAGCGACGCGGCTGGCGCGCAACGTGAGCAGATTGTCGCGGCCGCAGGTCATCGTCGGCCCGCCGTCGAAGATATCGATCAGGCCCGATGCCTCGAACCCCTCGCGCTCCAGCAGCCGCTTCGCCGCCTCGCCGTCGCGGTGGACGCGCCCGATCGCGCGACAGGCCTCGCCGTCGATCAGTTCGACATAGATCGGGTGGCGCGGGGCGAGGTCGAGGATGAACTGGCCGTCG
>NZ_JAGMXV010000201.1 GCF_018006725.1 Rhizorhabdus sp.
CTCCATGTCCTCCACCATCTCGGCGATCCGTTCGGACACCGAGAGCGTGGCGGGGGAGATCGATCATCTCGAAGCCGGCTTCCGCCGGGTCGACAGCGAATTGTCGCGGCTGGAAACGATCACCGGCGAGTTCGTCAACCGCATCGCGGCCTGACCGGACGGGGAGCCGGCCCGCCCGGCTCCCGCGATACGGGCGAACGGTGGCGCTTGAGGCGGGCGCACAAACCCCCTATCCCGCGCCGCATGGCTATTCACATCTTCGCGACCGGCACCAGCCGGGGTATCGGCAACGCCATTCTCGACCGCTTCGGGCGGGAGGACGTCAAGATTGTCGGGCATCGGTCGAACCCGGCGGACGGCGACGCCAGCATCGTCGCCGACCTTTCCGATCCGACCGCACCGCGGCGCGCCTGGGAGCAGGCACTCGAGACGCTGGACGGGCGGATCGACGTCCTGATCAATAATGCCGGAGTGTTCGAGGCGGTCTCGATCGACGCGCCCGACGCCGCATGGGCCGATGCCTGGTCGCGGACGATGCAGATCAATCTGCAGGCGTCGGCCGATCTGTGCCGGCTTGCCGTCCTCCACTTCCGGCGCCACGGCGGCGGTCGCATCGTCAACGTCGCCAGTCGCGCCGCCTATCGCGGCGACAGCCCCGCGCACTGGCATTATGCCGCGTCCAAGGCCGGCATGATCGGCATGACCAAGTCGATCGCGCGCGGCTATGCCGCAGAGAATATCCTCGCCTTCGCGGTCTGCCCCGGTTTCACGATGACGGGCATGGCGGACGATTATCTGGCGAGCCGGGGGGGCGACAAGCTGCTCGCGGACATCCCCTTGGGCCGCGTCGCCCAGCCCGAAGAAATCGCCGAGACCGTCAAATTCCTCGCGCTCGACGCCCCGCCGTCGATGACCGGCGCAGTGCTCGACGTCAATGGAGCCTCCTATGTCCGCTAAGCGCAGGACCGAGCCGAAGGGCGACGGCATCACCGGCTTTCCGTTCGATGCCGCACGGCAGGGCAGCTGGAAGATTACCCTCCCCTGCACCAAGGAAGAGGGACAGATCCTCGACGAGGATCTGGGCGAACTGCTGATGCTCGATCCGCCGCCCACGGTGATGACGAGCGAACCCGATCCCGACCGTCCCGACGAGTGGCAGCTCGACGTCTATGTCGAGGCCAAGCCGAGCAAGGCGTTGCTCGCGCAGATTCTCGCGCTGGTGCCGAGCGCACGCAAGGTGAAGCCGGTCGTCACTCACATTCCCGAAGAGGACTGGGTAACGCTGTCGCAATCAGGTCTGGAGCCGATCCGCGCCGGCCGTTTCTTCGTCCACACACCTTATAATGCCGATCGCGCGCCCGACGGTATGACCGGCTTCGTGATCGACGCTGGCCGGGCGTTCGGCACCGGCCATCACGAGACGACCACCGGCTGCCTGATGATGCTCGACCGGCTGCGCCGCTCCGGCCTGCGCTTCGACGATATCGCCGATATCGGCACCGGGACCGGCCTGCTCGCTTTCGCAGCACGGGCGCTGTGGCCGGCGGCGAAAGTCATCGCTTCCGACATCGACCCCGTGTCGATCGAGGTCACCGCCGAAAATGCCGCCGTGAACGGCATCCCCGTCGGGCGCGGACGCGGTCAGGTCGAACTGGTGGTGGCTGCCGGTCTCGCCCATCGCCGCCTGAAGGCGCGACTGCCTTATGACCTGCTGATCGCCAATATCCTGGCCGGCCCGTTGATCGAACTGGCGCCGGTTTTCGGCAATGCCGTGCTGCCGGGCGGGTCGCTGATCCTGGCCGGACTGCTCGACACGCAGGCGGACGCGGTAGCGCAGGCCTATCGGCGGCAGGGCTTCTATCTCGCCGATACCATCCAGCGCGGCGACTGGCCGACCCTGCGGCTCGTCAAACGCCGGAGGCACTTCCTGTAAGGGCGGGAACGACACCGGACTGCCCCGGGACACCGCGCAGCGGATACAGCGCATATCCTCTGTCACGGCAGGGATAATCTGATATGATCGCACCCGAAATTAATTCGGGGCGGCAACAGCTTGAAGCGGATTTCGGGGTGGCGATCCCTCGCTTGGCAGACCGTTCTGGCAGCCTTCGCGGTGGCGGCTTTCGCCACTGTCGCGACGGCAGCCGGGACCGCCGACGCGCGCTGGTCCCGTCTCGTCACCACGATCTTTCACAATTATGGCCGCGACAACGGCCTGCCCCATCCCGTTCCCACGGCCTTGGCGCAGGATCGAAACGGCTTCATCTGGATCGGTACGCAGGGCGGCCTTGCCCGCTGGGACGGCTATCGCTTCCGCACCTATCGCGCCGACCCCGAACGGCCCGGCAGCCTGCAGGACGACTGGATCGAAGCTCTGCACGTGGACGTCCGGGGCCGCTTGTGGATAGGCGGCGGCGCGGGAGGGCTCGCATATTATGATGCCCTACGTGATAGCTTCGTGCCGGTGCGCGTCGAACGCACGCCCGGGCGCGTTCACATCTCCGAGATCGTCGACGACGGACGATCGGGACTTTGGATCGCCACCGACACCGGCCTGCACCATATCAGCCCCTATGGTCGCAACGGCTTCCGCTTTCCGGCTGCCCTGATCGAAAGACGGCCCGTTCGCGCACTGCTGCGGCAGCGCGACGGCACATTGTGGGTCGGCACGACCGAGGGGCTGTCGCGCTCCCTCGCCGATCTTGGCTGCCGGATTTCGATGCCCTTCCCCGGCGTCACGCCTTCGATCAGCGCGCTCTTCGAAGATGACGAGGGCCGGGTCTGGATCGGCACCGCCCGTCACGGGCTGTTCGTCGCGGACCCCGGGAGCACCGCGCCCAGGCGGGTGAACGACATGCCGGTGCTGCGGACCAGTTGGGTGTCGTCGATCATCGCATCCGCGCCCGGCGAGGTCTGGATCGCCCTGCGCGGGACCGGCATCGCTGCGGTCGACGCCGAGACCGGGCAGACGCGGATGATAACCCATGATCGCGCCGTCCCGGGCAGTCTGGCGCATAACGACGTCTGGGCGCTGCTGCGCGACAAGGCAGGCTCGTTATGGGCCGGAAGCACGGGTGGCCTCAGCTACCGACCGCAAACCTCCGGCCTGATCTCCACGGTCGTGAGTTCGCCCGCAAATCCCAGGGGCCTGAGCGCACCCGACGCCTTCGCATTGCTCGCCGCCCGCAACGGACGGATCTGGCTCGGCTATGTCGAGGGTGGGGTCGACGTGATCGATCCGATGACGGGCCGTGTTGCCGCGATCCGCCCCAGCCGCTCCGGTTCGCGCGAGATGCTGCCGCCCGACGTGGTCTTCGGACTCGCAGAAGCTGCGACAGGCCGGGTCTATGTGGGCACGCGGCGGGGTCTTTATTTCGTCGATCCCGGCAGCTGGCGTGTCCGCCATGTCCAAGTGCCGGGCGAAAGCCCCGAGCTCTCGATCAACGCGGTCCGCTTCGACGGCGAGGTGCTGTGGATCGGCACCGACGAACGCGGCCTGATCGGCTTCATTCCCGACCCGAGCGGCACCCGGGGGCGGGTCGTCTTCGGCGGAAGCGGCACCGCGCGGCTGGCCGATGGCGGCATCAACGCCATATTGCGCGGCGCCGGCACCGCATTATGGGTTGGCGCGCGCAATGGACTTTACCGGATAGACGTGCGCAGTCACGCGATCGAACATGTGATGGCAGCCCCGACCGATCCCGGCGGACTGCCGGCACGTTTCGTCGTCACGCTGCTGATCGATCGCCAAGGTAGGCTGTGGGTCGGTACCTTCGGCGGCGGACTGGCGATGGTGACCGGGCGCGACGCCTCCGGCAAGCTGCGTTTCCGCCGGATCGGCGTGGCACAGGGCCTGCCCCATGCCAATGTCGATACGCTGCAGATGGACGGCGATGGCACGATCTGGGCCGGCACCGATGATGGCCTGGCGCGGATCGATGCCCGTAATTTCACGGCACGTTCGCTGCGTCAGGCCGATGGTTCGGCCCTCATCGACTATTTCGCGGGCTCCGGCGCGACCACACCGCAGGGGGAGGCGCTGTTCGGCGCCAAGGGCGGGATGACCATCGTACGCCCTGGCGATCTGCCATCTTGGACGCTCCAGCCTGCTCTGGTCGTGACCGATCTAAGAGTGGGCGGCACCCCCCTGCCCGTCGCGCGGGTCAACGCACCCGGTCAACATAACACCATCCTGGTTCAGCCCGATGCGAACAGCATCGCCGTCGAGTTTGCAGCGCTCGACTTCTCCGCGCCTGAGCGCAATCGCTATGCCTATCGGCTGGAGGGGTTCGACCAGAAATGGACCGAGACGGACGGAGAACGCCGGCTCGCCATCTACACCAACCTGCCGCCGGGCGATTTCGTCCTCCGCATCCGCGGCACCAACCGCGCCGGTCTGTGGAGCGAGCATGAGCTGGCGCTCCCCGTGCGCGTGCTGCCGACCTGGTATCAGCGTTGGTGGGCCAAGCTCGGTGCCGCCCTGCTCCTCGGCGCGCTGCTCGTGATGACCGTGCGCTGGCGCACCCGCTATCTCCAGAAAAGACAGAGGGCACTCGAACATCAGATCGCCGAACGGACCGCCGACCTGAGTGCCGCCAATGAGAGCCTGGCCCGCATGGCGATGACCGACGCGCTCACCGGCTGCGCCAACCGCCGTCACTTCATGGCCGTGGCCGAGGATTATGTGGATGCCGCCAAGCGCGACGGAACGCCGCTGAGCCTGATCGTCATCGACCTCGACGAGTTCAAGGCGCTCAACGACCGGCTGGGCCATCCCGGCGGCGACGCCGTGCTCGGGACGGTCGGCGTCCTGCTGCTGCGCCAGATGGAGCCCGGCGATGTCGCCGGCCGCATCGGCGGCGAGGAGTTTGCGGTCCTCCTCCCCAACAGCACCGTCGAACAGGCGACCGCACGAGCCGAGCGTATCCGGAACGCCATCCGCGAAGCCCGGACGCCGATTGGCGAAAACGACGTGGCGGTCACCGCCAGCCTGGGCGTCAGCGGCTTCTGCGCGGGCGACGATTTCTCGGCGCTCTACATGAAGGCGGACGCCGCGCTCTATGCGGCGAAAGGTGGCGGGCGCGACCGGGTGCGGCAGGACGAAATGATCGGCTGAGTCCGTATCAAACGGCGGACCGCCTCAAAGTCTCTCCGCCAACCCCTCGAGCTGGGTCAGGCACGTTCCCCAGCCCTCATGGAAGCCCATCTCCTCGTGCGAGCGCCGGTCCGCGTCCGACTTGTGGCGAGCCAGCGCGCGGTATCGGGTGCCACCGTCGACCGCTTCCATGCTGATGTCGGCCGTCATGAAGCTTTGCGCATTAGGGCGGAATTCAGGGCCGAGCGCGTCGGTCCACACCAACCGCTTCTGCGGCTCGACCAGCAGGATGCAACCGGGCGTCTCGTCCATTTCCACGCCCTCGGGCGACGCCATGACGACTGAGAAAATGCCGCCGGGGCGCGGGTCCATCGCGACGCGCGCAAGGTCCAGGGCTTCGGCGCGAACCATTGGCGGAGCAGGCCAGGCTCGGTCCAGGCGCGCCAGAGCTGGGCGGGGCTAGCGCGCACAACGCGTTCCAGCAGAAGATCGAGCGAGGGATCAAGCGTCATAAATCTCTCCTTTTTCGTTCATATCGGCGAGCAGCTCGTCTAGGCGATCGAAGCGCGCCTCCCACAGCGACCGCTGCCGGCCGAGCCAGTCCTCGGCGACCTTGACCGCCTCGGGCCTGAGCCGGCAGGTGCGGGTGCGTCCCGCCTTTCCGGATTCGATCCAGCCGCCGCTTTCGAGCACCTTCAGATGTTTGAGGAAGCTGGGCAGCGCCATGTCGTGCGGCGCGGCGAGTTCGGAGACGGCGGCCGGCCCAGACGCGAGGCGCGCAATGACGGCGCGTCGTGTGGGATCGGCCAGTCCATGGAAGATCGAATCAAGGTTAGCCATTCGGCTAACTTATAAAGCGAGGCGTAGGCGTCAATATCGTTATCCAGACGGCTAGGTATCCAGACGGATCAGGCCGCGCGCTCCGCCATCCGCAGGATCGCCGCCCACTCTTCGTCGCTGACGGGAGAGACGGACAGTCGGCTCTGGCGCAACATCGCCATGCCCGACAGCGCCGCTTCCGCCTTCATTTCAGCCAGCGTGACGGGGCGCGGCAGGGCACGGACCGGAGCGATCTCGACCGCGACGAAGCGCCCCGCCGGATCGCTGGCATCGGGAAAAGCCTCGCGCACTACCCTCGCTATGCCGACCACGGCCAGCCCCTCCTGGCTATGATAGACGAACAGTTCGTCGCCTTCGCGCATCGCTTTCAGGTGCAGGGCGGCGGCGTTGTTGCGGACGCCGTCCCAGACCGTGCGGCCGTCACGTTCGAGATCGGCATAGGAATAGCTGTTGGGTTCCGACTTCACGAGCCAATGGGCCATATCGCGCCTCCTGCCTTAGCCGCTCGAGTGTTGTAGCGTTCGCATCTTTGCTACGCCACTCTCGGCAGATCCTGGATCAGACGACCAGACGATAGCCCACGCCCGGCTCGTTGCGCAGCAGCCGTGGCACCGCTGGATCGTCCTCCAGCTTCAGCCGCAGCCCGCGCATCGCGACGCGCAGATATTCGATATCCTCCACATGCGCCTCGCCCCAGGCCACGCGCAGCAGATGGGCATGGGTCAGCACCCGGTCGGGATGCCGGGCGAGTTCGGCGAGCACCGCATATTCCTTGCGGGTAAGCTTGACCTCCTCGCCCGCCCGCAGCACCCGCCGCGCGGCGAGGTCGATCGAGACGGCTCCTGCGACCACAGCCGCCGATGCCCCCGCAGTCCCGGCGCGGTGACGCAGCGCCGCCCGGATGCGCGCCAGCAATTCTTCGCTGTCGAACGGCTTGACCACATAATCATCGGCGCCGAGATCGAGCGCCGCCACCTTCTCGGCCGTCGCATCGCGCGCGGTGAGCACGATGACAGCACGGTCCATCGCCTTGATCAGCGGCACCAGTTCGAGCCCGTCGCGATCGGGCAGGCCCAGGTCGAGCAGCACCAGCTCGCACCCCTCGCGCCGCGCCGCCGTCAACCCCTCGGCGCCGGTCGCGGCTTCGCTCGCCGCATAGCCTGCCCGATCGAGCGCGGCGCGGACGAGGCGCCGGATCGCAGGTTCGTCGTCGACGATGACGATGCCGTGGCTCATCCCTGCTCCGTTCCGTTCCCCACGCGCCTGAGCGCAGACGCCGGCCACGCCAGTTCGAACGCCGCGCCGCCTTCGGGGCGATTGCGCGCCGCGACGCCCAGCCCCATGGCGTCGGCAAAGCCCTTCACTATCGCCAGGCCAAGGCCCGTACCACCCGTCCGGTCGTCGCCGACGACGCGGGTGAAGCGATCGAACAGTTGTTGCTCGCGGCCCTCGGGCAAGCCCGGCCCCTCGTCCTGCACCGCAAGGGTAAGCCCGTCGGCCTGACGACGCGCCTCCACCCGGATCGCGGTGCCGGGTGGCGCGAATTTCGCCGCATTGCCCAGCAGATTGATCAGGATGTGGTGTAGCATCCGGGGGTCGGCCTCGACCAGCGGCAGCGTCGGCGGAACGTCGAGGACCAGCCGGTGGCGCGAGAGTTCGGCGCGCAGATCCTGCGCGGCGGCAGCGACGGCATCGGTCAGGTCGGTCGCCTCCCGCCGTACGACCAGCGCGCCCGCTTCGATCCGCGTCATTTCGACCAGATCGTCGAACACCCGGCGAAGCCGCCGTGCCTCGCTCTTCAACAACATCGTGGTCGGGGTTTCCCCGCTTTCCGCCGCCAGTTCGTCGGCAGCGGCCACCACCGCCGTCAGTGGCGTTTTCAGATCATGGCCGAGCGACGACAGCAAGGTAGCACGCAGATCGTCGCGCTGCTTGAGCGCGCTCACCTCGCGCGCCTGCGCCTCCAGCGTCAGCCGCTCATGCGCGAGCGAGGCCTGACCCACCAGCGTCGTGAACAGGATGCGCTTGTCCGTCGGTATGGGATCGCCCCCGCCCGGCCGCGCGACGCCGAGAACGGCGAGGATGCCCAGTGCCGTCTTCAGCGGATGGAATTGCCAATCGCTCGCCGTGAGCGTGCCGCTGTCCCGGCCTGCCACCTCACCACGTTCATAGGCCCACTCATAGGCGGCGACGTCGATCGGCCCCAGGGTCGGCCGTTCGGGATTGGCGCCGATCATCGCAAGACGCTTGCCGTCATTGGCCAGCAGCACCGTCGATACGTCGAGCAAATGGGCGACCTCTTCGCACACTGCCGAGGCTGTTCCGGCTTCGTCGGATACCGCCGCGAGCCGCTGAC
>NZ_JAGMXV010000202.1 GCF_018006725.1 Rhizorhabdus sp.
CGAGCCTGGGCGTCTCGCTCTACGCCTACAACCTCGGCTCGGACGATTCCTACGCCGTCGTGGCGCTGGAGTTCGCGCCCTAGCCCGACCTATTCATGAGGCCTCGAGCGAAACGTCGCGAATGGCTGCAGATGCTGCGCGGCGCCACGGCCGCCCAGGTGCCGACGACCGACAGAGTCGAAAAAAGGGCGTTCGCCGAAAAACTGCCGGCGTTCGACCGTCTCGTAAGTCTTGATGGACTCTTCGAGATCGCCGACCGCAGGCTTCGCCATCTCGACAGCTTCCTGACGCTGCACGTCGACAATCCGCCCGACATCATGCACTGGACCTATCCAGTACCGGTGCGCCTCGCAGGGGCGAAGAACATCTACACGCTGCACGACCTGGTGCCGCTGAAACTCCCCTACACGACTCTCGACCGCAAGGGCGATTATCTCCGCCTGATCCGGCACTGCCTGACGAGTGCGGACCATATCTGTACCGTGTCGGAATCCAGCCGTAACGACATCCTGCAGCTGTTCCCGGACGTCCCGGCGAACAAGGTGACCAACAGCTATCAGACCGCACCGGTCCCGTCCGACCTGCTCGATCGCGACGCCGCCGAGGATGCCCGTTTCGTCGAGGGCATGTTCGGGCTGCAGCACCGCGACTATTTCCTGTTCTTCGGGGCGCTCGACCCCAAGAAGAATCTGGTGCGCATCATCGAAGCCTATCTGACCAGCCAGTCGAAGACGCCCCTCGTCATCGTCGGAGCACGGCACTGGGGCACCGAGCAGGAGAGCCGGCTCTTCGGCGGCGGCGGCATCGCCCTTTATGGCGGTCCGACTGCGCAAGGCATCCGCCAGCTCGACTATCTGCCACGGTCGATCCTCCTGCGCCTCGCGCGCGGGGCGAAGGCGGTCTTGTTTCCGTCGCTCTACGAAGGCTTCGGGCTGCCCGCGCTCGAGGCCATCCGACTGGGCACGCCGGTCATCTCGTCCACGACGAGTTCACTGCCGGAGGTCGTCGGCGAAGCCGGACTGCTCGTCGATCCCTATGATACCAATGCGATCGCCGAGGCGATCCGCGCGCTCGACACCAACCCGGCGATCGCCCAGCGGCTGATCGATGCCGGGCCGGCGCAAATCGCGAAGTTCAGCGAAGCCGCCTATCGCCAGCGTCTCGCCGCCATGTACGCGCGGGTGCTTCAGGCCTGATCGGGCCAGCGGCGACGCGCCTCGATGCCATGCGCGTCGAGCGCCTGCAGCTCCGCCAATAGGGGTTCGAGCCGGTCGAGCGGCCAGGCATTGGGGCCGTCCGACAAGGCATGTGCAGGGTCGGGATGGGTTTCCATGAACAGGCCGGCGATGCCGACCGCGACCGCCCCGCGCGCCAGCACCGGGACAAATTCGCGCTGGCCGCCCGACGATGCGCCTAGCCCGCCGGGCAGTTGCACCGAATGGGTCGCGTCGAACACGACCGGACACCCCGTGTCGCGCATGATGACGAGCCCGCGCATATCGGTGACGAGATTGTTGTAGCCGAAGGACGTGCCGCGCTCAGTGACGATCACGCGGGCCTCGCGCCCTGCCGCTTCCGCCGCGCCTCGCGCCTTGGCGACCACATGCGCCATGTCGTGCGGCGCCATGAACTGCGCCTTCTTGATGTTGCCGACCTTGCCGCAGGCGCCTACCGCCTCAATCAGATCGGTCTGCCGGGCAAGAAAGGCGGGGGTCTGGACAATATCGACCACCTCGGCGGCGGCGCGCACCTGTTCGGCGTCATGGACGTCGGTCAGCAGGGGCAGTCCGGTTTCGGCGCGGACCTTCTCGAGAATGCGCAGCCCCTCTTCCAGGCCGGGTCCCCGAAAAGAGGCGTTCGAGCTGCGGTTCGCCTTGTCGAACGAGCTCTTGAAAATGATCAGCATGCCGAGCCGGTCGGCAATCGCACGGAGCCGTTCGGCGACGCCGAGCACCAGCGCCTCAGACTCGATCACGCAAGGCCCCGCAATCGCAAAGAGCGGTTCGTTCAGCCCGATCGGGCGGCCCAGCAATTCCATCATCTGTCCCTTTGCGCGACGACCGGCACGGGCCGGTGCCGGCTTCTAGGCGCGGCGCTCAACCCTGTGCAATCGCAAAGCGCGGCCCGAGGACCAGTTCGGCCGGGGGCTCGCCCGGCGCTGCCTCGAAATGGCGGTGATCCGCCGGGGAGAGCAACCAGCCGCGCCGCACGAGCCAGTCGCCGACATCCGAACGCGCGGTCAGCCATACCGTGGCCGGCGAGGCCACCAGGCCGACCGCAACGGGCAGCGTCCAGATCATTCCATCGATGCCGACGACCATCGCCGCAGTGAGCGCGAGGCCCAGGAGGATGTGCCAGCGATAGAAGCGAGTGATTTCAAGGAAATCGAGCCCGTCGAC
The DNA here is from genome assembly GCF_018006725.1 of Rhizorhabdus sp. Classification (GTDB taxonomy): domain Bacteria; phylum Pseudomonadota; class Alphaproteobacteria; order Sphingomonadales; family Sphingomonadaceae; genus Rhizorhabdus. Next base: position 2,400 of record NZ_JAGMXV010000202.1, read on the forward strand.
TTCCCGGCGTTGGGGCGACCAGCCACTCCGACGACCGCGCAATATATCGACGATCGCGAAGGTCTGGGTGAGCATGGTGACGGGAGCCATAACCACCGAAATCAGGATTTCGAGCAGCGTCCCCTTTGCGACTGTGCGCCAGCCGCCCAGCTGGCGCAGCAGATCGCGGTCTAGCGGCAGCGACAGCAACGCCGCGACCTTAGGCCCGAGCAGCATCAGCAGGGTCAGGCCGAGCAGCCACCCCGATGAAATCAGCACATAACCGTCGAAATCGGCTCGCAGCGTTTCGAAAATAGCCGCGCCGATCAGCAACAGCCACAGCGGCGACGTCAGATAGGCCGACGCGCCCATCAGCAATTGCAGCCGGTTGACCCAATGAAAGCCCGCCGTGTCGAGCAGGCGCAGATGCTGGAGGTTGCCCTGGCACCAGCGCCGGTCGCGGATCGAATGGTCGATCATCGTCGGCGGGAATTCTTCATAGCTGCCCTCGGGCATGGCGACCATGTGGACCGCCCAGCCGCGCCTGCGAAGCAGCGCCGCCTCGACCATGTCGTGGCTCATGATATGGCCGCCGAGCAGGCTGTTCTCGGGCAGTTCGGGCAGGCCGCAGCTTTCGGCGAAGGCCCGCACGCGAATCAGCGCATTATGCCCCCAGAAAGTCGACTCGGTGCCGGACCACCAGCGCAGGCCGGCCGAGGCGACCGGGCCGTAGAGCGCCGAGGCGAACTGATGCCAGCGCGCGAACATGGTGTGGCCGTTGATCAGTTGCGGCACGGTCTGAAGCAAAGCGATCGACGGGCGCGCTTCCATCGCCGTGGCGAGCCTCGCCATGGCAGCGCCGGTCATCAGGCTGTCGGCATCGAGCACCAGCATGAAATCATAGGCCCCGCCGAAGCGGCGGACCCAGTCGGCGATATTGCCCGGCTTGCGCGCGATGTTCTGCTGCCGGCGACGGTAATAGACGCCGGACCTGGCGCCCTCGGTCAGGCGGCGAAAGGCGAGATATTCGCGTGCATAAGCGGATTCGTGGGAATCGCTCAGCACGAAGAAATCGAAGCGGTCGGCCGCACCGACCTTCTCGACCGATTCCACCATCGACCTCAGGCGACGGAAGACCGCGCCCACCTCCTCATTATAGATAGGCATCAATACGGCTGTGCGTGCGCGCGGCAGAACCAGCGGGCTGCGGCGTATGCTTTCCAGCGGCCCACGGCCCAGCATCACGAAGAGGCCGGCCACTGCCGAGAGGAAGCCGAAGGCGATCCAGGCGAACAGCCCGAAGAACAGCAGGAAAAAGCCCGCATCGATCCAGTCGATACCGTCCGAGCGCAGGGGCGTGAACATCTCCTGCGCGGCGAGCAGGCCGAACAGGAAGCTGCCGACAATCAGAAACAGGCGGCGCTGGACCAGCGGACCGACATAGCCGATCGGCTCCTCCACCCCTCCGGGCGGCAGGCGGCGCAGATCCTGGACGGGCATGTCCAGCGGGGCTTCCGGCGGAAGGTCCGACTTCGTCCTCTGTCCCGATGAAGGGGGCGTCGGGCGACGGGGATCGTCTTCGGGTCGGTACAAGCTCACACTCTCATGTCGTTCGCGGCACCGCATGGGCGCCGGGGTTGCACGTCGTTCAGCCTATGATGTCCCCAACGCGGGGCCCCATGACAGGTTTCTCCGGCGAGTGACAGGCCGTGATCAGCCGAACTGGTGGATCAGCGTCTCGCTGAGCGGCGAACCGCCTTTTTCCAGCGTCGCCCGGAGGTTGGCGGTACCCGGCTCGCGCGCGACATCGACGATCAGACGCCAGCGGGCGGCCTGCCCGACGACAGGATAGGCAGCGACGCTGAGGATTCGACCGCGATCGATCGATACCGCCGGCGTCACCCCCGAACCGCGACCAAGTCCCTTGAGTATTGGCCCGGCGAAGTCCGCCACCAGACGCTGCGCGCCCGGGATTGGTTCGGTTCCAGGACGTCCGGCAACCCCGGTCCAGCGATCGACGACCCGCGCGATGGAGACCGCTTCGGGCTCTCCGCCCAGCCAGCGCAGGCGGTAGTCGAAGGTCAACCGCATCCCTGCAAGCGCCGGTGCCTTCGGCGTCCAGAAGGCGACGACATTGTCGTCGGTCTCGCGCCGGGTCGGGATCTCGTACAGCGTCACCGCGCCGGGGCCCCAGTCGCCTTTCGGCTCGACCCAAAGGCTGGGGCGCTTTTCGTAGAAGACGCCGTCATCCTGATAATGATCGAAGCTGCGGTCGCGCTGGAACAGCCCATAAGCGCTGGCCCCGCGATCGTCGGCAAACAGGTTGACGGTCGGCCGATCGGGATTGCGCAAGGGCCGCCACAGCCGCTCGCCCGCGCGGTTGTAGATCAGCAACCCGTCCGAATCATGGATTTCGGGCCGCCAGTCGATCCGCGCCTGCGGATTGCCCTCGTCATACCAGAACATGCTGGTGAGCGGGGCGATGCCCAGCCGTTCGACGTCGCGGCGCAGGAACAGCACGGCGGAGACATCCTGCACCACCGCCTGGCGTGCGTTGGTGCAGACGAAGCGATAGGCGCCGGTCAGGCTGGCCCCTTCGAGCAGCGCGTAGATGGTGAGCCCCGCGTCCGTGCGTTCGAGCCAGAAGGCGGTGAAGGCGGGAAACTCCTCGCGTCCGTCGATGCCGGTGTCGATCGCAACCCCGCGCGCGGACAGGCCATATTGGTCGAGCGGGCCGGCCGAGCGGAAATAGGACGCGCCCTGAAAGGCGAGCCAGTCCCCCACCCCACCCCGATTCATCACGCGAAAGCCGGAAATGCCGGGCAGGACCTGCGGCACGGGGCCCTCGCCGGGAGCAACCTCGAACATGTCCTCGCTATGCTCGATCGGACGCGCCCGGCCGCGCTCGACCAGGAAGAGATCGACCGGCGTCGGCGCATAGCGACCGAGCGGGAATAACCGCACCGCATAGCCATCGTCAGTGAAAAGCGATCGATCCTCGCGGAAGCGGATGCGGTTGGCGGCGTCATAGTCCACCGCATGGGTGCGCGGATCCGCCTGATGCGGCGGGCGCGGCGGGCGGCCGGCCAGCCGCTCGGCTTCCGCTTGCAACCAGGCCCAGTCGAAGGGCTGGGCCGTGCCGAGGGCGGGCGTCACCGCCCCAACGCTGCGGGTCCGGCCGGGAGCCGCCGCCAGCGCCGGGCCGCCGGCCGTCAGGGCGCCGAGCAGCGTCAGGATTTCACGTCTGTCGAACATCGCATTCCGCTATGAGTCGTTTCGGTTCCGGAGGATAGACCCCCGTCCTTCGCGAAAGTTCCTGTAGCCCAGCAAGCTGAACGGGCGCTGTAAGGCAGGCGGACGTGCTTGCAGAGTTCATGCCGCAGCCGCTCTGGTACAGAGAAGGAAGAAATGTATATCATACCTCTAGTTGTACGATAGCAGGTCCAAATACATGAATGTGCAGCGAGGCAGATTGGTCAGCGGCGGGCGGTTGCAGGTTCCCGCTGAAATTCGTCGTGTCCTCGGTCTTGCCGATGGCGATCAGGTGTTGCTGCGCGTCGTTGACGGTGAATTGCACGTGCGGCCGGTGCATAGCGCGCTAGGCCGGGTGCAGGCCCGACTGCGTGCCCATCTCCCGGCGGGTTCCAGCCTGTCCGATGAACTGATCGAAGATCGCCGACGCGCCTCCGAGCATGAGTGAGGTTCGCTACGTCCTCGATGCCTCGGCTTTACTGGCCGCAATGTTGGGGGAACGGGGCGCAAAAGCAGTCGAAGCGCATTTCTCGGACGCCTGTATCAGCGCAGTCAACCTGTCCGAGGTCGTCGCGAAACTGACCGAGCGTGGGGTTCCGGACGTTGCGGTTCACGAAAGTCTCGCCGATCTGGACCTGGATGTCCGCGACTTCGACATGGCGCAAGCGTTGCGCGCCGGCGTGTTGCGCAATGCCACCAGATCCCTGGGCCTTTCCTTCGGCGACAGAGCCTGCCTTGCTCTGGCAGCTGAACTGAATGCGATTGCGCTGACCACGGATGGGGCTTGGGCAAGTCTTGAAATAGACGTCGCCATCGAACTTGCCCGATAATAGGCTGGCGCCTCAAGGCTTATCGGATAGCAAGCCTCGTTCATCGCCGCCGAACTATCCGAGACAAGACCTCTCCGCTGGGGGGACGGCAATGCCGTCAGGCCGCGATTGCACCGTCGAGGCGATCATTGCGCCAGACCTGCTCTCCATCGACATACAGCGCCAGCGTGCCATCCATCAGCGGGCGTAGCACACAGGGAACCTCGGATTCGCAGACCCAGCCATTGGCATGAAACAGATCGAACAGATGCCCTTCGATCGCGCGGGAATGGGTGCCTACCACCATACGCCTGGCCTTGGCGTTCAGCGTCTCCATGCCCGCGCGGATGACGTCCTCCTCATGCCCCTGAATATCGATATGGATCAGATCGACGCGCTCGTGATCGGCAAGCAGCGTATCGAGAGAGATACAGGGAATTTCTTCGAGCTCTCCATGCTGCGACGCGGTCATGCGATCAACCCCGACCGCCTCGTCACCGAATGCAGCAAAGGCACCATAGTCGTCCTCCGCCGCATGCAGCTTCGGAAAGGACGCCACCCCATCCTTGGCGCCGGCTACCGCATGGTAGAGGCGATATCGTGACGGATCGAGGCCGTTGGTTCGGAAATTGTCGAGCATGAAAGCATGGTGGTCGCTCGATCCCTCGACCCCGATGAGTTCGATCCGCTCGTCATCGAACCCGCGCGCGAGCGCCGCCTGCCGGGATGCGATCAGCCAAGGCCCCCAGCCCGCACCAAGTTCGACGGCGGTGAACCTGTCGCGGGCCTCGAGTACGCTCCGCAGCGTGCCAACCCATTCGGACGTGCCGTGGAGACTGGGCTCGCGATCCCGCGGGACGCTTCGAAAAACATAGCCGGCGCGCCCGTGCCACCCCTGCCCCAGATAGGCGACGCGGGTGATCGCACCCAACATGTCGCGAAACGCGCCCTCGACCGGCTCCAGATCGGGGAAGGGTGCGAAGGCGTTGACGATCGCAAAGTCCAGCATCGCCATCGAGCCGGACGAGCCTACCTCGAACTCCCGCGTGGCAAGCAGCCGCAACCGCAGCGCGTTGACACTGTCGTTGTGGACGAGATGGCGCTCCGCTTCCTCCGCACTGGGCTCCCGCCGCAGCAGAAGACGAAAAGCCCAAAGCACCCCTTCGTGCCAGTCAACCGGATGCCGAGCTTGGAATGGCAAACCCGCGCGATCCATCAAAATGGCCCACTCGCGCGAGGTGCGTAGCGCACGACGCAAATCCTGGGCGCTGGTCCAGTTGACGAGATGGCGGGAGATCTCCTCCTCCGACGCCTCCCGGTTCAGGATCAGCCGATACGCCCAGATTACGCCTTCACGCAGATTCATCTCGATCTCCTTTGGCCGGCAGCCTGAACGAGTGACGCTACGGCTGCAACCGATGAGACCACCCACGCCTTAAGGCGAACAAATCGAGCCTGTGTGTCCGGCATCATGGGCCAGATGCTCAAAAATCCCTTTCTGCCGCAGCCTAGAGTGCGTCCGAAGACAAATTTGGAGCCCGCGTCTTCGGCAGAAAATACTCCATAGTGGGCACATCTTTCTTTCCGACAACACGCGTCCATGGGGCGCCTTTGCCTAGCGAGCGCCGCAACCTTCGTGTTGTGAAACACCGCCGATCAGTCTCTGTGGCCTTCGCATGAGACGTTGCGAAGCCTTGACCTGCACCCGCAATACTGGCGTATCGCGAGGGGGCTATTACCCGGGGGGACATCAAATGAAATACGGCGCAATTGCGGTCGCTTTGGCGTGCATGGCGACAGAATCCGGAGCGCAAGAGGCCGCTATGG
>NZ_JAGMXV010000021.1 GCF_018006725.1 Rhizorhabdus sp.
CTCGAGCAGTTCACCCTGCCCGACCCCAGGCCCGCCCTCGCGACCATCAAGGCCCCGACGCTGATCCTCTGGGGGCGCGCCGACAAGGTGGTCCCGGTCGCCCAGGCCGACCAGCTCGCAACGGCGATCCCGGGCTCGAAACTCATCATCTACGACGATGTCGGCCACGCTCCCCAGGAAGAAGCCAGCGCCGCCAGCATCGCCGATGTCCGCATGTTCTTGAACAACAACAAATGACCAGGGAGACTATCATGATCACCAGGACCAGGATGCTCGCACTCCTCTCCGCCGCCACGATGCTCGGCGGGATCGCGCTACCGTCGGCCGCGCTCGCGCAGACCGACGCCGCTCCGGCGGCAGACGCGAACGAGGGCAATGGCGAGATCGTCGTCACCGCGCGCCGTCGCGAGGAAAGCCTGATCGACGTGCCGATTTCGGTCACCGCGATCAGCGGCGACGCGCTCACCCGCACCGGCGCGGTCGACATCACCGCGCTGCAGGACAAGGCGCCGAACATGACGCTGCAGGTCGCGCGCGGCTCGAACAGCACGCTGATCGCCTTCATCCGCGGCATCGGCCAGCAGGATCCGGTGTGGGGCTTCGAGCCCGGCGTCGGCCTCTATGTCGACGATGTCTATGTCGCCCGCCCGCAAGGCGCGGTGCTCGACATCTTCGATATCGACCGGGTCGAGGTGCTGCGCGGTCCGCAGGGAACGCTCTATGGCCGCAACACGATCGGCGGCGCGATCAAATATGTCACCCGCCGCCTGGGCGATCAGTTCGAAGCGAAGATCCGGGGCTCCTATGGCAGCTATGACCAGCGCGACATCGTCGCTTCGGTCACGCTGCCGATCACCGAGGGTTTCTCGGTCGGCGGCGCCTTTGCCTATTACAAGCGCGATGGCTTCGGCAAGAACCTCTTCACCGGTGCCGACCAGTATGACAAGGACGTGATCGCGGGCCGCGTCTCGGCCGAATGGACCGGCACCGAACGCCTGTCGATCCGCGTTGCCGCCGACTATACGCGCGACGATTCCAATCCGCGCCACGGCTATCGCCTGCTGCCGAACGGCGCGCTGCCCGATTTCCAGCCGATCGGCGACGTCTATGACACCCGAGCCGGGGTCGGCGACGACAACCGCGTCGTCACCAAGGGCATTTCGGGCACGATCGAATATGAGCTGAGCGACGCGGTGACGCTCAAGTCGATCAGCGCCTATCGCAAGGGTCACACCGACACCGTCATCGACTTCGACGGCACGCCCGGTCCGGTGCTCGACATCCCCTCCTTCTACAAAGACAACCAGTTCACCCAGGAAGTCCAGGCGCTGATCCAGACCGATCGCGTGCAGGGCGTCGTCGGCCTGTTCTATCTCGACAATTCGGCCTCGGGGGCGTTCGACACCGTCATCGGCAACGCCAATCTGACGACGCTGACCTCGGGCAAGGTCTCGACCAAATCCTATGCGGCCTTCGCCGACTTCTCGGTCGACGTCACCGACCGTTTCTCGGTCTCGGTCGGCGGCCGCTATACCAGCGACAAGCGCGAGGGCACCGTCTTCCGGGCCGATTATCTGGGTATCCGCTCGCCGCTGTTCGGCCGGCCGACGGCGGTCCCCTTCCGCATCCGCACCGACTATACCAATGAGCGCACCGACAAGAAGTTCACCCCGCGCCTGTCGCTCAGCTACAAGCCGGTCGAGGATGTGAACCTCTACGCATCCTGGTCGCGCGGCTACAAGTCGGGCGGTTTCGATCCGCGCGGCGATGCCATCTTCACGCCGGGCACGGTCAACGGCTACAAGCCCGAAACCGTCACCGCCTATGAGGCCGGCATGAAGGGCGCCTTCCTCGACCGCACGCTGTTCGTGAACGCCGCCGGCTTCTATTCGCGCTACCGCGATCAGCAGGTGACGACACAGTTCCTGTCGGGCACCACGGTCGTCTCCTCGGTCGACAATGTCGGCAAGTCGCGCATCTACGGCTGGGAACTCGAACTGCGCGCCGTTCCCGACCGCGATTTCCAGGTCAACGCGTCGATCGGCTACACCAACGCCAAATTCCAGCAGTTCCTGACGCTCGATCCCGTGACGCTGACGGTCAAGGACTTCGCCGACCAGCGCGTCTTCCAGAACACGCCGAAATATACGGCTAACGTCTCCGCGACGCTGGGCAAGGATGTCGACGGGGTGGGCCGCTTCACCATCACCCCGGCTTTGTCCTTCCGCAGCGCCTATTCGCTGTTCGAGGTGCCCAACCCGGTGCTCGACCAGAAGGCCTATGAGCTGGTCGACCTGTCGATCGTCTGGACCTCGCCCGACAAGCAATTCTCTATCTCGGGCCATGGCCGCAACCTGTTCGACCGCAAGTATCGGATTGGCGGCTACAATTTCCCGGGCGCGCTGCTCGGCAATTCGGTGATCGGCTTCTACGGCCCGCCGCGGACCTTCACCATCACCGGCGAGGTGCGGTTCTGATCGGGACATCTTTCCCCGGGGGTGGCGGGGCGGCGAAAGTCGCCTCGCCCGCTCTCGTCATGGCGATGCTGCTGCTCGCCTACACACTCAACTTCATCGACCGGCAGATCATCGGCATCCTTGCGGTGCCGATCAAGGCGGACCTGGGGCTCAGCGATGCGCAGCTCGGCCTGATGGGCGGCCTCGCCTTCGCGCTGTTCTACACGGGTCTCGGCATCCCCATCGCGATGATGGCCGACCGTTACGACCGGTCGCGGATCATGACTGCGGCGCTCGCGGTGTGGAGCCTGATGACCGCGCTGTGCGGCCTCACCCAGAATTTCTGGCAGCTATTCGTCTCGCGCCTCGGCGTCGGTGTCGGCGAGGCGGGCGGCGTCGCCCCGGCCTATACGCTGATCGGCGACCTGTTCCCGCCGGAGAAGCGCGCCCGGGCGCTGGCGCTCTATTCGTTCGGTATTCCGATCGGCAGCGCGTCGGGCATCGTCTTCGGCGGGGTCATCGCCACGCTGATCGACTGGCGCTCGGCTTTCTTCATCGTCGGCTTCGCCGGGCTGTTGCTCGCCCCGCTGTTCCGCCGGATCGTCCGCGACCCGCGCGGCGACCGCCCGGCCGGCACCGCGCACGTAACGCTCGGCACAGTCCTTCGCCTGCTGTTCCGCAAACCGTCCTTCTGGCTGCTCAGCATCGGCGCGGCCTGTTCGTCGATGATGGGCTATGGCCTGTTCTTCTGGCTGCCGAGCTTTCTGGTCCGCAGCTTCGGGCTCAGCCTGCTCGATGCTTCGCTCGGCTATGGCGCGATCCTGCTGACGGCCGGGCTCGCCGGCATCTGGTTGGGCGGCGCGCTGTCGGACGGTCTCGCCGACCGGTCGAAGGCCTATTATGCGCTGGTCCCGGCCTTCGCCTTCATCGCCACCATACCCTTCTATGCGATGGGCATTTCCGCAACGTCGCTGACCGTCGCTCTGGCCTTCCTGTTCGTTCCGACCGCGCTGGGACTGGTGTGGCTAGGACCGGTCGTGGCGGCCGTGCAGGCGGTGGTGCCGCGCGACATGCGCTCGACCACCTCGGCGATCTTCCTGTTCGTCAACAATCTGATCGGGATCGGCGTCGGCACTCCGGCGATCGGCTGGATCTCCGACCTGCTCAAGGCGCGCTTCGGCGACGAGGCGCTGCGCTATGCGATCCTGTCGGGTACCGCCTTCTATGTGGCAGCAACCCTTTTCCTGCTGCTCGCGGCGCTCCGCCTTCCGCGCGACTGGCACGAAGAAGAGGACTGAAATCCGGCTCCCGCTAGGCGCCCTGCTCGATCGGACCGGACCGGCTCGACCGGTCGATCGAGAGGCGCAGGACGTCGGGCCGGGAATAATGGCCGATGCTGTCGACCCACAATTTGGTGTCGGCGATCGCGCCGAGGTCGACGTCGGCGATCAGCAACTGGTCGCCCTCGCCTGACACCGGCCCGGCCAGCGTCGCCGCGAAGGGGTGGATCACCGCGCTCCAGCCACCGCCGGCGACCAGCAGTTGCTGCGGCCCCATCTCCTTCTCGAGAAAGTCGAGCACCTGGCCATCGACCGGGCTCGATGCGCAGACGACGAAGGTCTGCCCGGTAATCGCATGGTTGCGCATCATCGCCTCGATCTGGATGTTCGCGACCGCGTCGAAACCGGCCATCGTCGACAGGGAGGGCCACAGCGCGGCATGGATCTGCTCGCCATCCTCGATCAGCGCCTGCCGGGCGAGGTTCATCGTATGCTCCCAGCAGGCGAGCCCGCCGAGCCGGCCGACCGAGCTGTCGAACACCGACAGGGTCGAGCCGTCACCCTCACCCCAGATATAGCGTTCGGCATAGGTGGGCTTGAGCTTGCGATGGACGCCAAGCAGGCGTCCGTCGGATTCGATGAAGATCGCACTGTTGTAGCAGGTCCGCCCCCCGGTCGCCCGTTCGCTGGCGCCCATCACGACGGCGACGCCGGCCGCTGCGGCGGCCTCGCGGACGATCGCGATCTCTGGCCCGCCGATCTCGACCGAAGCGTCCTGATAGCGGCGGTTCATCGGCGCTTGAATCAGCGGGGGATAGAGGTTGATCCAATAGGGAAAGCCCGGGAGGAACACTTCCGGGAAGACGAGCAGGCGCACGCCTTCGGCACCGGCCTTGGCGATCCACTCCGCCGCCTTGCGGGCCGAGGCCATGGGATCCATGAAACAGGGCGCGAGATGCGCCGCCGCAATCTTGAAACCTTCCGCCATATTGCCCTCCGACCGATGAAGGCCGCAGACTATCGGACGATCCGCGATGTACAAGCCCGTCGTCGACGGGCTATCGCGCAGGTGCGAAAGACAGCGAGGGTGCGCGCATGAGCCAGATGATCTTCAAGATTTTGCGCCCCGAGGAATGGACCGCGTTCCAGGCATCGGGCCGGTTCGACGGCAGCCCCGTCGACCTTCAGGACGGCTATATCCACTTCTCGACCGCGTCGCAGACCAAGGAAACGCTCGCCAAGCATTTCGCCGACGCACCGCGTGTCGCGATCCTCGCCGTCCGCGAGGAGGATGTGGGCGCGGACCTGCGCTGGGAGCCGTCGCGCGGCGGCGCGCTCTTCCCCCATCTCTATCGCCCGCTCAGCCTCGATGAGGTCGCCGCATCGCGGGAAGCCGAGCGCGAGGCGATCCTGGCGACCGGCGACGGACCCTATTCGATCGAAGACTGACGCGGCTCAGAAGGCATAGACGAGCGAGGCGCGCGACACCGTGTCGGTGCGCTTCTGCCCCTCGGGGGCGTCGCGCTCATATTGGACATTATAGGACAGTCGTCCCTTGAGCGGACCGAACAACAGTGTCTCGATCGAGGTGGTCGAGGTTGCGGTGCTGTTGTCCTTTTCGACATAGAGCGCCACTTCCTGCGCCAGCGTCAGGCGCGGGATCGGGGTCCAGCGCATATTGAGCCCGCCACGCCCGGCCAGCCGCTTCTCATCCCCCTCCGGACCATAAAAGCTGGTGAAGCGGAAGGCAGGACCCACGTCGACCTCCAACCGGAACCGCGTGCTATCCGACAGCACCACGCCAAGGCCCGCACCGGCGGTAAGACGGTGACGATAGCCGAGAAAGCGGTCATGCTCATATTGGGTGAGGCCGAACGCGTAATAGGAGCGGCTGATCTTGTAGCGCGGCTGCCAGGCGACTACCGCCCGCTCGGTCGTCGCGACCTTGTCGGTCTCCTGATAATCGATCCGCGCGGTCAGGTCATGCTGCCAGTCGAGGCCCGACCGCTTGAGCTTGGTCCCGCCATAAAGCCCCAGGGTGCGCGTATTGCCCGTCGACCAGCTGCCGCCGAGCTCGACCTGCCCGGTCCATAGCTCAAGCAGACCCGCACTGGCGAGCCGATCTCGCTGCTCCTGCGCCTTGCGTGCGGTCGCCTCTGCCAGGGCGCGATCATGATCGGCGACCATCGCATCGATCTCCTCGACGCTACCGGGATTGGCCTTCTTGGCAACCGACACGACGGCCGCGATCGTTGCGGGTTCGTCAGAGGCGATAGCCGTCTCGATCATCGCGCGGACCGGATCGGGCAAGGGCGCCGCAATGGCTGGGCCGACGGACGCAATCAGGGCCGTGCCACAGGCCAGCGCTGCAGATACTCTCATGGTCCTGGCCGATGCCCGATCAATTGGGCAGCGGCCAAGGTCCCTTGCCGCCTTCGGCGATGAAGCGATCGGTGCGCGCGGTGATCACCGGCAAGGGGACCGACCCCAGCGACAACAGCATGTCGTGAAACGCGCGGATGTCAAACTTCGCGCCGAGTGCAGCCTCGGCTCGCGCGCGCTCCTTCTCGATCTGGAGCATCCCCAGATAATAGGACAAAGCCTGTCCCGGCCAGCCGATGTAGCGATCGACTTCGGTCGTGATCTCATGCTCGCTGAGCGCGCTGTTGTCGCGCAGGAAGGCGATCGACTGCTCGCGCGTCCACCCCTTGGAATGGATGCCGGTGTCGATCACGAGCCGCGCCGCCCGCCACATCTGATAGCTGAGCATGCCGAAGCGGTCATAGGGCGTCTCGTACATCCCCATCTCGATCCCCAGCCGCTCGCAATAGAGCGCCCAGCCTTCGCCATAGGCCGAGATATAGGTGTAGCGCCGCCATTCCGGCCGCTCCTCATTCTCGGCCGCCATCGATGTCTGCCAGCTATGGCCCGGCGCGGACTCGTGGAGGGTCAGCGCCGTCAGCTGGAACAGCGGCCGCGACGGCAGGTCATAGGTGTTGAGCAGATAGCGATCCTGCCCGCCGCGCCCGGCCGTGTAGAAGGGTGCGATGTCGTCGGGCACGGGCACGATACCGAAGCGCCCGCGCGGCATGCGCCCGAACCACATCGCCGCCTTGCCGTCGAACTGCTTGGATATCCACGCCGCCCGATCGAGCAGCGCCTGCGGCGTCTTCACATAGAATTGCGGGTCGGTGCGCAGGAAACGCAGGAATGCCGGCAGATCGCCGTCGAACTTCACCTCCTTCATGATGTCGAGCATCTGCGCCCGGATCTTCGCGACTTCGGCCAGGCCGATGGCGTGGATGTCCTCGGGGCTCAGGTCCACCGTGGCATAAGCGCGGATCTGCGCGCGATAATAGGCCTTGCCGTCGGGCCAGGCCTCGGCCGCCAGCCCCTCGCGCAGCTTCGGCAGATAATCCTTGCGCATGAAGGTCAGCAGCTTCGCATAGGCCGGAATGATCGCGGTCTTGATCACCGTCTCGGCCTCGGCACGCAGCGCATCCTGCCGCGCCTGCGGGATCGACGCCGGCAAGGTCCTGAACGGCGTGAACCACACAGTGTCGCGCGGTGACTTCGCCTCTGCGATCAGCGCGATCGACTGGTCGCGGCCAGCCATGGTTATCCGGGGCGGGGTGAAGCTGCGCTTGAGCCCCGCGCGCATATTCTCGCTGTTCTGGTCGAAATAGCGGGGGATGTCGCGCATCAGCGACAGCATGGCCTTCGCATCCGCCTCGGTCCGGATCGGTTGCCGCGCGACATAGCCGAGATCGGCCCAGAAGCTGCTGTCGGAATTCAGCGGCTTTTCGAAATCGCGGAAGCGCTGGGTGTCGAGCAGCGTCTGCACCTGGACGCGATAGACGCCATAATCTTCCTGTTTGGCGGGGGACAACGTCGCGGGATCGATCGCGTCGAGCGCACTGAGCGTATCGGTCCAGGTCACCAGCCGCTCACGCTGCGTCGCCGGGCTTTCGTCGGGAAGATGGCTGGGAATGCCGCCCTTGTTCGATTCCGCGCTCTGGAAGCTCTTCTGCCGCCAGGCCCATTCCTTGCTGCTCAACGCGTCGAAGCGATCGTCTGCAGGATTGGCGTGGACCGGGGTCGCCAGCAGCAAAGCACAGCCCAGCAGCAATCTCATCCATCATCTCCCCTGTTGCCGAGCGTGCCATCCTGGCGGTGATCGGCCGCTTTTGCAAAGAAGGGTTGAGCCGGTGGGCCGGATCGGTCCACATCGAACGGAGATGCGCTGGTTCTCGCCCCTCCTCCTGCTTTTGCTGGCAGCCTGCGGCCAGGGCGATCGGTCTGCTCCGCCGGCCGAGCGCATCGTTCGGCTGGCCGACGACGAGGTGAAAAGCCTCGACCCGCAGAAGAGTACCGATCTGGCGACGCTGCGGGTCGCCACCGACCAGTTCGAGGGCCTCGCCCGCATCGACGGTCGGGGCCGGGCCGAAGCGGGCCTTGCAAAAAGCTGGTCCGTCTCGGCCGACGGGCTCGACTGGATATTCGACCTGCGGCCCGGCCTGCGCTTCTCCGACGGGACGCCGATCGACGCCGCCGTGCTGGCAGGCAGCTTCGCGCGGTTGCGCGACCCGGCTGTCGCCTCGCCGGGTGCGGCGCTGTTCGACGCGGTGGAGAATATCGATGCGGATGGACCGAGGCGCGTCCATGTCCGTCTCAAAGGCCCCCTGCCATCGCTGCCCGAGCTCATGGCGCTGCCGGCGGTGGCGGCGCTGCCACTGCACAGGATCGCGGCGAGGGGCGAAGACTGGACGGCCGACCGGCCCCTCGTAACATCTGGCGCCTATCGTCTGGTCGAATGGCGGCTCAACGAGCGGCTGCGGCTCGAGCGCAATCCCTATTGGCATTCGGGGCGGGCCCCGATCGCCTCGGTCGAATGGCGCCCGGTGACCGATCGGCTGACCGCGCTGCGCAGTTTTGCAGCGGGCGAAGCCGACACCACGAACGAGTTTCCGCAGACGCGCCTGCGCTGGATCGAGGAACGGCGACCCGGAACCGCGCGTATCGCTCCCTATAATGGAAGCTATTATTTCGTCTTCAACACGACCCGCCCCCCATTTGACGATGTGCGGGTGCGCCGCGCTCTTTCGCTCGCAGTCGACCGGCGCTGGATCGCGCGGCAGTTGATCGGGCTCGGTACGCAGCCCGCCTGGGGCATTGTCCCACCCGCCGTCGCCGGGCCAGTCGGGGCGCTGCATCCCGCCGACGCGGCGTGGAGCGCGGACCGCCGCATGGCCGAAGCGCGACGCCTGCTCGCGCAAGCCGGCTATGGACCGCGACGCCCGCTCATGTTCGACATCCGGTTCAACAGCGACGTCGATCATCGCCGCGTCGCCGTCGCGATGGCGGCGATGTGGCGTCCGCTGGGGGTCACCGCGCACCTGCTGAACAGCGAAGCGTCACTGCATTTCGCAGGGCTGCGCCGTCGCGACTTCGCCTTAGCGCGTTCCGGCTGGATAGGAGACATCGCCGCACCGGAAAATTACCTCGCCGTCCACCGCTCGGACGCTGGCGCGGTCAACTATTCGGGCTACGCCAATCCGGCCTTTGATCGCGCCCTCGACCAGGCGATGGCAATAGCGGATGCCTCGAAACGCGCCATCGCGATGCGAAAGGCCGAAGCCATATTGATCGCCGATGCGCCGATCCTGCCGCTCTATCATTATGTCAGCCGTACGCTGGTTGCCCCGCGCGTCGCGGGATGGCACGACAATGCGCCTAATGTTCATCCCTCGCGCACCCTGGGCCTGAAATGAAGCGCCGGCTCCACACCCTCATCGCGCTCGCGCTCGTTGTGACAGGCTGCGACCGCAGTACCCAGGACGAGAAGATCGACGTCAGCGTGATCGGCCCGCCCGCGCGCCTTCGCGATCCGGCCAACGGTATCGAGCGGCTACCCGATATCGCGCTTGCCGGGGCGGTTTCGCAGGGACTGGTCAGCCTGGATGCTGCCGGGCAGGTCGTGCCCGGCATCGCCCAGCGCTGGGCTATCTCGGACGATGGACTCTATTATACCTTTCGCATCGCCGACGAGATCATCGACGCCGACCGCGTAGCCGCGCAGCTGCGCCGCCAGTTCCGTCGTCTCGACGAAACCGACGCTTCCGCCATATCGGATGCGGTGAGCGAGATCGTCGCGGTCACCCCCGAGGTGATCGAGATCCGCCTGTCCGTGCCCCGTCCCGACCTTCTCGCGCTGCTCGCCGGCCCGGATTTCGCGCTGACCAAGAAGGGCGGGACCGGTCCGCTGCTGATGGTCGGCAAACCCGGCCGGATGGTAATGCTCCGTCCCGCAGAAGATGCCGCTCGCCTCGAGCGCGACGGTGAGGAGGCTGATGCCCCCGATCCCCGCCGGATCCGCCTGCGCGGCGAGCGCGCCGCGCTTGCCGTCGCACGCTATGCCGATGGCGGCGCGACGCTGGTCACAGGCGGGACCTTCGTGAACATCATGCTGCCGTCCATTGCCAAGATCGCTCCCCGCGACCTCCAGCTCGATCCGGCAAATGGTCTGTTCGGTTTTCGCGTAGGGCGTGCATCGCCGCCGATGATGGCGGCGGAAATCCGGCAATCCCTGTCGATGTCGCTCGACCGCGATGCGATCGGCACCGCGCTGGGCATCGCGGGGTGGCGGCCGTCGCTCGATATCCTCCCGCCGGGCTTGACCGACGTGGCGCAGCCGAGCCGCCCCTTCTGGGCGCAGGCCTTTGCCGACGTGCGCGGCGCGGATCAGCGGGCACTCGCCGCGCGGGTGGCGACCGCCCGTCAGATCGTGGCCAACTGGCAGAAGCGCGCGGAGGTGACGGGCCCGTTGCGGCTCTCCGTCGACCTGCCCGAGGGCTCCGGCGCGAACCTTCTCCTCGCCGAACTTATCAGGCAATGGCGCGCCATCGGCGTCGAACTGGTACGCGCAGGCCCCGGCCAACCCGCCGATCTAAGGCTGATCGATGAGGTCGCCCCGGTCGATCAGGCGGACTGGTATCTCGCCCATTTCCGCTGCGCGCGGGGTCGCCCCTGCAGCGAGGAAGCCGACACCGCGCTCGAGGAAGCCCGTCGCGCCACCGACCCCGCCGTGCGGGCGCGCTTCGTGGCGGAGGCGGAGCAGCGGCTGACCGCACTGGGCCCATTCATTCCGCTTGCTCAGCCGGTACGATGGTCGCTCGCGGCGCAGGGGTTGAATGGCTTTCAGACCAATTCACGGGCCATTCACCCGCTTGCGCCGCTTATGGGGAACCAGCAGCGTCGATGAGCGCTGTGACGGCATGACAGCGGGAAGAGACAGGATGCGGACCACCTCCGCCACATTCGAAGAACTGCAGAAGCGGGTGCCCGGCATGGGCTCCGACCCCGCTTCGGTCCGTCGCCGGATCGAAGCAATGGAGGGATTGCTCGAGCGTATGTTCGTGGTGCCCGGTCTCAACCGGCCGGTGGGGCTCGACGTGATGCTGGATCTGATTCCGGTGGTGGGTCCCGCAATCGCCGCCGTGATGGGCAGCTGGCTCGCCTGGGAGGCGCGTAATCTGGGTATGTCGAAATGGCAGATGACGCGGATGTTCGGCAATGTAGGCCTCGATCTGCTGCTCGGCGCCATTCCGTTTGTCGGCGCTATCCCCGATTTCTTCTTCCGGTCGAACAGCCGCAATCTCAAGATGATCAAGCGGCACCTGGAAAAGCACCACCCCGCTCATGTGACCATCGATGGTGTCGTGAACCGCTGATTCCAGCGCTGCCAGATTTCGTAAAGAGGAAGGCGGCCCCGCAGGGCCGCCCCCGCTTCAGACGCGGTTGATCGCGCCCTTCACGTCGCCCTTGGCCTTCTGCAGGTCGCCCTTGGCTTCCTGCGCATCGCCTTCGGCAACGATATCGGGCCGGTCGAGCGCCTCGCCGACGGCGCGCTTCGCCTTGCCGACCAGCTCGTTGGTGTGGCCCTTGATCTTGTCGCTCATCACACCCATCGCAACTCTCCACCAGACCGCGAACCATTTCGGCGGTCCCAGGTAGAACGTCCCAACCGGGCTCGGGCTCCAAGGCGATGCAAAATCCGCGGGCAGAAACCTGTTTCAGGCCTTCGTGCGAGCGGCTGCAATAGCCTGTTTCAACGCATCATAGCCCACCGCGCCCTTGAGCATCTGGCCGTTGACGACGAAGGTCGGGGTCGCAAGCGACCCGTCGATCCGCCCGGCCAAGGTGAGATTGTTGCGCAGTTCGGCGCTCACCGCTTCGCTCTCGATATCCGTCTGGACTTTCGCGAGATCGAGCTTCATCGACCGCAGCACCGCCGACACCTTGGCGCCATCGGGCCGCCCGGCGGCGAACATCTTTTCGTGAAACTCTCGGAACGCGCCCTGCCGTGCGGCCGCCAGACTGGCCTTCGCCGCGATTTCGCTGCCCGGACCGAGGATAGGGATCTCGCGCCAGACGACCTTGAGCTTGGGATCGTCGGCAAGCAGGCGGTTCACGTCGGGAACGCTGGTCCGGCAATAGCCGCAGGCATAGTCGGTGAACATCACCAGGGTGACGTCGCCCTTCTCGTTTCCGGCCCAGGCCGAGGCGAAAGGCGTCTCCAGCGCGGCCTTGTTCGCCGCATAGGCGCCCTCGCTTTGCTTTTCGCGATAACGCTCGATCGCCTGCGGAATGATCTCAGGATGTTCGAGAATATAATCACGCACGATCGCCTCGACATCGGCCTTGCGCGAAATACGCGGCGACGCACCGGACTGCGCATACCAGAGCGACGCCGCGCCGATGGCGATGACCCCGCCGGTCACGATCGATATGGCGATGCGGCTGTTGTTCTGCATGACGGTCCCGAAGTTCAGCGCTTGCGGTCACGCGCCGATGCGCGTGCCGCAAGGGCGATGTCTTCGGCCCGGATATAGTCCGACGTGCCGCGCGGCAACCGCGACATCGCGGCCTCAGCACTGGCGACCGCGAGCCCCATCTGGCCGGTCAGCGCATAGCGCTCCGCAGTGGCCAGTTGGGCGCGCGGTTCGTCGCCCAATCGTGCATAGGCCATGCCGAGCGTGTACCAGGCAAAAGGATTGTCGCGATCGCGCGCGACGGCGACCTTCAGCACGTCGCGCGCCTCGTCGAGATTGGCGCGATCCTCGGTTGCGAGCAGCGCATGGCCCAGCAGCGAAGCGATCAGCGGTGAGGCGCGTGAGCCCTGTACCGCCATCCGGAGCGGCGCTACCGCCTCCTTCGGCTGGCCGGATTCAAGCAGGATTTGCCCCTGCAGTTCGCGGAAATAAGGGTCGTCGGGCGCCATGGCGACCAGCTTGTCGACTTCCTGCAGCGCCTTGTCGGGATAGGCGCCACGGTGCCAGGCATAGGCCCGCGCATAATGCGCCGCCATGCTCTGGTCGCTCTCGGGATATTTGCGCAGTGCGGAGGTCGGATCGTCCATATAACCGATCAGCTTCGCCTTGATCCGCAGGAAGCGTGCCTCCAGCGCGGGGTCGGTCCGCTTCTCATAGGCCGGCGACTTCAGCACGTCGGCCTTCAGCGTGGCCTCGCGGTCGCCCGACAGCGGGTGGGTCTGCATGAAAGGATCGACCTGGGCATAGGTCGAGGCGTAGCGATATTCCTCCTGCTTCAGCTTCAGGAAGAAGCTGAGCATGCCCTTGCCCGAGATGTTCGCCTTTTCGAGAAAGCCCACGCCGGCTGCATCGGCGCTGGCCTCCTGCACGCGGTTGAAGGCGAGATATTTTCCCATGGCGGCCTGCTGGCCTGCCATCATCACGCCCATGCCCGCTTCGCCCGCACCTGCCGCTGCAGCAGCCGCACCGATCAGCAACGACAGGATGGAAATGCCGGTGGCGCCCTTCGCACCCTCTCCATTGCGGATGATGTGCCCGCCGGTGATGTGGCCCAGTTCGTGGGCGATGACGCCCTGAATCTCGTTGGTGTTGTCGGCCCGCTCGATCAGGCCGCTGTGGATATACACCGCCTGCCCGCCGGCAACGAAGGCGTTGATTTCCTTGTCGCCGATCAGGACGATGTCGACATTATTGGGCTGCAGCCCCGCAGCGGCGACGATCGGTGCTGCGATGTCCTTGAGATAGGCCTCGGTTTCGGCATCGCGCAGGATCGATTGGGCGGCGACTGGCTGAGCCGTCAGCGAAAGCGCGAGCGCCGCGACCATCAGGCTCCGCAATAGGCCGAACAGCGATCCTTGCCGATGCTTCATGCCTGACATCTCTCCGGGCACGGGCCTTAACCCGGCGTGAAGCGTGGGGGGCGGACTCCGCGTCGGAAGTCCGCCCCGCACGATCAGGCGCCGAATGTCCGCTGCCACCAGCCGCGACGCGGCGGCGACGCCGGTTCATCCTCGACCTCGGCAGCCGGAGCAGTTTCACCCTGCTCCTGCTGGACCGGTGCCTGCTGCGCGGTCTCGGTTGCAGGCGCGGCGGGAACGACATCCTCAGCGGGCGCCTCGACCACCGCTTCGGCGGTCAGTTCGGCGTTCGCCGGGGTGCTCTTGGCCTTGGCACGGCTGCGACGCTTGGGCGCGGGCTTCGCCTCGGCCTCGGCCGGCGCGGCGGCAGGCTCTGCAGCGACTTCGGCGGACGCCTCTTCTGCTGCTGGTGCTTCGGCATCGGCCTTCTTACGGCGGCCACCACGGCGCGGCTTAGGCGCAGCTTCGGTCGCTTCGGGAGCAGGCTCCACGGCAGCATCGGCCGCAGCCTCAGCCGGCGCCTCTGCCACCGGCTCGGCAGCTACGGCGTCCGCAGCCTGCGGCGCGGTATCGGCCTTGCGGGCACGCGGCCGGCGACGGGCCTTCGGCTTGGCCTCTTCGGCCGGGCCCTCGACGGTTTCGACGACAGGAGCCTCGGCAGCGGCGGCTTCGACCGCGACGCCATCCTGACCTTCCGGCGCAGGCGCGCTGTCGACGGAAGCCTCGCCCTCGGTCGAGGCTGCGGCTTCGTCGCCACCCCGACGTCGACCGGACCGGCGACCGCGACGGCGACGGCGCGGCTCGCCCGCCTCTTCATCAGCACTGTCTTCGGCAGCATTGGCACCAGGCTCTTCGGCATCGACCCCATCGGCATCGGCTGCGTCGGAAGTCTCGCCTTCCTCGCCCTCGCGAGCGCCGTTCGACTGTCCGTCCTGATCGCGACCGCGACCGCCACGACGACGACGACGACGGCGACGGCGGCGTCCGCCCTCGCCACGCTCGCCTTCATCCTGGCCTTCGCCCTCAGCTTCGGCTTCCTCTTCCTCGACTTCGACGTCGTCCTCTTCCTCGTCGATGTCGTCATCCGCTTCGATCGGCAACGGCGCGGGCAGACGCGGCGCATGGCTCGGCGGCGGGCCGCCGGCTTCCACGCTCATCCGCGCACCCTCGAGCGTGCCGTCGGACAGGATTTCGATGATGACGCCGTAACGCTCTTCGATCTCCGCCAGTTCGGCGCGCTTGCGGTTGAGCACATAGAAGGCGGCTTCCTGGCTGGCACGGAGCAGCAGGCGCGAGCCGCGGCCGCGGGCGGCCTCATCCTCGAGCATGCGCAGCGCCGACAGGCCGGCCGAAGAGGCGGTACGGATCAGGCCGGTGCCCTCGCAATGCGGGCACTGACGGGTGGATGCTTCGAGCACGCCCGTGCGCAGGCGCTGGCGGCTCATCTCAAACAGGCCGAAGCTGGAGATGCGACCGACCTGGATGCGGGCCCGGTCGTTCTTGAGCGCCTCCTTCATCGCCTTCTCGACCTTGCGGATGTTCGATCCGTTCTCCATGTCGATGAAGTCGATGACGACCAGCCCGGCCATGTCGCGCAAGCGGAGCTGGCGGGCGATCTCGTGCGCGGCTTCGAGGTTGGTGGCCGTCGCCGTCTGCTCGATATTATGTTCGCGGGTGGAGCGGCCGGAGTTGACGTCGATCGACACCAGCGCCTCGGTCGGATTGATGACCAGATAGCCGCCCGACTTCAGCTGGACGACCGGCTGGTACATGGCCGCAAGCTGGTCTTCGACGCCGAAGCGCTGGAACAGCGGAACCGCGTCCGCATAGAGCCCGACCTTCTTGGCATGGCTGGGCATCAGCAGCTTCATGAAGGCCCTTGCCTGACGATAGCCCTCCTCGCCCTCGACGATCACCTCGTCGATGTCGCGGTTGTAAATGTCGCGGATCGCGCGCTTGATCAGGTCGCTGTCGCCATAGATCAGCGCCGGCGCCTGCGAACCGAGCGTGTTCTCTCGAATCTCGTCCCACAGGCGGGCAAGATAGTCGAAGTCGCGCTTGATCTCGGTCTTGGTGCGCTGGAGGCCGGCGGTGCGGACGATGCAGCCCATCGTGCGCGGCAACGCCAGTTCGGCCATGATCGACTTGAGCCGCTTGCGGTCGGCCGCGTTCGAAATCTTGCGGCTGATCCCGCCGCCATGGCTGGTGTTGGGCATCAGCACGCAATAGCGGCCGGCGAGCGACAAATAGGTGGTCAGGGCCGCGCCCTTGTTGCCGCGCTCTTCCTTGACGACCTGAACCAGAAGGACCTGGCGCCGCCGGATGACGTCCTGGATCTTGTAGCGGCGGCGCAGGTTCATGCGGCGCTGGCGGAGATTCTCCACGGCGCCATCATCCGATCCGCCGCCGACCGATTCACGACGGGGACGCGGGGCATCTTCATCGTCGCCTTCGCCGCCTTCTGCATGGGCGGCGTCATCTTCATGATCGGCGTCTTCGTCGGCATCGTCGCCATCTTCGGATTCACGTGCGCGCAGCGCTTCTTCCTCGGCTGCGTGCTCGGCTTCCTCGCGCAGGAGAGCCTCGCGGTCCTCCTTCGGGATCTGGTAATAGTCGGGGTGGATTTCCGAGAAGGCCAGGAAGCCATGGCGGTTGCCGCCATAATCGACGAAGGCGGCCTGCAGCGACGGCTCGACGCGCGTCACCTTGGCAAGATAGATATTCCCCTTGAGCTGCTTGCGCTCGGCCGACTCGAAGTCGAATTCCTCAATACGGTTCCCTTGTACGACCGCCACGCGGGTCTCTTCCCGGTGGCGAGCGTCGATAAGCATGCGGGTTGTCATCAAAAGCTCTCCGAACGCGGCGGCCTGTCCAGAAACGGTGGCCGCTCGCGCGATGTGCAGGGGGCGAAACGGGGGCCGACGCGGCGAGCCGCATCGTCACCGGAAATTCCGCCGAAGGTGAAAACTGGAAATGTGCAGCCGTCGCAAAGTCATCTCCGGCGCGATGCGCCGGAAGCCAGGCTCCGTTCCGAACGCCGGCGAAGGGCCGGCGGTCTTCGGAACGGGGCGAATAATGACTCATACGATCGTCAACCTGTTACGCCGCCGCCGAAAGGCAGCGGAAAGGCCGGTTCGGCAAGGAGATCCCAACGATATGCGAGGATCGGCCGACGTCCGGACGAAAACTGCTAGCATCCGGCGACGTTCTCGGCAAGGCATCAGCATGACTGGACAAGCATGGCCTCGCTTTGGTTAAACTATTGCTGCCGTTGTGAAGCTGTCGGCCTGTTCGGGCCCAAACGTCGTGCGCGGGACCATTTTGCCAGGATTTGTCATCAGCCAGCGTCTCATCATCGCCCTGACCGCACTTCTGCTCCTGTTTTCGGGAGCAGCGCATGCGGCATCCACGGTCACCGCGATCGACATCGCCGAGACCAGCCTGACGCTGCGCTTCGACGCGCCGGTGGCGACCGCGTCCGCCTTCGTCTTGACCGGTCCGCAGCGAATCGCGGTGGACCTGCCGGGCGCACGCATGGGGCGCGTCTCCGCCTCCGGCGGGCTGATCGCAGCGACCCGCCACGGCCAATATGACCCGAACACGGCGCGGGTCGTGTTCGAGTTGACCAAGGCCGCCGTGGTCGGTGACGCAACCTTTTCGGACGATCACCGCGCGCTGACACTGACGCTGAAACCCGTCAGCGAAAGCCTTTTCGCCCGCGCCGTCCGCAAGGGCCGCCAGTTGTTCGGGCTCGATGATCGCCCGATTTCGTCGCGTGGCGCACAGAGCGGCGGCATCACGGTCCCGCTCGACCCGCCCAAGCCTCTGCCGGTCCCTGCCGTGTCCGGAGCACGCGGAACGAAGAGGCCGCTGGTGGTGATCGATGCCGGCCATGGCGGACATGATCCGGGCTCGCAATCGGCGGACGGCCGCCACAAGGAAAAGGACGTTGCGCTCGGCATTGCTCGCGCGATCCGCGACGAGCTCGTTTCCTCGGGCCGGGTCCGCGTCGCCCTGACGCGCAGCGACGACCGCTTCCTGGTGCTCGGCGAGCGACGCGAGATCGCACGGCGGCTGAAGGCCGACCTGTTCATCTCGGTCCATGCCGACAGCGCGGTCAACGCTGCCGCGCGCGGCGCCAGCATCTACACCCTGTCGGAGGTGGCGTCGGACCGCGTGGCGGCCCAGCTGGCAGCGAAGGAAAACCGCGCCGATATCCTCAACGGCGTCGACCTGGGCGGCGAGAATAACGAGGTGTCGTCGATCCTGCTCGACTTGGCCCAGCGTGAGACGATGAACATCTCGTCGCAATTCGCGACGCTGCTGCAGCGGGAAATGTCCTCCACCGTCCATTTCAAGGACGAGGCACACCGCTTCGCAGGCCTTATCGTATTGAAGGCGCCCGACGTCCCATCGGTGCTGCTCGAGACCGGCTATATCTCGAACGATGGCGATCTCGCGCTGCTGCTGTCGCCGCAATATCGTCGAAATATCGCGATCGGCGTCCGTAAGGCGGTGGAGATCCATTTCGCCAAGCGGCTGACCGGCGAATGACGCCCCACTCTCCCTTCCAGGCCGCCATGTGGCGCGCTTCCAAAGCCCTGCAAACCTGCTAGAGCGCGCCAGTGCCGAAGCTTCCTGCCCTTCACAATCCTTTCCCCGGATGGCGCGATCAGGTCCGCCACCTGCGTGGCTATCGCAGCTGGCGCTGGTCCGGCTATGTCCTGTGGTCGGCGGCGCTCGCTTGGCTGCTGATCTGGTTCTTCTTCGCGCGCGGCCTGCCCTCGGCAGACGCGCTGCTGGCCTATCAGCCGCCCCTGCCCACCAACGTGCGTGGCTATGACGGCGAACCGATCGCGGACTTCGCGCGCGAACGGCGCGTGCAACTTTCCTACCAGGAATTTCCGCCGATCCTCGTCGATGCGTTCATCTCGGCCGAGGACAAGACCTTCTTCAGCCACCCCGGCATCGATTTCGGCGGCCTGGCTGGCGCCGTCTGGGACTATACGTCGAAGCTGGGCAGCGGGCGCCGCGCGCGGGGCGGTTCGACCATTACCCAGCAGGTCGCCAAGAATCTGATCGTCGGGGACGACTATTCGATCGCGCGCAAGGTGCGCGAGGCGATCCTCGCCTTCCGGATCGAGGCGGCGCTGTCGAAACAGCAGATTCTGGAACTCTATCTCAACCAGATATTCCTCGGCCGGAACGCATATGGTGTGCAGTCGGCGAGCCGCGCCTATTTCCGCAAGGATGTCGGCGACCTGACGCTGCCCGAGGTCGCCTATCTCGCCATCCTGCCCAAGGCGCCTTCCAATTACACGGTCGAACGCCATGCCGACCGTGCGCTCGACCGGCGCAATTACGTGCTGCGGCAGATGGAGACCAATGGCTTCATCACGGCGCAGCAGCGGGCGGAGGCCTCGGCCGCACCGCTCGGCATCGTTCCCCGTTACGCGCCGAAGGCCGGCGTCACCGGCTATTTCATGGAGGAGGTCCGCCGAACGCTGATCGAGCGTTATGGCGAAGATGCGGGCGACAGTCCCAACGGCATCTATTCGGGCGGTTTGTGGGTGCGCACCTCCTACGATGCCAAGGTGCAGGACGCGGCCGAGAATGCGCTGCGCGACGGACTGGTCCGGTTCGAAGCGGCGCAGGGCTGGCGCGGGCGGATCGCAAAGATCGACATCGACGGCGACTGGCAGCGGGCGCTTTCGAACGCCAATGTCGGCGCGGGCTACGCCAATTGGCGGCCAGCCGTTGTTCTGTCCAAACAGGGCGCACAGGCAGAGATCGGCTTCGAGGACGGGACGAAGGGCATCTTGCCCAGCTCGGGCGCCACGATGCCGCGCGCGGGGGTCGGCGGCCGGGCGTTCGACTTCCTCAAGGTCGGCGACGTAATCGTGGTGCGCCAGGAAAGCAGCGCCTGGACCCTGCGCAGCATTCCTTCGATCTCGGGCGGGATGGTGATCCAGAACCCGCACACGGGCCAGATATTGGCGATGCAGGGCGGCTTCGACTCTCGCGGTTCCTCGTTCAATCGCGCGACCCAGGCGATGCGGCAGCCGGGTTCCACCTTCAAGCCGTTCGTCTATGCCGCTGCACTGGACAATGGCATGACCCCGGCCTCGATCATCATCGACGGGCCCTTCTGCGTCTATCAGTCGGCCCGCCTCGGGCAGAAATGCTTCCGCAATTTCTCGGGCCAGAATGCCGGCGAGCAGACGATGCGCTGGGGCGTCGAACAGTCGCGCAACCTGATGACCGTGCGCACCGCCAGCCAGATCGGCATGGACAAGGTGGTCAAGACGGCCAAGGCGATGGGCGTCGGCGACTATCCGCCCTATCTCGCTTATGCCCTCGGCGCCGGGGAAACGACCGTCCTCAAGATGGTCAACGCCTATTCGATGTTCGCGAACCAGGGCCGCGCGCTCAGCCCGACGCTGATCGACTATGTCCAGGATCGCAACGGCAAGATCATCTGGCGCGCCGACAAACGTGCCTGCGAGGGCTGCAATCTGCCCCGCTATGACGGCCACCCGATGCCCCGCCCGGCGCTGCGCGCCAAGCAGCTGATCGACCCGATGACCGCCTATCAGATGCTCCACATCATGGAGGGCGTCGTCGAGCGCGGAACCGCAACGGTGCTGCGCGACCTGGGCCGGCCGATGTTCGGCAAGACCGGCACCTCGTCGGGCCCGACCAATGTCTGGTTCGTCGGCGGCTCGGCCGATATGGTCGGAGGACTCTACCTCGGCTACGACACGCCGCGCTCGATGGGCAGCTATGCCCAGGGCGGGACGATCGCCGCGCCGATCTTCCGCAGCTTCGCCGGCAAAGCGATGGCAGGCATGCCGGTCGTACCCTTCCAGGCGCCCCCCGGCATCCGCATGATCCGGATCGACCGCAAGACCGGCCGCCGCATTTTCGGCGCCTGGCCCGATGGCAGCTATTACAGCTCGGTCATCTGGGAAGCGTTCAAGCCGGAAAGCGAACCGCGCCGCACGATCCGCCGCGATGAGATCGCGAGCCGCGCGCGTCAGCAGCCGGCGCGTGCGACGACCGACAGCGAGTTCTTGCAAAGTCAGGACGGCATCTACTAGGGCCGTTCGTCCGGCGGATCGCCGCCATCGGGAGAATCGACTCCCGCTCCGTTTCGCGCCGGCGACGGCGCCGATCGGGTCCGCACAAGATTTGGAGTGTCCTATGCGCGCCGAAGCGCAAGCCAGTGTCGAGCAGATCAACCAGGCGATGGCGCTCGTCCGCCGCTTCCTGGACTGGGACCGCGCGCTGCGCCGGCTCGACGAGCTCAACGCCCGCGTCGAAGACCCGAAGCTGTGGGACGACGCCAAGGCCGCGCAGGAGGTGATGCGCGAGCGTCGCCGGCTCGACGAATCGATTTCGGCGGTCAAGGCGATCGAGATGGAGCGCGACGACACGATCGAGTTGATGGAGATGGCCGAGGCCGAGGGCGACGAGGCGCTGGTCGACGATGGCGTCGCCGCGCTCGCCGCGCTGGCGGAGCGCGCGGAAAAGGACAAGATCGGTGCACTTCTTGCCGGCGAGGCCGACGGCAACAACACCTATATCGAGGTCAATTCGGGCGCCGGCGGCACCGAGAGCCAGGATTGGGCCGGTATGCTGCAGCGCATGTATTCGCGCTGGGCCGAACGCCATGGCTACAAGGTCGAACTGGTCGACTTCCACGCGGGCGAACAGGCCGGGATCAAGTCCGCGACACTGCTGGTTCGTGGCGAAAATGCCTATGGTTATGCCAAGACCGAGAGTGGCGTGCATCGGCTCGTCCGGATCAGCCCCTATGACTCCGCCGCGCGCCGCCACACCAGCTTCGCCAGCGTCTGGGTCTATCCGGAGGTCGACGACGATATCGACATCGAGGTGCTCGAAAAGGACCTGAAGATCGACACCTATCGCTCGTCCGGAGCAGGCGGCCAGCACGTCAACACAACCGATTCGGCGGTGCGCATCACCCACATGCCCACCGGCATCATCGTCGCCTGCCAGAACCAGCGTTCGCAGCACAAGAACAAGGCCGAGGCGATGAAGCAGCTGAAGGCGCGCCTGTACGAACAGGAGTTGCAGAAGCGCGAGGCCGAAGCGATGGCCGGCTATGCCGCGAAGACCGAGATCGGCTGGGGCCACCAGATCCGCTCTTATGTGCTGCAGCCTTATCAGATGGTGAAGGACCTGCGTACCGGCGTGACCTCCACGGCCCCGTCCGACGTACTCGACGGCGATCTCGACAAGTTCATGGCGGCAGCGCTCTCGCAGCGCGTCACCGGCGAGAGCGTCGAGGTCGAGGACGTCGACTGATCCGGCCCAGTTCCCGTTGCAAGCTGTACGGCAGATGAAGAAGCCGTTCAGCGTGGCTCAGGGCTGGCCCCGGTAAGTTTCCCTCGTCCGAAGGAGATGGGCGAGAGGAGAGCCACCATGAAATTAGGAACCATCTTCGCCGCGATCGGCCTGGCCGTCGCGGCGCTGGGAAGCAGCGCACCTGCGCAGGCCCATGACCGCTGGGACGACCGCCGCGCCAGCCATGACCGCCGATGGGATGGCGACCGGCGGTGGGATCATGATCGGCGCTGGGACCGCGACAGGCGTTGGAAGAATGACCGGCGCTGGGTGAACGAGCGCCGCTGGTATCGCGACCGCGACCATCGCCGTCGCTGCTGGAACGAATGGAATCGCGGGCGCACAATTCGCGTCTGCCGCTGAAAATATGGCCCCCTTCCTTCGGGAAGGGGGCTGATCGCGTTGATCACGATGCGCGATCACCCATGAAGTTGCCGCCCTCCATAGAGCGACAGGCCATCAGCTCACTCCCGCCGACCGCATCCGCCCGCGCCGCGCCGCGCCGCGCCGCGCCGCGCCGCGCATGACCGTTCCACGGACAGAATAGCAACCAAGCGAGAATTGGGGAACGATCCTCCGCATTGGCTCGTTGCGTCGCAACATTGCGCTGTACAGCTGACCCTATGGGAAGCTAGCTTGCATCCGGAAACACGTGTTTCCTGTTGCATTCGCAATCATATACCAATTGTGTCGCGAGACTGGCACAGCTAGCAGGATGGACCGTGCCGGCTGCTCTTCACGAAGGTTGCATCATGACGATTTCTCGGGTGGCCAGCACGGGCTGGCTCCTCCTGACCGGGGCATTGCTCGTTTCCGGATGTTCCAAGGAGAAGCCGACGCCCCCGCCCCCCGAGGCGGGCTATGTCGTCATGAAGACCGAGTCGGTGCCGCTTTTCATCGAACTCCCCGGTCGTACCGCCGCCTATGAGATGTCCGAGGTCCGCCCGCAGGTGACCGGCGTCATCAAGGCGCGACTGTTCACCGAAGGCTCGATCGTCCGGGCCGGGCAGACACTCTATCAGATCGACCCGAGCATCTACCGCGCCGCCGTCAACCAGGCGTCGGCCAATCTCGCGAGCGCGCGTGCCCTGCGCGAAGCAGCCGAGGCGAAGGCCAAGCGGTTCGAGCCGCTCGCCAAGATCGAGGCCGTCAGCAAACAGGACTATGCCGATGCGCTTGCTGCGGCGCGTCAGGCCGACGCTGCGGTAGCCCAGAATTCTGCCCAGTTGGAAACCGCCCGGGTCAATCTGCGCTTCACCGACGTGCCTGCTCCGATCAGTGGCCGGATCGGCCGATCGCTGGCGACCACCGGCGCTCTCGTGACCGCAAGCCAAACCGACCCGCTGACCACGATACAGCGGCTCGATCCGATCTTCGTGGACATTCAGCAGTCCAGCGCGGACCTGCTCGCGTTGCGCCGCCAACTGGCGAGCGGTGGCGCCGCGCCCTCCTCCGCCAGCGTCTCGCTGACTCTGGAGGACGGCAGCGAATATGGCCGCAAGGGCCGCGTCGAGTTCGCCGAGGCGATGGTCGACCCGCAGACCGGCACGGTGACTCTCCGCGCCCGCTTCCCCAACCCCGACGGGCTGCTGCTGCCCGGAATGTTCGTCCGCGCGCGCTTTTCGCAGCTGACCGCCACCCAGGCCATATTGGTGCCTCAGGCCGGCGTGGCCCGCAGCCCCAAGGGCGAGGCGACGGTGATCCTGGTCGGCGCAGACGGCAAGGCCGTGCTGCGCACGATCAACGCGGATCGCACCGTCGGCGACAAATGGCTGGTCACGGCCGGGCTGAAGCCGGGCGACAAGGTGGTGATCGAAGGCCTGGGTAAGATACGCCCCGGCCAGCCGATCCGGCCGGTCCCCGCGGGATCGCCGCCCCTGCGCAAGGCATCGCCGGCGAAGGCCGGATGAGCGGCCGCCGATGATATCCCGCATCTTCATCGATCGCCCGATCTTTGCCTGGGTCGTCGCGATCGTCATCATGCTGCTCGGTGCGGGCGGGCTGTTCAGCCTTCCCATCTCGCAATATCCGAACGTAGCCCCGCCCTCGGTCAATATCCGGGCCAATTATCCCGGCGCATCGGCGGAAACCGTCGAATCGAACATCACCCAGATCATCGAGCAGCAGCTGTCGGGCATCGATGGCCTGCTCTATTTCTCGTCATCGTCGAGTTCGACGGGGCGATCCGAAATCACGGTGACGTTCGACAAGGGCGTCGACCCCGACATCGCGCAGGTCCAGGTCCAGAACCGCGTTCAGCAGGCCTTGCCGCGATTGCCCTCGCAGGTTCAGCAGCAGGGTCTGGTCGTGACGAAGTCGAACAGCGACTTCCTCATGGTCGTCAGCGTGTTCGACGAAAGCGACCGCAGCACCAACCGCGACGTGGCCGATTTCCTCGTGTCCAATCTGCAGGACGGAATCGGACGCATCCAGGGCGTCGGCGACGTCAACGTCTTCGGCTCGTCTTATGCCATGCGCATCTGGCTGGACCCTTACAAGCTCGCTTCGGTGGGCCTCACGACCGCCGACGTGACGACGGCGATCGAGGGCCAGAACGCGCAGGTCGCGGCAGGTCAGATCGGCGGCGTTCCTTCGCCCGAAGACCAGATGCTCAACGCCATCGTCACCTCGCGATCGCGCCTGACGACGGTCGACGAGTTCAAGGCGATCATCGTCAAGATCCAGGGCGACGGATCGAACGTCCTGCTGAAGGATGTGGCGCGCGTCGAACTGGGCAGCGAATTCTACAACGTCGTCGGGCGGATCAATCGCCATCCGGGCGTGGGCCTCGCGGTGCTGCTCGCGCCGGGCGCCGATGCGCTCAAGACCTCCGAGCTGGTTCGCGCCTATGTCGACAACGCCTCCAAGACCTTTCCGCCCTATTACAGACACGCTTATCTGAACGACGCGACCGCCTTCATCAAATTGTCGATCGAAGAGGTGGTGAAGACGCTGGTTGAGGCGATCATCCTCGTCGTCATCGTCATGTTCGTCTTCCTGCAGAGCTGGCGCGCGACCCTCATTCCGGCAATCGCGGTCCCGGTCGTGCTGCTCGGCACCTTCGGCGTGCTGGCCGTGGCCGGCTTCTCGGTGAATACGCTCACCCTGTTCGGTCTCGTGCTGGCGATCGGCCTGCTCGTCGACGACGCGATCGTGGTCGTCGAGAATGTCGAGCGCGTGATGGAGGAAGATCCCGACATCAGCCCGCGTGAAGCGACGATCAAGTCGATGTCCGAGATCAATACCGCGCTGATCGCAATCGCGCTGGTGCTGTCGGCCGTGTTCCTGCCTATGGCCTTTTTCGGTGGTTCGACCGGCGTGATCTACCGCCAATTCTCGGTTACCATCGTCGCATCGATGGTGCTGTCGGTGGTCGTGGCCCTGGTCCTGTCTCCCGCCCTTGCGGCGACGCTGCTCAAGCGACCCAACCATGAAGATCGCGCGCTGCGGACCGGCATAGTCGGCCGCGCTTATGGCTATGGCGACCGGTTCAACGCATGGTTCCGACGCTTTACAGAGCGTTATGTCGGGCTGGTGCAGCGGCTGTTCGGCCATGTCCGGCGCGCCCTGATCGTCTTCGTCCTGCTGCTCGTGGCGCTGGGCGTCGTGTTCTTCCAGTTGCCGACCGGCTTCGTTCCGACCGAGGACCAGGGCAATGCCCAGCTGCAATTCTCGCTCGCACCCGGCGCGACGCTGAACCGCACCGTCGGAGTCGCCAAGCAGATCGAACAGCGGCTCAGCCAGACCGAACCCGAGACGATCATCAATTACGGACTGATCAGCGGCTCCGGCTATGGCGGGCAGAGCCAGAATGTCGGGCGCGGCTTCATCGGCCTCGCTCCCTGGGACGAGCGCAAGGGCAGCGAGAACAGCGCGCAGTCGATCGCCACGCGCGTAACGCGCAACCTCTCGGACATCCGCGAGGCGCAGATCTTCGTGCTCACGCCGCCGTCGATTCCCGGTCTCGGCCAGACCACCGGTTTCTCGATGGAATTGCTCAACAGCGGCAATCTCAGCCGCGAGGAGTTCAAGGCCCGCAAGGACCAGTTGCTGGCCGCTGCCGCCGCCGACCCGGATCTCGCCAATGTCCGCCTGAACTCCCTGGAGGATACGGCGACGCTGGCGGTGGACATCGATTCCGAGAAGGTCGGTGCGCTCGGCATTAGCCAGGCAAGCGTCAATCAGACGCTCTCGGCGGCCTGGGGCGGTCAATATGTCAACGACTTCGTCGACCGTGGCCGCGTGAAGCGCGTCTTCATCCAGGGCGACGCGCAATATCGCAGCAAGCCCGAGGATCTCGCCGCCTGGCATGTTCGCTCCGCCACCGGGCAGATGGTCCCCTTCTCGGCCTTCGCGACGGTCCGCTGGGCGCAGACCCCGAACGTGCTCACGCGCTTTAACGGCATTTCCAATTTCACGCTCCAAGGCCAGGGCGCTCCGGGCAAGAGCTCCGGCGACGCGATGAAGCGGATCGAGGAATTGGCGGCACAGGTCCCCGGCGTCTCGGTCGACTGGTCGGGACTCAGCTATCAGGAGCGGATTTCGGGAGGGCAGGCGCCGCTGCTCTATGCGCTGTCGGTGCTGGTCGTCTTCCTGTGCCTTGCCGCCTTGTACGAGAGCTGGTCGGTCCCGACCGCCGTCATCCTGGTCATCCCGCTCGGCCTGATCGGCGCCACGCTGGCCGTGCTGTTGCGCGGGCTGGAAAATGACATCTTCTTCCAGGTCGGCCTGGTCACCACCATGGGATTGAGCGCCAAGAACGCGATCCTGATCGTCGAGTTTGCGATCGCCGCCGAGAAGGAAGGAAAGACCGCGCTGGAAGCCGCGATCGAGGCGTCACGCATCCGGTTGCGGCCGATCCTGATGACCAGCTTCGCCTTCATGTTCGGCGTGGTTCCGCTGGCGATCTCGACGGGCGCCGGCGCGCAGGCGCGCGTTGCGATCGGCACGGCGGTGCTGGGCGGCATGTTCACCGCGACTCTGCTTGCGGTTTTCTACGTTCCACTCTTCTATGTGCTTGTCCGGCGAATCTTCCCGGACAAGGCGGGACATGGGGCGAGCGCCTGATGCGGAAAAGTCTGACGTCGATCATCCTGTTGGCGACGACGAGCGCCTGCACGCTGGCCCCGGATTACAAGCGCCCTCTGGCCGCCGTGCCGGCAACCTTGCCCGACCCTGCCGCAGCTGCCGAGGGCGAGCGGCCGGCGGCGCTCAGCTATCGTGACGTGTTCCGCGACGAGAAGCTGGTCGCGCTGATCGATCAGGCGCTGGCCAACAACCAGAATCTGAAAGCCGCCTATGCCAATGCCCGCGCCGCCCGCGCGCAGGTGACGGTTGCGCGCTCCTCGCTGTTTCCGCAGATCGACGTGTCGGCCGACGTCACCAAGGCAGACAGCTCGAACGAGATCCAGGTTGGCGGCAATGCGAGCGTAGCCACGCGCGGCCGGAGCACTGGCGGCGCCATCGCCACTTTCCGCACCGACGCCCAAGCCAGCTGGGAAATCGATCTGTTCGGCCGGATTCAGAGCCTGTCGAACGCCGCACTCAACGAGTATCTGGCGACCGAAGCCGCCCGGCGCGGCGTACGCCTCAGCCTCGTGGCGGGCGTAGCCAACGCCTATCTCACCCTGGCAACCGACCGCAGCCTCCTCGAGGTCGCGAAGGAAACCAGCGCGGCCGCAGCGAAGAGCGTCGAACTGACGCGATCGCTGCTCGAAGGCGGCGTCGCTGCGCGCACCGATCTGCGCCAGGCGGAAACGGTGCTCGCGCAGGCGCAGTCGGACCAGGCCAATCTCGAAACGCTGATCGAGCAGGATCGCAACGCGCTCCAACTGCTCGTCGGTGCGCCGGTGCCCGATGCGATGCTGCCCGCCTCGATCGAGTCGGTCGATGCGCAGATCGCCGAGGTTCCGGCCGGCCTCGACTCCTCGATTCTGCTGCGTCGCCCCGATGTGGTTCAGGCCGAATATACGCTACGGGCCGCAAATGCCCGCATCGGCGCTGCGCGGGCGGCCTTCCTGCCGCGCATCGCGCTCACCGCGCTGGGTGGCTTCGCCAGCACGACGCTGGCCGACCTGTTCGTGCGGGGCGCGCGCACGTGGAGCGTCGCGCCTTCGGCCACGCTGCCGATCTTTACCGGCGGCGCGAATGTCGGCAATCTGCGCGCCAGCAATGCCCAGCGCGACCAGGCAGTCGCCCAATATCAGACCGCGATCCAGACGGCGTTCCGCGACGTCTCCAACGCCCTTGCCCGTCGCGCAACAATCGACGAACAATATGCCGCGAGCAGCAAGCTCGATGCCGCCGCACAGGACTCGCTGACGCTCGCCGACGCCCGCTATCGCAACGGGATCGATCCCTATCTCACTCTGCTCGATGCACGGCGGACCGCCTATGGTGCGGCTCGCACATTGGCTCAGACCCGTCTGCTCAAGGCGCAGAATCTGGTCGCCCTCTATCAGTCGCTGGGGGGAGACGAGTTGATCGACGCGACGCCGGGCCAGGACAGCCGGATGGCCATGCGCCGCGCGGCCGACTGATTCAGCCAGCCGCCGTTCAGACTTCCGGCCGCAAGGGCGCTTCATGAATGTCCGTCGGGCCATAGCGAGCCGGCTCGCCGACCGGGATCTGCTCGGCCGACGGACCGTCAGCCTGCTGCTCGTCGGCGTCATCCACCTGCTCGGCTTCCTCCTGCTGCTGTCGCTTGCACCGAATGTGCTGCGCCGGGTGGCGCCCGAGCTGAAAAGCTTTCCGCTGCTATCGATATCGGAAGAGCCGGCGCCCAAAGTCGCTGCGACGTCGAGTGCACCGCGCAAGCAGGTGAAGGTCACGCCGCCCACCCCACCGACCGCGCCTGAAGTCCCCAAGCTGCCTTCGAACATCATCTGGATGACGGCCGAACAGTTTCGCGCCACCGACATCTCGAAATTCTCGCCGCGCGAGGCGAAGGATGCTTCGGGCACGGGTGGCACCGCGACGGCTGAAGCCGAAGGCGCGGGCGAAGGACCAGGCGGTCAGAAGCTATACCCCGCCGACTGGTATCGCGAGCCTACGACGGCCGAGATGGCTTTCTACCTGAAGGGCAAGCGTCAGGCGGGCTGGGGCATGATCGCGTGCCGGACCGCACCGCAATTCCGCGTGGAGGATTGCCAGGAGATCGGGGAGTCCCCGACCGGTTCGGGCCTCGCCAATGCGCTGCGCCAGGCATCGTGGCAGTTCCGCGTTCGGCCACCCAGCATCGGCGGCAAGCCGCAGGTCGGCGCCTGGGTCAAGATCCTCTTCGACTTCCAATATGGCGTGATGAAATAGGCGGAGGCAACCGTTCAGCACATGGTCAGTTGATCTTGGACAAAGACCCACCGAGACAATGGGACCAGAGATATGACCAGGTTGTTCTTCTTTGCTTTGCTTTCCGTCACCGCCGTCACCCCAGCCATGGCACAATTGCAGCTGGGCGAGCGCCCGATCACCCGAGCCGAGGTCGCTAAAGTAGCCAAGGCGCAATTCGCCGAGATGGACGCGAACAAGGACGGCTCGGTCAGCCCGTCCGAGTTCGAAGCCTATCGGGAAAAGCAGAATGCCCGCCCCGATCAGGGCCGGGGCCTGACCCATATCGGCCGCAGCTGGTTCGACAAATGCGACACGGACGGCGACGAGCGGGTGAGCCTGAGCGAGGCCCAGGCGCGCCCGCTGGGGTTGTTCGACATGGCCGACACCGATCGGGATGGCACCGCCAGCCTCGCCGAACAGCAGATCGCGTCGATCTTCATCCGGTGAGGCCGGCTGGGCCGACCGCTCAGTGGGCGGCCTTGACCTTCAGGCGGAAGGCGTGGAGCAGCGGCTCGGTATAGCCGTTGGGCTGCTCGACGCCTTCGAACACCAAGGCGCGCGCCGCCTGGAAGGCCAGGCTGTCCGCCTCCCGCCCGGCCATCGGCCGATACAGCGGGTCACCGGCATTCTGCGCATCGACCTTGGCCGCCATGCGCGACAGCGCCGCCTCGACCTCCTCGGCCGACGCCACGCCGTGCAGCAGCCAATTGGCCATATGCTGCGAGGAGATGCGCAGCGTTGCGCGATCCTCCATCAGGCCGACATCATGAATGTCGGGCACCTTGGAGCAGCCGACGCCCTGATCCACCCAGCGCACCACATAGCCCAATATGCCCTGCGCATTATTGTCCAGTTCGGCACGAATCTCCTCGGGCGTCCAATTGTGGCCCTGCGCGACTGGAACCGACAACAGCCGGTCGATGCTGGCGACGGGCTCCGCGCGGCGCTCGTCCTGCCGGGCGAACACGTCGACCTCGTGATAATGGGTCGCGTGCAGCGTGGCCGCGGTCGGCGACGGCACCCAGGCGGTGTTGGCGCCGGTCCGCGGATGCCCGATCTTCTGGGCGAGCATGTCGCCCATCCGGTCGGGCGCCGCCCACATGCCCTTGCCGATCTGCGCCTTGCTCGACAGACCGCAGGCGAGGCCGATCTGGACGTTGCGATCCTCATAGGCGGCGATCCAGTCGCTCGTCTTCATGTCGCCCTTGCGGATCATCGGTCCGGCACGCATCGAGGTGTGCATCTCGTCGCCGGTGCGATCGAGAAAGCCGGTGTTGATGAACATGATCCGGTCCTTCACCGCCTCGATGCAGGCGGCGAGGTTGGCCGAGGTGCGGCGCTCCTCGTCCATCACGCCGACCTTCAGCGTATGGCGGTCGAGACCGAGCAGATCCTCGATCGCGTCGAACAGCCGGTTGGTGAAGCCGGCCTCCTCGGGACCGTGCATCTTCGGCTTGACGATGTAGATCGATCCCGTCGCGCTGTTGCGATAGCGGCCGAGCCCGCGCACGTCGTGCAACGCGATCAGGCTGGTGACGATGCCGTCGAGTATGCCTTCGGGGGCCTCGCTTCCATCGGGGAGCAGCACCGCCGGGGTCGTCATCAGATGACCGACATTGCGCACGAAGACGAGGCTGCGGCCCGGAAGGGTGAAAGCCGTGCCATCCGGCGCGACATAAGCGCGATCATCGTTGAGGCGGCGGGTAATGGTCCGTCCGCCCTTGTCAAAGCTCTCTTCCAGATCGCCTTTCATCAGGCCGAGCCAGTTGGAATAGGCAAGGACCTTGTCCTGCGCATCAACCGCCGCGACCGAATCCTCGAGGTCGCAGATCGTCGTGAGCGCGGATTCCAGGATCACGTCGGCGAGCCCCGCCGGATCTTCACGGCCGATCGGATGGGCGCGATCGATCACCAGTTCGATATGAAGACCGTTGTTCCGCAACAGCAGATTGTCATCTGCGCGACCGACGAGCTGCGCGGGGTCGGCCAGAACCGGTGCATCGCCCTTCCAATCCGCCCAGCTTGCGTCCGCCAGCGGCACCGCGCGGTCGAGAAACGCCTTCGCCCAGGCAATAACTTTGGCCCCACGCTCCGCATCATAGCCCGGTCCTGCCGGAGAGCCCGGAATGGCGTCGGTGCCGTAAAGCGCGTCATAGAGGCTGCCCCAGCGCGCATTGGCGGCGTTCAGCAGGAAACGCGCGTTGAGGATCGGCACCACCAGCTGCGGCCCGGCCGTGGTCGCCAGTTCGGCGTCGACATTGCGGGTGCCGACCGCGAAGGGGGCCGGCTCGGGCACGAGATAGCCGATCGACGAGAGGAAGGCCTTGTAGGCGTCCATGTCGATCGGCTGGCCGGCGCGCTCGCCATGCCAGGCGTCGATCTGCGCCTGCAGTGCGTCGCGGCGGGCGAGCAGATCGCGATTTTCCGGGACGAAGCGCGCGAAGATGTCGGCGGCCCCCGCCCAGAACGCGTTGGGCGCGATGCCCGTCCCCGGCAGCGCGCGGTCCTCGATGAAGCGGACGAGTTCATCCGCGATCTTCAGACCTGCTCTGTCCACCATCGTCGTCATGTCAGCCTCGCCATCGAAAGAGATGACGCACCGATTAGCGCAGGCGGTGATTGGAAACTATTGGGATAATATGCGCGACATTAATTCCTTATGGGAATTAATCAGCCGCCCATCCGCCCCGTCCTGAACCATCGGCGCGAAGAACCGAAGCGCATCAGCTCGCATCCGCAATGGCGGCAGACGGCATGGCTGATCCCGTTGATTTCTGTGCGGCTGCCACCGACGGCCGAGTGCCGGCCATTCTCGCAGGCGAGAGCGCTGGCTTTTTCAGGCGGGGCAGAGCTCGGCATGCTGGGGACCGAGGCAAGCGACATGGCGGACATCCTTTCCACCGGGTTGGCGTGGATGTTCTCTGGAAGTGCAGTTTTGCCGGCTTATTTCACCCCTGAAACTTTAGCAGTCATTTTCGGCGAGCCAGCCAGCCCGAATCGCGCGCCCGCCGCTCGGCGGCGGCATCGAGCGGTTCTCCCGTCATCATGTCCTGCGCCTGCGCCATGATCGCGGCTTCGGCGGACCCGGCCTGCCGATAGGCGCCACCCCCCGACCGATGGCCCGCGACATAGCGCTGAACTGTCCATCCGGAAGGCTCCCGGCAGCCGATTCCGGAGCCGGCAGGTCCGACGAAGGTCCGGCAGAGCCTCCCTTCGGTTCCGGTCGCGAAGCTAACGCCGATCCGGTAAGCGCCCGAAGGCGCCGAAGCGAGTTGCCGGTCCAGCGCCTCCGCGAGATCGCCCTGCGCCACAAGGATACCGGCGCGATCGGAGACCGGGCTTTTCTTTGCGTCGGGCAGCTGCTGTCCGAGCATGACGCCTGCGACGAGGGCCGCTGCCAGAGCGGCAGCGGCCCGGACATAGGAGGTCTTTGCCGGGGCTCTCCCTGGCAAGGCGATGACGTTGGAAGGCTGTGCGAGGGTGGCCGCCAGACGATCTGGAACCGGCTCCTGCGCGATAGGCGCGAAATGGCCGGCAACACTATCGCGCAAAGCCCGGTGACGACGCACGCTTTCCGCAAGCGCCGGGTCGGTCCGCAGGCGCTTCTCGAAGCGCAGCCGGTCGAGGGGCAGCATCTCGCCATCGACATAGGCCATGATCTCTTCATCCGTCATGCCCGTTCTCCCAGATGATCCATCAGCGCCTGGCGCCCGCGCACAAGGCGCGACGTTATCGTTCCCATCGGCAGATCGAGAAGCTCGGCGGCTTCGCGATAGGCCAGCCCCTCGACCAGCACGAGCGCGATGACCTCGCGCTGTTCGGGCGGCAAAGCTGCCATCGCCCGGTCGACATTGTTGAGTTCGACGCGTGCCTCCATCTGCCGGTCGCCAGCGTCGGGCAGGTCCAAGCCGTCCGCGTCGACCGGCACCGTCTCCCCCCGCCGCCGCCGCGATCGCAATTCGTCGATCCAGCAATTGCGGATGATCCGGTACATCCAGGAATCGAGCCGCGTCCCCTCGGCCCACTGATCCTCGGCCTTCAATGCTCGCTCCAGAGCGATCTGGCAGAGATCGTCGGCATCGGCGACATCAAGCGTCAGCGAGCGCGCGAAGCGGCGCAGACGGGGCAGCAGATCGAGCAGGTCCCGTTCGAATCCCGTCACATTTCCTGTCCTCCACGAAGGATGGCTTTGGGGATGAAACGACGGCGGTGCGACGTTTCATCCCAGGCAAC
This sequence comes from Rhizorhabdus sp., assembly GCF_018006725.1. GTDB lineage: Bacteria > Pseudomonadota > Alphaproteobacteria > Sphingomonadales > Sphingomonadaceae > Rhizorhabdus. The sequence goes on from NZ_JAGMXV010000021.1 coordinate 33,858, forward strand.
CGACAAAAGCGAGCGGCGTTCTGTCGTAACGGCCTTGAAAGGAATCCGATCCGATGCTCCCCCTCCGCACCAGCCTGGCGCTCGGCATCGCGATCCTGTCGGCGTCGGCCGCCGCCGCTCAGTTGCTGCCCCAGCTTTCGTCTCCTTTGGGTCCGACGATCGGACGAACGCTGGAGGACGTGGGAGAAGATGCCGCGCGTCCGGTGCGCTCCGGTCTGGACCAGGTCGACAGTGCATTGCAGCGACTCCGGCAAACCCGCCTGGACAGCCTTTCGGCGCTCGTCCGCCAGCATTCCGACGACCTCGCGCTCGATCTGCGCGGCGATCCCGCGATACGGGACGAATTGCTGCTGCTCGATCCAGACGCCGGCGCGCTCGATGCGGCGCAGCAGGCGGGTTTCGACGTGATCGGCGACGACCGGCTGGAAGGTCTCGACATTCGCACCGTCCGGCTGCGGCCGCCCGCCAATATGGATCTTGCACGGGCCGAGCGACGGCTTCGGCAGGCCGTGCGCGGCGCCACGATCCAGTCCAATCCGATCTACCGGACCGTCGGCACGGCCACGCCGCAGACGACAGCCACGCCCGTCGCGCGATCGAAAGCACGGTCCGGGGCGGTTATCGGCCTGATCGATGGCGGCGTCGCCGGCCTTTCCTCTTTTTCCAGATCGGTGACATCGCTCGGCTTCGCGACCGGCGCGCCGGTCGCCAACGATCATGCCACGGCCATCGCCTCGATCCTGCTAGGCCATGGCAGGATTCCCGCGCTGGTGCCCGGTGGGTCGTTGCTGTCGGCCGACATATATGGCCGCGATCCACGCGGCGGTAACGCGCTGGCGATCGCCCGCGCCCTCGGCTGGCTTGCCGGCTCCGGAGCGCATATCATCAACATCAGCCTGGTCGGCCCCGACAATCCCCTGCTGGCAAAGGCGATCTCGGCCGTCGACAAGCGCGGCATCATCATCGTGGCGGCCGTGGGAAATGACGGTGCTGCGGCGCCGCCAGCCTATCCGGCCTCCTATCCCCAAGTCATCGCCGTCACCGGCGTGGACGCCAAGGGAAGACCTCTGATCGAGGCCGGGCGCGCGAAGCATATAGACTTCGCGGCTCCCGCTGCGGATCTTGTCGGAGCGAATGCAACGGGTGGCGTAGGGCTCCTGCGCGGGACATCCTATGCCGCGCCCTTCGTTGCCGGGACGCTGGCGTCTCTCGACCCCGGCCAGAGGGCGAACCGAAGCGGTGCTGCCGCCCCGCTAACCCGCCTTGCCGTCAAGCCTGCCAACTTCGCCCCCGGA
>NZ_JAGMXV010000203.1 GCF_018006725.1 Rhizorhabdus sp.
GATCGGCATGGGCTCGGTCGAACCCTCGCTGATCGCGAGGATGCGCTTCACGCGCATGCCGGCGGCGCGGGCATAGAGGTCGGCGCGCTGCTTTGCGATCGCGACGGCCTGCTCGCGGGCCTTGTCGAGCAGCGGCTCGGGCTTGTCGATCGACAGCGACGGGCCGTCGATCTGGTTCGCGCCCGCGGCGACGAGTGCATCGAGGACAGGGCCGGCTGCCTTGATGTCGCGAAAGCGCACGCTCACCCGCGACGACGCCTGATAGCCCGTGATCACGGGCGGCTGATTGTCGGCATAGCGATATTGCGGGCTGAGCGAGACCGACGTGGTCTGGATGTCGCGGTCGGCGACGCCGGCCTTGCGGATCGCTGCGACGGTCGCTGCCGTACGCCGCGCATTGTCCTTCATCGCCTCGGCAGCGGTCGGCGCTTGCGTCACGACTCCGGCTCCGATGGTGGCGATATCGGGAATGGCGGTGACTTCGCCGGACGCGACGATGTCGAGCCGCGTGCCCATCACCGGCGGATGGCCCGGCGGAAGCATCGGCTGCTGCGCCATCAGGGGCGCCGCAGCAGCAGCGGCCAGAAGCGCCGCACCACCGAAACGGGAAAAACTAACTGCCATATTGGTCTTGCTCCTGCTTTGCCGCAACTCCCCGTGCGTGCTATCCGCACAATGGTGGATCCTCGCTGCACGCGGCATGAACGCCTTTCGGGACCGTTATGATCCCTCCGGCTTTCCGCGCGGGCGCTGCCCCTTGAGCGGGGTGATGTATTGATATAATACAGCTGGATCGAAGCGAAGGGGGCCCGCGCGGCCGATTACGGGATTATGGGGATGAACGTCGAATCCGGCATCCAGACGGACTACAGGGCTTATGACTTCGACGAGGAGCAGGCCCGTCGTCGTCGTTGGACCATCATCGGGGCGGTTCTTGCAGGCCTGATCGCGCTCGGCGTCATCGGATATGCGCTGTTCGGCGGCAACAAGGCCAAGCCTGCCCCGCCCCCACCGCCGGGCGTGACCGTGATCGTTCCCGGCAGCACCAATGTCGTGACGACGATCTCCGCGACAGGCACGCTCGCTGCAAAGCGCGAGATGCCGGTCGGCATCGCGGGCGAGGGCGGCATGGTCCAGGCCGTGCTCGTCGAGCCGGGAAGCTGGGTCAAGGCGGGCCAGACGCTGGCGGTCATCGAACGCTCGGTGCAGACGCAGCAGGCCGCCTCGCTCGCTGCCGGGGTTCGCGTCGCCCGCGCCGATGCCCAACTCGCGCAGGCCGAGCTCGACCGCGCCAAGGCCCTTGTTGCCCGTGGCTTCATCTCCAAGGCCGATATCGACCGCCGGACCGCCAGCCGTGACGCTGCCGTCGCGCGCGTCGCGGTTGCCGAGGCACAACTCGGCGAGAGCCGCGCGCAGATCGGCCGGCTCAGCATTCGTTCGCCTGCCTCCGGCCTCGTCCTGACCCGCGCGGTCGAGCCGGGCCAGGTCGTCGGCGCCGGAGCAGGCGCGCTGTTCCGCGTCGCCAAGGACGGCGAGATCGAGATTCGCGCCCAGCTTGCCGAACAGGACATTGCCCGCCTGAAGGTCGGCGACACCGCGCAGGTAACGCCGATCGGCGGCAGCCGCGCCTTTGCCGGAACCGTGTGGCAGATTTCGCCGGTCATCGACCCGCAGACGCGTCAGGGCACGGCGCGCATCCAGCTGCGCTACGACCCCGCTTTGCGCCCGGGCGGCTTCGCCAGCGCAGCGATCCGCAGCGGATCGGTCAAGGCGCCGCAGCTGCCTGAATCGGCCGTGCTGCACGATGACAAGGGCTCGTTCGTCTATGTCGTCGGCCCCGACAACAAGGTGATCCGTCGCGACGTCAAGACGGGTGACGTCTCCGATGCCGGCGTCGTGGTGTTGTCGGGCTTGCAGGGCAACGAGAAGGTCGTCCTGTCCGCAGGCGCCTTCCTGAACCCCGGCGACAAGGTCACACCGCAGCTGTCCAACCGCCCCGCCGCCCGCTGAGCGAGAACGCGCGATGAACAACATTTCCGCCTGGGCGATCCGGAACCCCATTCCCCCGATCGTCCTGTTTCTGGGCCTGACGCTTGCCGGGCTGATCAGCTTCGCGCGCCTCGACATCAACCAGATGCCGGACATCAGCTTCCCTGGCGTCAGCGTCGAGATCTTGCAGCCCGGCGCCGCGCCGACCGAAATGGAGACGCAGATCACCCGGCGGGTGGAGGCGGCGGTCTCGTCGATCGGCAATGTGAAGTCGATAACCTCCTATGTCAGCGAAGGCTTGTCGGGCACCAACATCGAGTTCCAGCTCGGCACGCCGGTCGACCGCGCGGTCAACGACGTGCGCGACGCCGTCTCCAAGATCCGGTCGGAACTGCCCGAAGGCATTTTGGAGCCGGTGACCAAGCGGATCGACGTCGACGGTGGGCCTATCGCCTATTATTCGGTCGAAGGTCTCGACATGACCCTCGAGCAGCTCAGCTGGTACACCGACAATACGGTGATCAAGCGACTGCAGGCGATCGAGGGCATCGCCGGGGTCTTCCGTGGCGGTGGCGTCTCGCGCGAAATCCGCGTCGTGCTCGATCCTGCCCGGATGCAGGCGCAAGGCGTGACCGCCGTTCAGGTCAACAATATCCTGCGCACCACCAATCTCAACGCTGCCGGCGGGCGGGCTGAGCTGGCCGGGGCCGAGCAGTCGGTTCGCGTGCTGGGCAACGCCACCTCAGCCTATGAGCTCGGCCAGACGCAGATTTCGGTCGGTGACGGGCGCACCGTCCGCTTGGCGGACATCGCCACCGTGCGCGACTCCTTCGGCGAACAGCGGCAGATTTCCAAGATGAACGACCGGCAGGTGCTGTCGGTCGGAATTCAGAAGGCGAAGGGCGCGTCGGACGTCGAGGTCTATGACAATGTCGTCAAGGTTCTCAACGAACTGCGCAAGGAGAACCCCAAGGTCGAGTATAAGGAGCTCTACACGAGCGTCCTCTACACCAAGGAGCAATATCATTCCGCCATCGACGCGATGATCGAGGGTTCGGTGCTGGCCGTCGTGGTGGTGTTCTTCTTCCTGCGAGACTGGCGCGCGACCCTGATCTCGGCGATCGCGATCCCGCTCTCGGCGATCCCGACCTTCTGGTTCATGAGTCTGATGGGCTTCACGCTCAACACGATCAGCCTGCTCGCGCTCAGCCTCGTGGCGGGCATTCTGGTCGACGACGCCATCGTCGAGATCGAGAATATCGTTCGACACATGCGCATGGGCAAGAGCGCCTACCAGGCGGCGATGGACGCCGCCGACGAGATCGGCCTGGCGGTCGTGGCTACGACGATGTCGATCGTCGCCGTCTTCCTGCCGGTGTCATTCATGCCCGGCATTCCGGGACAGTTTTTTGAGCAGTTCGGCCTGACCGTGGCTGTCGCCGTGCTGATGAGCCTGCTCGTCGCACGTCTTATCACGCCGATGGTAGCGGCCTATTTTCTCAAGGCCGAAGGCGTGAAGCAGCATGGCGGCGGGCCGATGATGGACCGCTATATCGGCGTTCTTCAATGGTCGCTGCGCAACCGGTGGAAAACCATCGGCGTGGGTTTCGCGTCGTTCATCCTGACGATCGCGCTGTTCGCGACCACGCCGACCGAGTTCCAGCCGCCGCTCGACATCGACTATAGTTCGGTGAAGATCGAGCTGACCCCCGGTGCCCGCGTCGCCGAGGACACGCAACGTGTTGCCGACCAGGCAACCGCGATCCTGCGCAGCCAGCCCGAAGTGCTCAACGCCTTTGCCGATATCGGCGACAATGGCGATACCCGCTTCGCAACGATCTATGTCACGCTGAAACCCGCGAAGGAGCGCGAGCGGACCAGCATCGAGTTCGAGCGCGAGACAGCCCCGTTGCTGGCGAAGATCCCCGATGCACGGGTGAACTTCCAGTCGCAGAGCGGCGGGTTCGGCCGTGACATCACCGTCATGCTGGCGGGCGACGACCCGGTCATCCTGCAGCAGACGGCCAACACGCTGATCGGGCAGATGCGCAAGAGCCCGATGATGCGCGACCCCCGCATCGACGGCGATATCCAGCGCCCCGAACTGATCATCAAGCCGCGCCTCGACCTCGCCGCCGATCTCGGCGTGACGACGGCCGCTTTGAGCAATGCCATCCGCATTGCGACGCTCGGCGACATCGAACAGAATATGGCGAAATTCTCGCTGAGCGACCGTCAGATTCCGATCCGGGTCTCGCTGAGCGAGGATTCGCGTCGTGATCTCGCCGCGATCGAGAACCTGCCGGTGCAGACCAGCTTCGGCACCTCGGTCCCGCTCAAGGTCGTCGCCGACATCTCCTTCGGCGCCGGCCCGTCGAAGATTCGCCGCTACAATCAGGTTCGCCGCCTCGTGGTGGGCGCCGACCTTACGCCTGGGGTCGTGAGCGGCGAAGCCTATGGCTATATCTACAAATCGACGATCATGAAGGCGCTGCCGACCGGCGTGCGCGAGATCAAGTTCGGTGAGCAGGAGATGCAAGGCGATCTGATCGCGGGCTTCGCCATTGCGGTCGGCGCGGGCGTGTTGCTCGTGTTCGCGGTGCTGGTCCTGCTTTACAAGCGGGTATTGCCGCCCTTCGTCAACATGGGATCGCTGCTCCTGGCACCGCTCGGAGGCATCCTCTTCCTGAAGATCTGGGGCATGTCGGTTTCGATGCCGGTCTATATCGGCCTGCTGATGCTGCTCGGGATCGTCGCGAAAAACTCGATCCTGCTGGTCGACTTCGCAATCGAGGAGATGCGCCGGGGCGTCGATCGGACCGATGCGATCCTTGAAGCCGCCCACAAGCGTGCCCAGCCGATCATCATGACCTCGGTCGCGATGATCGCCGGCATGCTGCCGATCGTGCTGGGCCTGTCAGGCGACAGCAGTTGGCGCGCGCCGATGGCGGTCTGCGTGATCGGCGGCATCGCCATGTCGACCTTGCTCACCCTGGTCATCGTCCCCGCCGGCTTCACCCTGGCAGACGATCTCGAGAAATGGATCGGGCCCAAGCTGGGCAGATTCCTGATCACGCCGGCGGACCATGAGACGAAGGCCACGCCCCACGCCGCCGAATGACGAACCGACTTGGCCGCCCCCGCGCCCTGTGTGGATAGCGGGGGCGGCACTCGTTTCGGTTGAACTATCCGGCCCAACGGCCATTTAGACCGCATGAACATCTTTCAGGCGACCGGGCTCGACCGCTTCAATCCCGCGCAGGGCGGCGTGCGCGGCATGCGCATAGTCGCATCGGGCCTGCTCGTGGCGATGGCGGGCCTCTACATCCTCGCCCGATCGCACGAAGCGCCCGGCGAACCTGCAGCCTGGGGCTATCTCTGCGCTTTCGCGGAAGCAGCCATGGTGGGCGGCCTCGCCGACTGGTTCGCGGTGACGGCGCTGTTCCGCCACCCGCTGGGCCTGCCCATTCCGCACACCGCGATCATTCCGCGCAACAAGGATCGCATCGGCGACAACCTTGCATCCTTCCTGCGGGTCAACTTTCTAACCGCTTCGGTGGTCGCCCGGCGGATGCAGAAGGTCGACGTCGCGGCGGCCATCGGCCGACTCCTGGCGCAACCCCCTGCCCCCGGTCGCGCTCGCGGCGGCATGGGGCGGGCCCTGGCCACGATCCTGGAGTCGCTCGGCGACGACCGGCTCGGCGCCATGGTCAAGGGCGCGCTCGCCAGCCGTCTCAAGACGTTCGACATCGCGCCGCTGATCGGCCGCACGCTCGACGCGGCAATCGTCGAAAATCGCCATGCCGAAATGCTCGATGGACTGATCGGCTGGGGCAGCCGCGTCCTGCTCCACAACGAGACGATGATCCATGACATGGTCCAGTCGCGGACGGGCAAGTTCATGCGCTGGACCGGTCTCGACGAGAAATTGTCGACCGCGATCGTGGAAGGGCTGCACAAGCTGCTCGACGACATGGCGACCGACCCGGATCATCCTCTGCGCAGCAAAGCACAGGAGGGGCTCGAGCAGTTTGCCGACCGGCTGCAAAATGATCCGGCGATGCGCGAGCGGGTCGCTGCGATGAAGGCGGAGATCATCGCCAGCCCCGCCGTCGGCGCCTGGCTCGACACGCTTTGGCAGAATGCGCGGTTGAAGCTGATCGACAGCGCGCGCAACCCCGACGCGGCGATTGGCGGGCAATTTGGCGCCGCGCTGCGCCAGTTGGGTGAAACGCTGCAGACCGACCCGCAGCTACGGCAGACGCTCAACCGCTTCGCCCGTCGTATCACCGTCGGGCTCGTTGCCGATTATGGCGACGACATCGTCAAGCTGGTGTCCGAGACGATCCGCGGCTGGGACGCGCGCACCGTGACGTCGCAGCTGGAAAACGCCGTGGGACGCGACCTGCAATATATCCGCGTCAACGGCACCATCGTCGGCGGTCTGATCGGGGTCGGCCTCCACATCCTGTCCGGCCTGCTCTGAAGCCATACGACCGCCGATCGGAGCGGACGGAAATCGATCGGCACAATGTCGGAAGGTTGGCAATGCCGACGGCCGCGATCCTGAGCCCGTCAGGGCGAGACAGGCCGGCCAGCATGGAGGGGGAGCAACCCTTCCACCCGGCACCCCCGATCATCGAGCCGCCGGCATCACCGCGGCTGGTCATAGGCCGGTTAACTATCGATGTGGCTGTAAACAATTGTAACTTTGGAAATACAATCATTTGCGCCCGGTTCGCTTCGGCTAAAGCCATGTCGTCCCGAAGGGCGAAAGGGAGGCAGGAACATGGGTGGAGCAGACCCGAACACAGTTCGACCGGACATACTTGGAATTGTATCGGCGCACGGGCATGAAGGCTCGGATGCCGACAAACGATCCCTCCAAGACCTCGAGCGATAGCATGCGCATCGCCGTACTGGACGACGAACCCGCAGCACGCGCTTATGTGACGCAGACGCTGATCGAGGCGGGTCACTTCGCCTATGAGTTCCCCAACGCCCGCACGCTGATCACGAAGCTGCGGCAGGACACGTTCGACCTGGTGATCCTCGACTGGAACATGCCCGACAAGAGCGGGCCCGAGATCATAAGCTGGATGCGGGAGAATATGGACAAGCCGATCCCGTCGCTCCTGTTGACCAACCGCAACAGCGACGAGGATATCGTGGCAGGCCTCAATGCCGGCGCCGACGATTATGTGATCAAGCCGGTCCAGCCGACCGTGCTGCTGGCGCGGATCGCCGCAGTGCACCGCCGCACCGGCCCGCGCGAGGCGGTGGCCGCGAATGAGAGCTATGGCCCTTACACGCTGCACCCGGCGCGCCAGACCATCAGCGTGGAGGATGAGAACATCGTTCTCACCGCCAAGGAGTTCGAACTGGCGGCGACGCTGTTCCGCAACATGCACCGGCCGCTGTCGCGCTCCTATCTGCTGGAGATCGTATGGGGTCGTAACCCCGATCTGCCGACCCGCACGCTCGACGCCCATATCTCGCGCATCCGTGCGAAGCTGGGCCTGCGTCCCGAGCGTGGCTTTCGCCTGATCCCGGTGTACAGCTATGGCTACCGGCTCGAAGCGCTCGAGCCCGAGACGGAGTAAGACGGCAATCGTGCGGAGCAAGCTCATCCTGGGACTGGCGACGGCGCTGGCAGTCTGGGCTGCCGGCCCGGTCGCCGCGCAGGCGCCTGCGGCGGACCAGTACTTCCGCTACACGGTGCGCCCTGGCGATACGCTGTCCGCACTGGCACGCGACTATCTGGTCAGCGACGATTACGTCTCGATCCAGAAGCTCAATGCCGTCGCCGATCCGCGCCGCCTGCCGGTCGGGTCGACCTTGCTCATCCCGCAGCCGCTGCTGCGGATCGAAACGATTGCCGGGGCAATCACCTCGTTCCGGGGCGTTGCGACGATCGACAGCCAGCAGGTCGAGGTCGGGACCCGGGTCCGCCAGGGCCAGAAGCTGGAGACAGGGCCCAACGCCTTCGTTACGGTCACCCTGCCCGACGGCAGCGCGATCTCACTCCCCTCACAAAGCCGCATCCACGTCTCGCGCCTGCGCCGCATCCTGCTGACCGGCAGCATCGAGCGGCGCTTCCGGCTGGAAGCGGGCCGCAGCCGCGCGACGGTGACGCCGATCCGCGATCCCAACAGCGATTTTCAGGTAACGACACCGCTGTCCGTGTCTGCCGTGCGCGGTACCGATT
>NZ_JAGMXV010000022.1 GCF_018006725.1 Rhizorhabdus sp.
GGATGACGCGCGCGCCGTCCACGCCGATGGCAAGGGCGAGCGCGTCATCCTCGTCGCCGCCGACGAGGCATCGGCCGAGCGCGCCCGCGAACTGGCCGGCGACGCCGCAGAGGTCATTGTCGAGGCGTTCGGCGACATCTGGCTGCGCGACAGTGCGCCGATCATCGTCCGTTCGGCCGATGGCCTTGCCGCGACCGATTTCGGCTTCAACTGGTGGGGCGGCAAATATGAACTGCCCGGCGACGAGAGCATCGGCGCCCGCCTCGCCGCGCGCACCGGCTTTCCCACCCGCCGGCAGGACTGGGTGTTCGAGGGCGGCGCGATCGATGTCGACGGCACCGGCGTGGCGGTGACGACCGAGCAATGCCTGCTCAACCCGAACCGCAACCCCGATCTCGACCGCGCGGCGATCGAGGCGCGGCTCGCCGATGGCCTCGGCGTCGAGCGGCTGCTGTGGCTCGGCGACGGGCTGCTCAACGACCATACCGACGGCCATGTCGACAATCTCGCCCGCTTCGTGGCGCCCGGCACCATCGCCATTCCCGAGCCGGCCGGCGCGGACGACCCGAATGCCGAGGTCTTCGCCGATGCGCGCGCGCGGGCCGAGGCGTTCGGGCTGACCGTGGTCGCGATCCCCTCCCCCGGCGCGGTGGAGAGCGACGGAGAGATCATCCCCGCCTCCTATATGAACTTCTACATCGGCAACGCCGCCGTGGTCGTCCCGCTCTATGGCGCGCCGAACGACGAGGCCGCCGTGGCCGCGATCGCCGCGCTGTTTCCCGGCCGGACGGTGACCGGCTTCCGCGCCGACCACATCCTGACCGGCGGCGGCAGCTTCCACTGCATCAGCCAGCAGATTCCGGCGGCGTGACCGCTTTCGCCGTCCGGGCACTGCTGTCGGGCCTGATCGTGGCGTTGATCGCCATGGTCGCCCGGCGCAACCCGGCGGCGGGTGCGCTGATCGCCTCCCTGCCCCTCACCTCGATCCTCGGAATGATCTGGCTGTGGCACGACACCGGCGACCGGCACCGCCTCGCCGATCATGCGGAGGCGACCTTCTGGTATGTGATCCCGTCGCTGCCGATGTTCCTGGCGATCCCCGCCATGCTCCGGCACGGCATGGGCTTCTGGAGCGCGCTGCTCGCCGGTTGCGCGCTGACGATGCTGCTCTATCTGCTGACGATCTATGTTGCGGCACGCTTCGGCGTCCGGCTTTGAGGATGACTTCATGACCAAGATCAAGGTGGCGGCGCTCCAGCTCGCCTTCTCCGACGACATCGACGAGAATATCGCCGAAGTGTCGAAGCTCGTCCGCGAGGCGGCGGGCAAGGGCGCGCAGGTCATCCTGCCCCCCGAGCTGTTCGAGGGCCATTATTTCTGCCGGGTCGAGGACGAGGGCCTGTTCGCGCGCGCCAAGCCGACGAGCGAGCACAAGGCCGTGACCGCGATGCAGGCGCTGGCCGCCGAGTTGAAGGTGCACATCCCGACCAGCTTCTTCGAGGCCGACGGGCCGCACCATTATAACAGCCTGGCGATGATCGATCCGGACGGCCGCGTGCAGGGCGTCTATCGCAAGAGCCACATCCCCGACGGCCCCGGCTATGAAGAGAAATTCTATTTCCGGCCGGGCAATACGGGCTTCAAGGTGTGGCCGGCCGAGGGGACGACCGTGGGCGTCGGCATCTGCTGGGACCAATGGTATCCGGAAACCGCCCGCGCGATGATGCTGATGGGCGCGCAGATTCTCTTCTACCCCACCGCGATCGGCAATGAGCCGCACGATCCCGATCTCGACACCAGCCGGCTGTGGCGCCGCGCGATGATCGGCCATGCCGTGTCGAACGTCGTGCCGGTCGTCGCCGCGAACCGGATCGGGACCGAGGACGGGCAGACCTTCTACGGCCACAGCTTCATCTGCGACGAGCGCGGCGACCTGCTCGCGGAGTTCGGCGCGACCGAGACGGGCGTGCTCGTCGCGGAACTGGACATCGATCTGGCCAAGCGGCACCGTGCGGCATTCGGCTTCTTCCGCGACCGGCGTCCCGAACTTTACGGCCGCCTCGCGCAGGATATCTGACAAACGCCCGCTGAGGAGAGGGACGATGACGATCGCGCGAGTCTATACGATGCACGCCAAGGAAGGCATGTCGGCCGAAATGGAGGCGGCGCTCAACCGCCTGATCGACGGCGTGACGGCGATCGAGGGTTCGCACGGCGCCGAACTGCTGCGCGACGCGGGCAATGACCGGCGCTTCATCCTGATCGAGAAATGGGAAAGCATCGAGGCGCACAAGGCCGGCGCCGAGGCGTTCAAGAAGGTCGACATGTCCGCGCTGATGGCGGCGATCGACGGCCCGCCCGACAGCGCCTATTTCGACTATCTCGTCCGCCAATAAGGCAGGCGGACATCCCGAAAAAGACAGAGCCCCCCGACCGGCGGTCGGGGGGCTCTTTCATGTCGGCGTTCAGGGCGCGTGGGCGGGTTCGATCTCGGGCGGTTCGATCACGTCGAGATGCTTGGTTTCCCACTTGGCCACGACGACGCTGGCCACCGCATTGCCGACGACATTGGTGGCGGAGCGGCCCATGTCGAGGAAATGGTCGACCGCGAGGATCAGCAGCAGCCCCGCTTCGGGGATGTCGAAGAAGGCCAGTGTCGAAGAGATGATGACGAGGCTGGCGCGCGGCACGCCGGCGATCCCCTTCGACGTCACCATCAGGATCAGCAGCATCGTGAACTGATGCCCGAGGGTCAGTTCCACGCCATAGGCCTGCGCGATGAACATCGTCGCGAAGGTGCAGTAGATCATCGAGCCGTCGAGGTTGAACGAATAGCCGAGCGGCAGGACGAAGCTGGCGATGCGCGGCGGCACGCCGAAGCGGTCGAGCGCCTCGAGCGTGCGGGGGAAGGCCGCTTCGGACGAGGCGGTGCTGAACGCGAGCAGGATCGGCTCGCGGATATAACGGATCAGCAGGCCGGTGCGCGACCCGACGACGAGGAAACAGAGCGACAGCAGCACGCCCCACAGCACGAGCATCGACAGGTAGAAGCTGCCCATGAACTTGCCGAAGCTGATCAGGATCGTGGGCCCCTGCTCGGCCAGCGCCGTCGTGACTGCAGCGAACACCGCGAAGGGGGCGAAGCGCATCACATAGTCGGTGATCTGGAGCATCACCTGCGCCAGCGCCTCGATGCCGCGGACGAGCGGCGCGGCCTTTTCGCCGATCGCGGTCACCGCGACGCCGGTGAAGACCGAGAAGACCAGGATCTGCAATATCTCGTTGGTCGCCATCGCCTCGAAGAAGCTCTTGGGGACGAGATGGGTGATGAACTGCTTGAGCGAGAAATCCGCCTGGGACAGGCCCGCGCTCGCGCCTTCGGGCGGCAGGACGAGGTCCGCGCCGACGCCGGGCTGCAGCAGGTTGACCATGACGAGGCCCAGGGTCAGCGACAACAGGCTCGCGCCGAGGAACCAGGCGATGGCGCGTGCGCCGACGCGGCCGAGCGCCGCCGTGTCGCCCATATGCGAGATGCCGACGACGAGCGTCGCGAACACCAGCGGCGCGATGATCATCTTGATCAGGCGCAGGAATATCTCGGTCAGGATCGAGATATAACCGGTGATGTCCTTGAGCGTCGCCGGGTCGGCGACCGTCTTGTTGAGCGTGATGCCGAGGATGATGCCGACAACCATCGCTATGAGAATGTACATCGTGAGGCGCTTGGCCACGGGCGTCTCCGGAAAATCCAAAGGCTGTTGGTCGTCGCAAAGCGCAGCGCGGTCAAGGGCAAGGCTGTCCAAAAGGGCAGAGTTCCGTCCCACGCAACGAATGACCGGACGCCGCCACCTCTTCCCACCTCGCGCGGCCTCGCTATGCTGGCGCGATGAACAGCATATCGGGGGACGGTGGTGCGACCGTCGGGAACAAGGGCATCATGGCGGCGATCCGCCCCTATGTGGAGCCGGCACCGCTCGCCGCGCTGTTCCTGGGCATAAGCTCAGGCTTTCCCTTCGCAATGATCGGCGCGACCCTTACCACGCGCCTCGCCCAGGATGGCATCGACAAGAAGGCGGTGACCGCCTTCACCCTCGCCTTCCTCGTCTATAATCTGAAGTTTCTTTGGGCCTGGGTGGTCGACGGCGTTCGCCTGCCGATCCTCGGCCGGCTCGGACAGCGCGTTTCGTGGATGCTCGTCATCGGCCTGCTCGTGATGGCGGCGGTGTTCCATCTGGCGCTGGTCGATCCGAAAGCCGGGCTGATGCAGACCGCCGTCGCGGCAATCCTCGTCGGCGCGGCGGGCGCGACCTTCGACATCATCATCGACGCCTACAGGATCGAACTGCTCGAGGCGCGGCAGCTGGGCGTCGGCGCAGGCATGTCGCAATATGGCTGGCGGATCGGATCGGCGACCGCCGGCGCCGTGGCGCTGGTGCTGGCCGGCCGCTTCGGCTGGGAGATCGCCTATGCCGCCTGCGCCGCCTTCGCCCTGCCCGCAATGATCACCGCGCTGGTGATGGGCGAGCCCGAGCGCCACCGCGAACCGGCCGGTCGCCGCAGCGGCGGCGAGGTCTGGGCGTCGATCGCAGGTCCGCTGCTCGAATTCTTCCGGCGGCGCGGTGCGATGCTCGTGCTGCTGTTCATCCTGCTCCACAAGATCGGCGATACGCTCGCCAATCTCACCTTCCGGCTGCTGTTCGACGATCTCGGCTACACCAATGACGAGATCGCGATCTACGATATCGGCCTGGGCTTCTGGGCCTATCTGATCGGCATCTTCATCGGCGGAATCCTCTATTCGCGGCTGGGCATGAAGCGCTCGGTGCTGATCAGCCTGATCCTCATGGCCGTCTCCAACCTCAGCTTCGCTGGCCTCGCCGCGAGCGGCCACGACAATTGGGCGATGGCCGGCGCAATCGGGTTCGAGAATATCGCCAGCGGCATCGGCGGCGTCTGCGTCGTCGCCTATTTCTCGGCGCTGTGCGACCTGCGCTTCACCGCCGCCCAATATGCGCTGATTTCGGCAGCAGCGAGCGTGGTCGGGCGGATCATGACCGGCACCACCGCCGGCGCGATGATCGAAGCAGTCGGTTACGTAAACTTCTACGTCCTGACCACCCTCGCCGCGTTGCCGGGCATCCTGCTCTTCTGGCTGATGATGCGCGCCGGGCTGATCGACCAGTCGATCGGCAGTGCCGGGGAAGACGAGACGACAGCCGGGGCCTGACCACCGCATCTATCTCTCGCTCTCGCGTGCGAGCAGGCGGCGCTTGCGATCCGGTCCCCAGCGATAGCCGGTGATCGATCCGTCCGACCGCAGCACCCGGTGGCAAGGCACCGCGACCGCGATGGCGTTGGCGGCACAGGCGGCGGCCACGGCGCGCGACGCGCGCGGCTCCCCGATCGCCTGCGCGACCTGCGCATAGCTGCGGGTCTCGCCCGACGGGATCGCCCGCAGCGCCTGCCACACCCGCTGCTGGAAGGCGGTCCCGCGAATGTCGAGCGGCAGCGCCATGCCCCGCGCAGGTTCCTCGATCATCGCCACCACGGCATCGAGCGTTTCGCGAAAGCCATCGTCCGCCGGGCTGATCGTGGCATTGGGAAAGCGCCGGTGCAGGTCGGCGACCAGCGCCGCGTCCTCGTCACCCATCAGGATCGCGCAGATGCCGCGCTCGCTCGACGCCGCCAGCACCCGCCCGAGCGAGCAGGCAGCGACGGCATAGCGGACCTCCATCGCCTGCCCACCCCGGCGATAGGCCGCAGGGGGCATGCCCAGCGCGGCATCGGCGGCTGCGTAGAAGCGGCCGCTCGATCCGAAGCCGGCCTCGTAGAGCGCCCGCGTCACCTGTTCGCCGGCCTCCAGCGCGGACCGGACCCGCCCGGCGCGGTGCGCGACCGCATAGCCCTTCGGCGTCAGCCCGGTGACCGCCTTGAACAGGCGGTGGAAATGATAGGGACTGACCCCCGCCGCGTCGGCGAGTTCGCCGAGCGAAGGCGGCTCCTCGGCCGTCTCGATCCGGCGACAGGCTTCGGCGACCAGCGCCGCCTGCCGCTCGGCGCGGGGTGCTTCATTGGGGCGGCAGCGCTTGCAGGGGCGGAAGCCAGCCGCCTCGGCTTCGGCCGGCCCGGCGTGAAAACGGACATTGGCCGGTCTGGGCGTGCGCGCGCCGCAGCTCGGTCGACAATAGACGCCGGTCGACGCGACCGAATAGACGAAGCTGCCGTCGGCAGCGGCCGACCGCGCGACCAGCTGGCTCCAGCGGGGATCTTGGAGGATCGGGTCCATCAGCATCTCATAGCTCCTTCGACAGAGTTCGTGTCGACAGGATCATGCTATCGGATGCTCGGGGCTGCTCCCCGGCTCTTGCTTTCGAATTGCCGGACGGGCGTTCAGGCCGCTGCGCGGCTCTCCGCCTCGCGTTCGCAATCCGGGCAGGGGCCGATATGCGGATAAGGGTGCGCCGCTTCATGCCAATGCGAAACGGCGGCCTCGAAGATGTCGATGCCCTCGCCATAGCCCAGGCCGCGCAGCACGTCGTTGGTCAGGATGTCCAGCGCGCGATGCGCCTCGTGCCCACTGCTCGTCGCGACGATCTCGCGTGCGAGCCGGGCGAACTCCTCTGCCGGGATCAGGGGTGCGGGCTTGGTCATCCGCGCGCCCCTAGACCCGAAAACCGGCCTTTTCAAGGCTTGGGCGCACCCTCCGCCGGAGCCGGAACGGGCGCGGTGCCAGCAACCGGGGCCGGGCCATCCTCGCGGCAGAAGCCCTCGCCCTGCTGGATCATCAGGCAGTTCTGCTTGCCTGCCAGCCATTTGAGACCGGTCTGGTCACCCGTTGCCGCCCGCACGCTTTCCGGCCGCCCATTGCGGGTGAAGCGGATCAGGTCGCCATCGGCGGTGCCTTCATAGCTCTTGGTTCCGTCGAGCAGCGTCACCGATAGGACATAACGCCCGCGCTCGCCGGCCGGCTGAACGTCGAGGACCAGCCCCTCGACGCCGATCCATTTGCCGACCCAGGCGTCGGTCGGCAGCGGGGAGGCGGCGTTATCGGCGGGCGCTTCCGCGTCGAGCGTGTCGACCGCAGCCTGGTCGACGACCGAGACATTCTCGATCGGCTGGGCATCCTCGCCCCGCGCGCAGGCGGCGAGAAGCACGAGGGCCGCAAGACCGGAAAAGGTAAGGCTCTTCATCGAACTATGCTCCGCGAACGACGTTTAATTTCGTTATGGGCCACCTTGAACGGGATCAACCCCGCGCCGGTCAACCGAAAAGCGATCGACGCACCAGCGCCCCGCGCCTGCATAGGTTCCCCTTTGTCATGGCTTCGCAGCATTGCAGCGCGGCGCTTTGATCCCTAGAGGGTGCCGCAACCCGACTCGTAAAGCACTGGACAGGATATGGCCGAGACCATCGCCATCGCATCCGATCATGCCGCATTCGACATGAAAGCCGCGCTGGCCGACTGGCTCCGCGAACATGGCCATCAGGTCGTCGATCTCGGCCCCGACAGCACCGCCTCGGTCGACTATCCCGATTATGGCTACAAGCTGGCCCAGGCGATCGCCGACGGCCGCGCCACCAAGGGCATCGCCCTCTGCGGCTCGGGCATCGGCATCTCGATCGCGGTCAACCGCCACCCGGCAGCGCGCTGCGCACTGGTGTCGGAGGAACTGTCCGCCCGCCTGTGCCGCGAGCATAATGACGCCAACGTCATCGCCATGGGCGCGCGCCTGATCGGCATCGAACAGGCCCGCGCCTGCGCCGCCGCCTTCCTGTCGACGGACTTCGCCGGGGATCGCCATCTCCGCCGTGTCGACAAGCTCTCCAACCCCGCCTTCGACAAGGAACCCGCATGAGCAGCAACCCCGCAGCCACCCTGTCCCAGGTCCAGCCGGACGGCTTCTTCTCGCGCGGTCTGGCCGATGCCGATCCTGCGGTCTTCGCCGGTCTCCAGCAGGAAATCTCGCGTGAGAAGAAGCAGATCGAGCTGATCGCGTCGGAGAACATCGTCTCGAAGGCGGTGCTCGAGGCGCAGGGTTCGGTGTTCACCAACAAATATGCCGAGGGCTATCCCGGCAAGCGCTATTATCAGGGCTGCCACCCGTCCGACGTCGTCGAGCAGCTGGCGATCGACCGCGCCAAGGAACTGTTCGGCTGCGGTTTTGCCAATGTCCAGCCGCACTCCGGCGCACAGGCGAACGGCGCCGTCATGCTGGCGCTGACCAAGCCCGGCGACACCATCATGGGCCTCAGCCTCGACGCCGGCGGCCACCTCACCCACGGCGCCAAGGCCGCGCTGTCGGGCAAATGGTATAACGCCATTCAATATGGTGTCCGTCCGGACGATCACCTGATCGATTTCGACCAGGTCGAGGCACTCGCTCGCGAGCATAAGCCGACCCTGATCATCACCGGCGGCTCGGCCTATCCGCGCCAGATCGACTTCGCCCGCTTCCGCGCGATCGCGGACGAGGTCGGCGCGCTGTTCATGGTCGACATGGCGCATTTCGCTGGCCTCGTCGCCGGTGGCGTCCATCCCAGCCCGTTCGGCCATGCCCATGTCGTGACCACCACCACGCACAAGACGCTGCGCGGTCCGCGTGGCGGCATGATCATGACCAATGACGAGGCGATCGCGAAGAAGATCAACTCGGCGGTCTTCCCCGGCCTGCAGGGTGGCCCGCTGATGCATGTTATCGCCGCCAAGGCGGTCGCCTTCGGCGAAGCGCTGCAGCCCGAGTTCAAGTCCTATGCCGCCGCCGTGGTCGAGAACGCCAAGGTTCTCGCGGCGCGTCTCAAGGAGCGTGGCGCCGACCTCGTTTCTGGCGGCACCGACACGCACCTCGCCCTCGTCGACCTGCGCCCGATCGGCGTGACCGGCCGCGACGCCGACGAAGCGCTCGAGCGCGCCGGCATCACCTGCAACAAGAACGGCGTGCCCAACGATCCGCTGCCGCCCGTCAAGACCTCGGGCATCCGCGTGGGTTCGCCCGCCGGCACGACGCGCGGCTTCGGCCCGGCCGAGTTCCGCGACATCGCCGACATGATCGCGGATGTGCTCGACGGCCTCGCCAAGAACGGCCCGGACGGCAACGGCCAGACCGAAGCGCATGTGCGCGCCCGCGTCGAGGCGCTGTGTGATCGCTTCCCGATCTATCCGGAGCTCTAATTGCGCTGCCCCTTCTGTTCGCATGAAGACAGCCAGGTGAAGGACAGCCGCCCCACCGACGATGGGGCGGCAATCCGGCGCAGGCGCCAATGCGAGGGCTGCGGCGCGCGCTTTACGACTTTCGAGCGCATCCAGCTGCGCGAAATGACGGTGGTGAAGAGCGATGGCCGGCGCGAGCCGTTCGATCGTTCCAAGCTCGAACGCTCGATCGCTGTCGCCTGCCGCAAGCGGCCGGTCGATCCGGCGCGAATCGAACGCCTGGCGACGGCGATCCAGCGCCAGATCGAGACGACCGGCGACAGCGAAATCGCGGCTAATGCGGTCGGCGAAATGGTGATGGACGGTCTGAAGGCGCTCGACAGCGTTGCCTATATCCGCTTCGCCAGCGTGTATAAGGACTTCACCGAAGCCAAGGATTTCGAGGATTTCGCCGGCGCCGTCAGCGAGGCAGGTCGCGAGTGAGCGGCAGCAGCACCCCGCAACCCGCGATCGTCCTCGTCCGTCCCCAGCTCGGCGAGAATATCGGCAAGGCCGCCCGCGCCATGCTGAACTTCGGGCTGACCGACATGCGGCTCGTGTCGCCCCGCGACGGATGGCCCAATCCGCAGGCGGGCCCGGCGGCTTCGGGAGCAGACGTGGTGCTGGAAAGGGCGCGCGTCTATGACAGCGTGGCCGACGCCATTGCCGACTGTACCCATGTCTTCGCCACCACCGTGCGCAAACGCGGCGTGACCAAGCCGGTGATGACCCCGGAAGAAGCTGCGGGCGCGATCCGCAGCGAACCGGGCCGCTCGGCGATCCTCTTCGGCGCCGAGCGCTCGGGCCTGGAAACCGACGACGTCGCAATCGCGCGGACGATCCTGACCGTGCCGATCAATCCGGAGTTCGGCAGCCTCAATCTGGCGCAGGCGGTGATCCTGGTCGCCTATGAGTGGTCGAAGGGAGAAGCGCTGGTCTCGCCGACCGTAACCGATCTCGATCCGCCGGCCTCACAGGACGAGCTCGACGGACTGATCGGCCATCTCGACCGGATGCTCGACGAATCGGGATATTTCTTCCCGCCCGACCGGGTACCGACAACCAAGCGCATGCTGCGTGGACTGCTCACCAAGCCAGCCTGGAATGCCCAGGAGGTGAGGACGATGCGGGGCGTTCTGACGGCGCTGGAAAGACCCCGTCCCCGTTAAATTCGGGAACTTACCGCCATTTGCACAGTTAACGTCGCGTCATAGCAATTGTAAACTGGATGTAAACCCCTAAAAACTGCGGAATCTTGTGTTTACCAGTTGTACACTGTATATAACCTTATATGCGTACTGTGTATCGGGGGCCTTGGTTGGATGCGTAACAAGCTCGTCGCGCTGCTTGCTGTGCTGGCTGCTTGCCTGTCGGCGGTCCAGGCCCATGCGGCCAACCTGCTGGTCAATGGCGGGTTCGAAACCACGTCCTTCTTCTACCTCGATGGCGGCGGCAACCCCATCTATCCCGGCACGTCCTGGGGCCCCTATTTCCCGGATCAGACGGTTCAGGGTTGGGACAATGCCGGCTACAACTTCATCTTCACGCCCGATCTGTCGGCTTCTGCATCTGGCAGCCCTACCACGCCAGCCTACCTGCAGCTTTGGGGCATGCCCGGCACCGGCGTGAACAACGGCATCACGGCAAGCCCGGTGGGCGGCAATTTCGTCGCCGCCGATGGCGCCTTCCTGAACGCACCGCTCTCTCAGACCGTCACCGGCCTTAATGTCGGTCAGCAATATGCAGTCAGCTTCTGGTGGGCGGCCGGCCAGCAATATGGCATTAACTTCAACGGCACCACCGCGAGCGGTTGGAACATCTGCTTCGGCACCTGCGCCTACACGACCAGCTATGACGCCAACGGCGACGGCTATGCGACCTTCACGGGCGTCGACAGCCAGATCGTCGGTACGGGCATGGTGGCGGTACCCGAACATGGCTTCGTGCCGTGGCGCTATGAATATCTGACGTTCACTGCGACGTCGTCGACGCAAACCCTGTCGCTGCTGGCCTATGGCACCCCACTTGGCCAACCTCCCTTCGCGCTGATCGACGGCATCGGGCTCCATGCCGTTCCCGAGCCGACCACCTGGGCGATGATGCTGGTGGGCTTCGGCCTGATCGGTGGCGTCATGCGCGGCCGCCGTCAGTCGCTGCTTCGCCAGAATCCGGCAAACGCACAGATGATCTGACAGGCCCTCCCTGTCGCTCCCCGGTCCTTGGGTCGGGTGACGCGTGCAGCGTGAAAGGCTATAATAAGGCATGACGCCCGATCTCGAGCATTTCCTCCGGACCGCAC
Source organism: Rhizorhabdus sp. (assembly GCF_018006725.1). Classification (GTDB taxonomy): domain Bacteria; phylum Pseudomonadota; class Alphaproteobacteria; order Sphingomonadales; family Sphingomonadaceae; genus Rhizorhabdus. Next base: position 11,487 of record NZ_JAGMXV010000022.1, read on the forward strand.
TCAGCCTGTTCGTCTGGCTTGCCCTGCTGATCGCGATCTTCGTGCCGCTCGAACGGCTTGCCGGGCGCCAGCGCCAATCCATTCTCCGCCCGCACATATTCGCCGATCTCGGCTATTTCTTCATGACGGGTCTCATCCCGACCCTGGTTCTGGCCATGCCGATGGCTGTGATCGGAGCAACCGGGCGGGCGCTCGTTCCAGAAAGCTATACGCTTTGGATCATCGCCCTGCCCATCTGGATCCAGATCCTGGTGGCACTCGCGATCGGTGAGTTCGGATTTTACTGGGGTCACCGCCTGATGCATGAAATCCCGTGGCTCTGGCGATTCCACGCGACCCATCATGAACCGCAGCGGATGGACTGGCTCATCAACACCCGCGCCCACCCGGTCGACATCGTCTTCACCCGGATGTTCGGGCTGACCCTCGTCAACATCGCGGGGTTCGGCTCACCCGGCGCGGGCTCGGGCAGTCTGGTACCGGTGATAGTGCTGATTATCGGCACCTTCTGGGGATTCTTCATCCACGCCAATCTGAACATCAGCCTGCCCTGGTTCGAGCAGTTGCTGTCGACGCCCCGCTTCCACCACTGGCATCATTCGCGGGACGAGCAGGTGAATCGCAATTATGCCTCGGTGCTGCCGATCTACGACCGGCTGTTCGGGACGCTGCACCTGCCCGCCAAGGCGTGGCCGCCCAGCTATGGAATAGCACCGCAGAACCGTCCGGAGGTTCTGCTCGATCCGGACAGGCAGCTACCATTGCCGGCCGACGCCCCACCCGAAGCGAACAGGCCTGTCTGAGATCAGTCCTTGCGGAGTTCGTCGAACCGATCGAACTCGTGCGCGATCGATCCTTCGACCAGCATGTCGTACAGGCGATAGGCCAATTTGGGCGGAAAGCCGCGATCGTCTGCGACCTTGACCGCATGGGCGATGACCTGCGCCTTGCGGACCTCATCGCGCACGGCGCCGCGATCTGGCTTAATCCGGGCAGCCGCCTCGATATAGCGCATCCGTTCGGCCAGCAGGCTCACGATCAGCGTGTCGAGACTGTCTATGGCGGCCCGCACCTCGCGCATGTCGGTGCATTCGGCGGCGGGCACAATCGTCTTCTCAGCGGGCTCTGTCATGAGCGCGCCCTTAGACCATAATGGAGCGCGGTTGAACCGCCCTATGGGGCTTTTCTGAGGACGAGGGCCGGGTCGCCTGCTAGGAGGCGCCCGGGGGGACGAGATGACCGGATCGTACAACTGGAAAGCTCTGGCAAGGCATCCGCTTGCGCTCATCTGCCTCATTACCTTCCTGCTACGGCTGGCAAGCGCCTGTCTGCTGCCCAACATCACCCACCCCGACGAGACGTTCCAATATGGCGAGCAGGCCTATCGCGCCGTCACCGGGCAGGGTCTCGTGCCGTGGGAATATGCGGTCGGCGCGCGCAGCTGGCTGCTGGCGGGAATGCAGATTCCAGTGGTCGCTGCGGCTAGACTGTTTGCCGACGATCCGACACTGCTGCGCCTTGCGCTGTCGACGGCGATGTCGCTGTTCGCGCTGACCAGCGTGTGGGCATCCTATCGCATCGGCCGCGATCTCGGAGGCAACCGCGAAGCCGCGATCCTGTCGGCCTTGCTGGCAGCTTTCTGGTGCGAGTTCGTCTATTTTTCGACGCACTTTCTGGCAGACACCGTCTCCGCTGCCTTTCTCCTGCTCGGCGTGGCCTTCGCAGTCGGCTGGCGCCGCGCGCTCGAGCGGCCCGATCCGCGGCGAGCGTCGCATCGACTTCTTGCAGCAGGTCTCATGCTCGGCTTCGCAGTCGCCTTTCGGCCGCAACTGGGCCCGGCGGCGATCATCCTGGGACTTTGGACCGTCGGAGTCCGCCCAACGGCCCGCTGGCTGTGGCTGCTCATGGGGGGGCTGGTTCCGATCCTAGCGATGGGCGCGGTCGACTGGATCAGCTGGGGCAGCCCCTTCCATTCGGTGTTCACCTATATTCACGCCAATTCCGGCGGCATCGCCAATATCTTCGGGGTCGAGCCAGGCCATTATTATCTCGCGCGCGAACTCGCCGTCTGGGGTGTGGCGACACCCCTGATCGTCGGCACCGCCATCCTCGGCGCGCGCCGGGCCGCCATATTGGCGATTCTGAGCCTGACGATCTTCGTCACCTTCTCAACCGTACCGCATAAGGAATGGCGCTTCGTCTATCCGGCATTGCCGCCACTCTTCTGCCTCTGCGCGATCGGCTCGGCGGAGGCGCTGGCCATTGCGAAAAGGCGGCTGCCCAAGATGAACGGGGGTGCGATCCTCGGGACCGTCATCCTCGCCTGGCTGGCGCTGTCCCTGCTGAGCGGCGTGCGCGGCGCGATGCGGCCGGTGTGGCTGCAAGGCTCCGAAAGCATCCTGGCACTGGAGCAGACGAGCCGCGATCCGCAAGCCTGTGGCCTGGGGGTCGAGCCGCCCGACCGCTGGATGCGGACCGGCCTGTCCCGTCTGCGCTCCTACATCGGCCTCTATCCCGCCCGCAGCGGCAAGGATGGCCTCTACAACTATGCCATAAGCTTCGAAGCCTCGCGCAGCCGGTTCGCGCGGGGTGACGCCGGCTTCGTCGAGGTGGGTTGCTACCGCGCCGACACCTGCCTCTATCGCCGCCCAGGCGAATGCACCGGGAAGGGTACCCCGCTGCGCGCCGATCCGGAGCCGGCGGTCCGCAACATGCTCGACCGCCTTGGCCTGCACGCCATCGACAGACCCGCCCGCTGACGGACCAGCGCGTGCTTGACTCGCGGGACCCACCACGTCATAGGCGCGCCTTCGCAATTGGCTCCGCACCCCGGTGAAGCGGTAGCCCCGATGTCCGCACGGGCAAAGGCGCGAGGACCGGGATCGACCCTGCCCCGCTTGGTGGGCGCAGGTAACGTAAAAGCAATTGAAGGACGACATCATGTCGAAGCGCAACAGCGCCAAGTACAAGCTCGACCGCCGGATGGGCGAAAACATCTGGGGTCGCCCGAAGAGCCCGGTCAACAAGCGTGAATATGGCCCCGGCCAGCACGGTCAGCGCCGTAAGGGCAAGCTTTCCGACTACGGCATCCAGCTCAAGGCGAAGCAGAAGCTCAAGGGCTATTACGGCGACGTCACCGAGAAGCAGTTCAAGAAGAACTACACCGAAGCGTCGCGCATGAAGGGCGACACCTCGCAGAACCTGATCGGCCTGCTCGAGCGCCGCCTCGACGCGGTTGTCTATCGCGCCAAGTTCGCGCCGACCATCTTCGCCGCACGCCAGCTGGTCAGCCACGGCCACATCCGCGTCAACGGCGTGAAGTGCAACATCGCCTCGCGTCAGGTGAAGCCGGGCGACGAAATCTCGCTGGGCAGCAAGGCGCAGGAAATGGCGCTGGTTCTCGAGGCACAGGGCCTCTCCGAGCGCGACATTCCCGAATATATCGCTCAGGACGGTGGCGCGAAGGTTACCTTCGTCCGCGTTCCGACGCTCGACGAGGTGCCTTACCCCGTCAAGATGGAGCCGAATCTGGTCGTCGAGTTCTACTCGCGCTGATCCGGACATCATTGCAGACACGGGAAAGGGCGGCCTTCGGGTCGCCCTTTTCTTTTGTCATCGTCAGTTGACAAGCCCCACCTGCGCGATGATCACCCCCGCGTTGCATGGCGACGGGCGATCCAGCCCGCCCTTGCCGCATCTTGGGGGGAGTGGCTTTTGGACAAGACGCGCCAGCCGAACAATATCGGCTTCCTGCGCCTCGTCTTTGCGAGTGGGGTGATCCTCACCCATGCGCATGAGCAATGGGGCCAGGCTCCTGCCGGGCGCGACCTGCTCCAGACGATGACTGGCAATGGCCTGACGGTGGCCGCCCTGTGCGTCGACGCCTTCTTCCTTATCAGCGGCTATCTGATCGTGCAGTCGATGCACCATTCGCGTGACATCGGAAGCTATTTCGTCAAGCGCGTGCTGCGCATCTTTCCCGGCTTTCTGGTTGCCTTCCTGCTCAGTGCGCTGCTCGTCCCCCTGCTCTACGGTCTAGCGCCCGACCTGGGTCAGATCTGGCGCATCGCGATCCTGCAGCGGCCGGAACCCTTTGCGATCGGCGCGACCATCGTCGAGCCGAACTCGCCGATGTGGACGATCTCCTATGAGTTTCGCTGCTATGTGCTGGTGGCTCTGCTCGCGGCGTTCGGACAGCTGGAACGGCGGACGATGCTGCTCAAGGCCACCGCCATCGTCTTCGCGTTGTTCTGCTTTTGCAACATCCCGGCCGTCTATTGGCGCGTCGAGCAGTTTCGCTTCCTTCCGCTCGTCGATATGACGCTCGGGGCGCCCTACCCCGCGCTGCGCTTCCTGTCTGTCTTCGGATTCGGCGGCTGCGCCTATCTCTACCGCGCCGAGCTCGAGGGACTGACCGGCCGCCTCGCCGCAGTGGCCGGTGCTCTGGCGCTAACCGCCCTCTTCTACCGCCCGATCGCGCAGCCGGCCGCAATGCTCGCCGGCGGCCTGCTGCTCTACTGGGTCGTATTCCGCGCCAATTTTGGGCCGCTTCAGCGCATCAACGACCGGTTCGACATCAGTTACGGCACCTATCTCTACGGCTATCCGCTCGGCATCGTGTGGAGCTTCGCGGCCCTGCCCTTTCCGATTTACGTCGGGGCGACTCTGCTGTCCGCCTGGGCCATGGGTGCGTTGAGCTGGATGCTCATCGAGCGCCCCGCCCAACGCTGGAAAAGCCGCCTGGACGGCAAGGCCCCCGCTCTGCCCGCCTGACTGCCGTTCAGGCAGGCACCGGGCTGTAGAGTTGCATGAAGGTCGCCATCGTCCTGTCGGCGTCCGCCGCGATCATCGCGGGCGAAGCTTCCTCCATCAGCCCCAGCATCATCTGCTGGTGGCAGCCCGCCATATTGAGCACAACGATGAAGTGCGCCGCGCTCTCCGGATCGCCCGCGCGCAGACGTCCGCGCTCCATCATCGAGCGCAGGAAATCGGCGAGCACCCTTTCGGTCGCACGCGGCGCGCGTTCGTAGAAGATACGGCCAATCTCCGGAAAGCGACCGCATTCGGCCATGACCAACCGGTGAAGCGCGATCGCGTCGGGTGCCGTCACCCGTTCGATGAACCCCTGGCAGAAGTTGCGCAGGCTCTGCTCCGCATCGCCACACGGATCGAGCAGCAGCAACAGCTTCTGCCGGAACTCGCTCGTCGCCTTTTCCAGACCCGCCTCGAACAAGGCTTCCTTGGATGGGAAATAGCTCCAGAGCGTCGCTTTCGATCCGCCGATCTCGGCGGCGATGGCTGACATGCTGGCAGCGGCGTAGCCATGTTCGAGAAAGAAGCGCATGGCGACTTCGATGATCGCCTCGCGCCGATCCTGCCGGCGCGCCTCACGGCGGCTCAGCGGTGCCTTCTCCTCTGTCATTTTCATTACCGTACTATACGGTACAGATTTTTATTGACAAGGCCCTTGGTCGAGCGCAGAGCGAAACAATACGACACAGTACGGTTTTCTATGATTCCGAATCACCGAACAGCTTTCCGCAACATGGCGCCGCTCGCGCTGGCGATCGCCCTCTCAGCTTGCGCATCCGTCCCGGACCTCGGCACCCGCCCCGCCCTGCGCACGCCCGCCGTGATCGCTTCGGAGCAGAGCCTGGCGGCCAGCAGCACGGGGCAGTGGCCCGGTGACGGATGGTGGCAGGCATTCGGCGATCCGCAACTCGACGCGCTGATTGCGGAGGGCCTGGCCGGATCGCCCGACGCCGCAGCGGCCGCCGCTCGGCTGCGCCGCGCAGAGGCCGCCGTTCAATCGGCGGGCGGCGCCCTGCTGCCTTCGCTGGACGTCGCCGGCGAGGGCGGCTGGCAGAAGCAGAGCTACAATCTCGGCTTTCCCAAGGAATTCGTCCCGAAGGGATGGAAGCAGCGCGGTCAGGCGACGGCCAATCTCTCCTTCGATCTCGACCTGTGGGGCAAAAACCGGGCGACGCTCGCTGCGGCCACCTCCGAGGCCGAAGCCGCAAGGATCGAAACCGCGCAGGCTCGCCTCGCCCTCGCGACGTCGATCGCTGCGGCCTATGCCGATCTGGCGCGGCTCTATGCCGATCGCGACGTGCTTTCCGCCGCCCTCGACCTGCGGATCGCAACGCAGAAGCTCGTCGCCAACCGCGTGGCCACCGGCCTCGATACGCGTGCCGAACTGAAACAGGCCGATGCCGCGGTACCGACGGCGCGCGCCGATCTGGTCGCGATCGACGACATGATCTCCGCCACCCGCCACCAGCTGGCCGAACTCGTCGGAGCGGGTCCGGATCGCGGCCTCGCCATCGCACGCCCGACACTCGCCCGGCTGCTTGCGCCGGGACTGCCCGCGCAGACGACCACCGAACTGATCGGTCGCCGACCCGACATCGCGGCCGCGCGCGCGCGCGCAGAAGCCGCGGCCAGCCGGATCAAAGTCGCCCGGGCGGATTTCTACCCGGCCGTAAGCCTGAGCGCGCTCGTCGGTGTACAGTCGCTGGGCTTCGACAATCTGGTCAAGAAGGACTCGATCTTCGGCAATGTCGGCCCGGCAATCAGCCTGCCGATCTTCCGCGGCGGCAGCCTGGCCGGACAATATCGCGGCGCCCGTGCGACCTATGACGAGGCGGTGGCCGACTATGATCGGACGATCCTCGCCGCCTATCGCGAGGTCGCGGACGCCGTCACGAGCCAGCGCTCCATCGCCGAACAGCTGACACAGTCCCGCCAGGCACTGGCCGATTCCGAGGAAGCCTATGCGATTGCGCGCAAGCGCTACGAGGGAGGCCTGTCTACCTATCTCGATGTATTGACGGCAGAAGAGAGTGTGCTGCAGGCGCGCCGCGCAGCAGCCGATCTCGATGCCCGCAGGTTCGGCATCGACATCGCGCTCGTCCGTGCGCTGGGCGGCGGCTTTGCCGCGCCTGCCACCGCTTTGTCCAAGGAAGACCAGAATGGCTGAAGCCGATCAGAAGCCCCAGACCGCTCCCAGCCAGCCGGCCGGCGAAAGTCCCGAAGCCAAGGAGGCGCGTCAGCAGCAGCGCAAGACCTGGCTGATCCGCTTTGCGATCCTGGTCGCGGCCGTGGCGCTGATCTACGGTGCCTGGTATCTGCTGGTCGGGCGCAACCATGTCAGCACCGACAACGCCTATGTTAACGCCGAAGTGGCGCAGGTGACCCCGCTGGTCAGCGCACAGGTCGTCGAGGTTCTGGTCAGCGACACGCAGCCGGTCAGGAAGGGCGACGTGCTGGTCCGCCTCGATGACAGCAATATCCGGATTGCCTATGCGCAGGCCGAAGCCGAACTGGCGCGCGCCAAGCGCATGTTCCGCCAGAGCAGCGCGACGAGCCAGGCGCTCGCGGCGCAGGTGACCGCGCGCGGCGCCGATATCGCCAGCGCCGAGGCCGATTATCAGAAGGCGAAGATCGACCTCGACCGCCGGCTGGCGCTGCAACCCTCGGGCGCCGTCTCGGGTGACGAGCTGACCGCAGCGCGCAAGGCCTTCGCCGCCGCACAGGCCAAGCTGTCGCAGGCCCGCGCCAACCAGGGTGCCGCCTCAGGCGAACTTGCGGCCAATCAGGCGCTCGTGTCGGGCTCCACGGTCGAAACCGATCCCGCCGTCCTCGCCGCCAAGGCGAAGCTCGACGCCGCGAGGCTCGACCTCGACCGCGCGGTCATCCGGGCACCGATCGATGGCGTCGTCACGCGTCGGCAGGTGCAGGTCGGCCAGCGTGTCGCGGTCGGCAATGCCATCATGATGATCGTCCCCGTGTCGAAGGTCTATGTCGACGCCAATTTCAAGGAACGGCAGCTGCGCCGCGTCCGCCCCGGCCAGGCCGCGACGCTGACCGCCGACCTTTACGGCAGCGACGTCGTCTATCACGGCAAGGTCGTCGGCTTCTCGGGCGGCACCGGTTCGGCTTTCGCGCTGATCCCCGCGCAGAACGCTACCGGCAACTGGATCAAGGTCGTCCAGCGCGTTCCCGTCCGCATCGAGCTCGACCCGAAGGAGCTAGCGGAACATCCGCTCCGCGTGGGCTTGTCGATGGAAGCCGAAGTGGACGTTACCGATCGCTGATCCGATGGCGTCCGTCGATCCCTCGTCGCTATTGACCGGCCGCAAGCGCGCCCTCGCCGGGGCCGCGCTTGCGGCCGCAAACCTCATGGTCGTGCTCGACATGACCATCGCCAATGTCTCGGTGCCGCACATCTCCGGCAACCTCGGCATCTCGGCGAGCCAGGGAACCTGGGTCATCACCTCCTATGCGGTGGCCGAGGCGATCTGCCTGCCGCTGACCGGCTGGCTGTCGCAGCGCATCGGTACCGTCCGGCTGTTCATCCTGTCGGTGCTGGGCTTCGGCCTATTCTCGATCCTGTGCGGCCTGTCGCCGACCCTGGGCGTGCTGGTTGTCGCTCGCATCGGCCAGGGCGTTTGCGGCGGACCGCTCGTGCCGCTGACCCAGACGCTGCTGATGCGGATCTACCCGCCCGAAAAGCGCCCGCAGGCGATGGGCATATGGGCGATAACGACACTCACCGGCCCCGCTCTGGGCCCGATCATGGGCGGATTCATCAGCGACAATTGGAGCTGGCACTGGATCTTCTTCATCAACATGCCGATCGTCGCCTTCTGCGCGGGCATCAGCTACGCCATGCTCCGCCAGGCCGAGACGCCGGTTGTCCGCATCCCGATCGACAAGATCGGTATCGCCCTGCTCGTGCTGTGGATCGGCTGCTTGCAGATCATGCTCGATATCGGGCGAGAGCATGACTGGTTCGCCGACCCCATGGTCCTCGGGCTCGGCATCGCCGCGGCGATCTTCTTCATACTGTTCATCGTCTGGGAGTTGACCGACGAGCATCCGGTCGTCGACCTGCGCATCTTCCGCTATCGCGGCTTCACCTTGAGCGCCTTCACGCTGGCGCTGGGCTTCGGCGCCTATTTCGCCGGCATCGTCGTCATTCCCCAATGGATGCAGCTGTCGCTGGGCTACACGGCGACGCAGGCGGGCTTCGCCACCGCCTTCACCGCGATCGCGGCCTTGTTCGTGGCCCGCTTCCCGCCGTTGCTGATGGGCAAGATGGATGCGCGCTTCGTCCTCAGCTTCGGCCTGATCTGGCTGGGCGGATCGACCCTGCTGCGCACCAACTGGACCAGCGGCGCCGACTTCTGGTCGCTCGCCATGCCGCAGTTCATCATGGGCATCGGCATGCCCTTCTTCTTCGTCACCGTGACCTCGATCTCGCTGAGTTCGGTGCCACCGCAGATGGTGACGTCGGCGGCGAGCCTGCAGAATCTGCTGCGCACGATCGCGCTCGCCTTTTCCACATCGGTCGTGGTGACCTTCTGGAACGATCAGGCGCGGATGTTCGGCAGCGACCTGTCGGGCAACGTCAACCCCGACAGCATGACGGCGACGCTGACCGAGCGCGGTTTTTCGAGCGAGCAGATCCGCACGATGATCGCCCAGCTGGTCGACAAGGAGGCGCTGACGCTGGCGACCGACAAGGTGTTCCTGGTCACGGGTAGCCTGCTGATCGCGATCACCGCGCTCGTATGGCTGGCGCCGCGTCCCAAGATCAGCGGCCCGCCACGCGGCGGACATTGAACCAATCGACGCTGCCTGTCGCCCAGGTGCTAGGCCGAAGCGGCGCATCGGGCCTATGATGGGCGCATGACCGCACCTGCATGTTTCGAACGCCGCCCGCTCCCCCCTGCCCTGATCGAGCAGTTGAGGGGCCTGCTGGGCGACCGGCTCCATTTTGGCGAAGCGATGCGCCGGCAACATGGATCGAGCGAAGCGCATTTCGATCCGGTGCTGCCCGATGCCGTCGTCTTCCCGCATTCGACCGAGGAGGTCGCGGCACTGGTGCGGCTATGCGTTGCCGCCAATATCCCGATCGTGCCCTTCGGCGCAGGCACCTCGCTTGAGGGCAATGCCACGCCGGTGCGCGGTGGCGTCACCATCGACCTGAGCGAGATGAACCGCATTATCGCGGTCAATCCGGAGGACCTCGACTGCACGGTCGAAGCCGGGGTGCGCCGCGAGCAGTTGAACGCCCATCTGCGCGACCAGGGGCTGTTCTTCCCGATCGATCCCGGCGCCAATGCCACGATCGGCGGCATGGCCTCGACCCGCGCCTCAGGCACCAACGCCGTGCGCTACGGCACGATGCGCGAGGCGGTGCTGTCGCTGACCATCGTCACGCCCGACGGAAAGATCGTGCGCACGGCGCGGCGGGCACGCAAGTCGGCGGCGGGCTACGACCTGACCCGCCTGCTGATCGGCGCGGAAGGCACGCTGGGCGTCATCACCGAAATCTGTCTGCGCCTGCACGGCATTCCGGAGGCGATCTCGTCGGCCGTCTGCCCGTTCGCGACGCTCGGCGGGGCGGTGGACACGGTCGTACAGGCGATCCAGATCGGCGTGCCGATGGCGCGCATCGAACTGCTCGACGCGGCGCAGATGCGCGCCTGCAACGCCTATTCGAAGCTCGATTATCCCGAGCAGACGACGCTGCTGTTCGAGTTCCACGGCTCCGAACGCCATGTCGAGGAGCAGGTGGCCACGGTTCGCGATCTCGCCGCCGCCCATGGCGGTGGGCCTTTCCTCTGGTCCAACCTGCCCGAGGAACGAACGCGGCTGTGGAAGGCGCGGCACGAGGCCTATTATGCGGCGATGAACCAGCGTCCGGGGGCGGTCGGCCTGACGACCGATGTCTGCGTGCCGATCAGCCGGCTCGCCGACTGCATATTGGAAACGCGGCGGGACCTGGACGGATGCGCGGTGCCGGCAACCATCGTCGGCCATGTCGGCGACGGCAATTTCCACGTCGTCTTCGCGATCGATCCGAAGGCACTCGAGGAGATGCACCAGGTCGAGGCGCTCAACGCCCGGCTGGTCGCCCGCGCCCTGTCGATGGACGGCAGCTGCACCGGCGAGCATGGCATCGGCCTTGGCAAGCAGGACTTCCTGGTCGACGAACTGGGCGAGGCGGTCGAGATGATGCGGACGATAAAGCGCGCGCTCGATCCGAAAGACCTGTTCAATCCGGGCAAGATATTCCAGCTTTGAGCCGAGGCGCGGAATCGCGTCCGGAGCAGGCAGGAGAGACCGAAGGATGAGCAGCCGTCACCTCGTCGATGCGGAGATCGTACCGCTGATCGACATCTTCGCCGAGATGGCCTTCACCCCCGAGGCACTGTCCGCGCTACGCGAGGCCCCGATGACGGCCCCCACCCCGCCCGACGATCGGGTCCGGCACGAGTGCGTGACGGTGCCGGGACCCGCGGGCGCGGCGGACATCGACCTGCACATCCTGACTCCGGTAAATGCGAAGGGGCCGCTGCCTCTGATCTACCATATCCACGGCGGCGGCTATATCGTCGGCAAGGCGTCCGAGATGGTGCTGCGGCATCAGGGGCTCGTGGCCGAACTCGGCTGCGCGCTGGCGTCGGTCGAATATCGCCTCGCGCCGGAGACGCCCTTTCCCGGCGCGATCGAGGATTGCTATGCGGGCCTCGCCTGGATGTTCGAGCATGCTGCCGAGCGCGGAATAGACAAGGAGCGCGTCGGCGTGATGGGCGAAAGCGCGGGCGGCGGCTTCGCGGCGGCCCTCGCCCTGCTGGCGCGGGACAGGGGCGAGTATCGCCTCGCCTTTCAGCACCTGGTCTATCCGATGCTCGACGACCGCACCGGTACGCTGTCCGAACCGCACCCTTATGTGGGCGAATATGTCTGGACCGCGTCCAGCAACCGCTTCGGCTGGTCGGCGCTGCTGGGGCGGGAGCCCGGCGGGGACGATGTCTCGCCTTATGCCGCACCAGCGCGCGCGACCGACCTGACGGGCCTCCCGCCGGCCTTCATCTACACCGGCGCGCTCGACCTCTTCCTGGAGGAAGATCTCGATTATGCGCGACGTCTGGCGCGGGCCGGGGTCCCGGTCGAGTTCCACCTGTTTCCCGGCGCTTTCCATGGATTCGAGATGGCGGCGGAGTCGCATCTGGCGAAGGAGGCAAGCCGGCTGAGCCTGTCCGCCCTGCGTCGTTTCATGCGTCTCTAGGAGAAGCGCGCAGAGCCGCCATCAGGCGGGGACGCGCTCCTTGCGGATCATCGCCGACGCCATGTTTCGCAAGGCGTCGGCCATCTTCGTCGAGAAGTCGGCCTCCAGCCCCTGCGCCGCGCCATGCTCGGCGATCGCGCGCTGCATCGCGTCGGCCCATTGCTGCGCGGTCTGCGCGGTGACCGCGATCGCCCCGTGGAGCGACATCACGCATTTGCCGGGATTGTCGACGAACCAGTCCCTCGGACCGCCGAGCCAGGCGGTGAGGAAGCCGGTCAGCGAGTGGCGCATAGGATCGAGTTCCCCGGCATGGAGCGCGCGGAGCTCGGCATAGGCCGGATCCTCGTCCATCAGATCGTAGAAGCGATCGACGATCGCCCGCACGGCGGGCTCCCCTCCGACCATGTCGAACGGCGTTGTCCTGTTCATCGTGCGGGCCTCCTCCCAGATATGCTCCGGCTTTGATGGAGGCTGCGCCGCTCAGGCGCCTTGATCTTGGTCAAAGCAACATGAGCGATCGTTAATCCGGCAACCGGAGCGGGATCGACTTTTTGGATTTAAGAACAGCGACTTGTGGCGTTTTGCTTCATCCAACCTTGCCGCAGCTTAACGTGCATCGTGGCGCCGGTCGGGCGAATATCCTGTCAGCGAGACGAGGCCGATGACCTCGCCGTCGCAGGACGAAAGGATAGCATGATGTTGAAGACAGCCCTTCGCTTTACTGCCCTGACCGTCGCGATCGCGGGGCTCGGCACCACCCTGGTCATGGGCGCAGCCAATGCGCAGACCCCGACCAGCGACGTGCCGCTCTGTTCGCGGACGATCACCGACAAATGCATGAACCCGTCGCAGGCGCCGGGCCGGCACGTCGCCCACACGACGCACAAGGCCCATCATGTGCGCCACGCCCCCGCGACCAAAGCCAAGCCGACCACCGCCGGCTGATATCCGGACACCCGACCGAAGCGATCAAGGGAGTGGCAACCGGCGCTCCCTTTTCGCATGCGGCGCGGGGCTTGTCGCTGGTAATGCTGCGTCGTTGCTAGGGCATTTTCTAATTGCGCTTGCCCTCAAGAGCGACGAGTCGACCAACGACCCAATTGCGGACATCGGAAGCGACGAACTAACACTGCGTCTTCGGAGGGGATTCGGGATGAACGGATTTCAGATCTTCACTTCCATATTCGCAGTAACAGCGATGGCAGTCAGCTTGACTGCCGTTGTCGCAGTCCTGCGATCTGACCTTCGCCACAAGTGGCTGTGGGTTATCGGCTCTCTCGTGGGTTTCATCGGCCCCGGCATCAACTGGACCGTGCCGGACGACATTACCCTACTGTTTGGAGTATCCATCCCACCGGTGATAGTGTTCAAGTTGCTCGCCGCTGGGCAATGGTATGTGAAAACAGGCTTCCCGATTGTTGCAATAGTGGCACTGGCGCGCTCCCGCTCTGGCTCTTCGGAAGAACCTTCATAGACACGCGTTGCGGTGCGTAGGACGGCCGCTTTCCACCCCATTCGAGCCATCAGCGGGCTCACTACGCGGCTCCAAATCAGCCGATCATCCAGCTGCTATTTGGACATCCTTCCTAAAAGCTATATTCGATCCCGATCGCCCCGCTCCATTGATTGGCGTCGCCGATATCTTCCACCAGTGGCGAGCGGCGGTAGGCGCGCAGAATATGTTGATAGCCAACCGTCGCGAACAGGCCCACGCCATGGGTGAGCATGCCCGTCACGCTGTGCACGACGGTCGCGCTGAGGTTCCAGTCCTTCCAGCCGGCCTTGGCGGCGCCGTCATAGGCGCGGAGCCCACTCGCGGCGGCTTCGCCGGCGTCGACGTCGTAATAATAGCCGCCGAACCGCTGCCCGACATAATCGGCCGAGGCGGAGAGGCTGACGAAGCTCGTCTCGGACAGCGGCGTGTCGTAATCGAGTTCGGGGCTGACCACATAGGAACCATGCGCGCCGGCGACGTCCCGCTGCCAGGAGATGCTTGCCGACAGGGTGTCATAGGGGCTGGTGATCACGCCCGTCCGCTGGATGCCGACCGACAGGCCCGGCTCCACCGCGATGGCGCGATCGTCGAGCGCGTCGACGCGCCGGTCGCCGACATGGCCATGGCGATCGAGGCGCACCGCGAGCAGCGGCCCGAAGACAGGCTTCCACCCGGTGCCGCCCCTCGACCGGATCAGGTCGAGATAGAGCGCGGTGCCCGAACTGTTGAAGGCATAGCCGTCCATCTGCCCCTGGATCGCCAGGGTCGGCAGCACCCGGTTGCGCGACGATCCGATGTAGGTCGGGGTCGACGACAGGCCGACGCCGATCGAAATCCGGTCGCCGCCGATCTTCACATCATCGGGCACGCCCGACACGTCCTGGGCGATGGCGGCCGTCGCGCCGAGCGGCAGCGCACAGAGAAGGAGAAGGGCGAGCGGCTTCGTGCGGCGCCAGCTCATGCGCGCCCCTTCGACGGGGCGAGTACGGCATCGAGTTCGGACAATAGGGTCCGGAACAGGCCGTCGGCATCGCGGTGCAGGGGATGGCCGCCCGGCAGCGCGATCCGGCGGGCATTGGGCTGCGTCAGCAGCGGACAGAGGCTATCCTTCTCTTCCTGACCCTGAACGCAGAGCAGCGGAACGCCCGTCACGGTGCGGCCCGTATCGATCGCCGCAGCATCGGGCTTGACGAGGTCGAGCGTCTCGGCTGGCGACACGCGATAGATCACCGTGTCGGTCGGCACGACGAGAACGACCATCGCGAGCCGCTTCCTGAGATCGGCCGGCAAGCCCGCAAAGCCGACATGCACCATGTCGGCACCATAGGATTGACCGATCAGCACCAGCCGGTCGGCATGGCCGAAACGAAGCCCGCGCCTTATGGCCTGTTCGAGCAGTTGCGTGGCCTCTTCCGCCGTCCTGCGGTGGCGAAAATAGACCAGCGAGTCGACGCCGAGCACGGGTATCCCGCTGGCCGATAGCCGTTGAGCGATCTGGCGCCCCATACCGACCCTGAGGCCCATGTCGCCCGACAGGAGCACCGCTGCGACAGCCCGATGTTCCGGACGTGCAGTGCCCTGTGCCGGAAAGCCGACATAGAGATCGCGGCCACCGAAATAGCCGAGCCAAGCGCCATAGCTGAGGAGACCGATGGTCAGCGCCACGATCACCGCGAGGAGTTTCGGGAAGCGACGCATCAGACGAGGCCTTTCAGGACGGTGGCGGCCAAGGCGTCGTCATTGCGGCCGAAATGGTGGCCACCGGGGATGACGATCTGATCGACCAGCGCCGCCGGTAGCGACAGGCAGCCGCTGTCGTTCTCATCCGATCCGCGCACGCATTGCATGGGAGTCCCGCGCAGGGCTTCGACGGCCGGCCGGGTCGGAAGCGCCCCTTTGCCGGGGACGTCGAGCCATGAGGCGAGATGAAACTGGAAGTCGGCGGTTCCGCTCAGACCCAGCATGCTCACGCGGGCAACGGCAGAGCGCTGGCTCGCGGGCAGGCCGCCGACGATATAGGGAAGATCGTCGGCACCGAAGGAATAGCCCACGAACACCACCCTCGAGCGGTGGAAGGTCTGGGCGAAATGTCCGACGATGCGCGCGGCATCGGCGGATGCCTGAGCGGGCGTCCGCGCCGTCCAGAAATAGCGCAGGCTGTCGACGCCCACCACCGGCACGCCCCTTGCGGCGAGACGTGCGGCCAGATCGCGATCGATCCCGGCCCAGCCGCCGTCGCCCGAATAGAGCACCGCCATCAGATCAGTCTGCGGCGCAGCGTCATCTCGCACCACCGTCAAGGGAAGATCGGCGACGCTCGCTTCGCTCCCGCCGGCCGCTGTCCCGCCCGAAGTCAGCAGCCCCTCTATCGCCTCCCGGAATTGCGGCATCCAGTTGCGTTGCACCGAGAAGCCATGGCCGACCTTGGGCAGTTCGATCAGCCGCGCCTGAGGCACCGCCGCGGCAAAGCGCCGCGCCTCGTCCGCGCTGACGACCTGATCCGCCGAGCCCTGAAGCAGGACCCAGGGGCCGGGCAGGTGCGCCGCGGGACCGAACAGCCAGCCATGCTCTGGCTTGGCGATCCGTGACACGCTCACGCCTGGGATCGTGCACCAGGGCTTCTGGCCCCCGATGTCTGGGCCGAAGCCGAGTGAAACCGCTGCCTTCCATGTTCCGGCCGGGGCCTGAGCGAGCGCGGCATAGGCCATGGTCGCGCCCGAGGAGTAGCCGACGAGGATCGGCTGGACATAAGCGGGGAGCGCCAGCCGATGCTCATAATCCTGCGCCAGCGCCTGCAGCGCATAGTTGGGATTGATGCAGGATGATCCGCCCTTCTCCAGCTGTTTCTGGAAAGCCGGAACCGAAAGGCCCGCCACCGCTACGCCGCGCGCTGCGAGCGCCTGCGCCATGTCGACGACGCCGAGGTTCCAGCCGCCGTCGCCGGACAGGAAGATCGCGACGCCCCGGATCGGTCCTTGCGGCCGGTAGGTCGCGACGTCGAGCCCCTGGCTGGTGAAGCTGGCGGTATCGACCGCGACGTCCTGCGGGGGCCGCGCGGCCGAGACAACCGGCGCTAGCGCGCTGGCGACGACGGGGGTCGACGTCGAGGAGAGCGATGCGATCAGCAACGCGGCCATCCCGGCGACGATCGAAAAAGCTGCGAACAGTCTGCGCACCGGACATCTCCTGAGCGGATTGATGTCCCGTGCTAACCCCGGGCTGCCTGTCGCAGCGTGGGGACGAAGTTAAACATCGGTAATCCGCTCAGCCGATCTGCCCGCGCGCCTCGACGTGCAGGTGGAGATCGACGCGCAGCCCCGGCCCATTGTCGCCCAGTTCGAGCCGCCCGCCATGGAGGTGGGCAACGGCCGCAGCCAGAGCGAGACCGAGCCCCGCCCCAGCCTTGCTGCGCGCCGCATCGAGCCGCCCGAAACGCCGCAAGGCCTCGGTCCGCTGCGTCTCGGCAATGCCGGCCCCCTCGTCCGTCACCGATATGATCGCCTCATTGCCCACACGCCGTGCCGAAACGGTGATGCGGCCGGCGCCATATTTCATGGCATTGTCGATCAGGTTGGCCAGCGCCTGTCCGAGCAGTTCGCGATGCACATGCGCAGGCACGGGTCCGGCAATGTCGGCCACGATCTCGAACCCGTTGTCCTCCGCAAGCGGGCCATAGACCTCGACCAGATCCTCGACCATCATCGCGAGATCGATGGCGACGAACTGCTCGCGCCCCAGCCCGGCTTCCGCCCGGCTGATCCGCAGCGCCGTGTCGAGCATGGCGAGCAATCGGTCGCCCTCATCGATCGCCCGGGCGACCGAACCGCGCGCCTCGTCGGACTCGCTTGCTTCCAACGCGCGTTCCAGCGTCGATCGCAGGCGCGTCAGCGGCGACCGGAGATCATGCGCCAGTCCATCGGTCGCGATCTTGAGCTCGGTCATCAACGCATCGATGCGGTCGAGCATCTGGTTGATCGTCACGCCCAGCGCGTCGAACACATCCTCGCTGTGATCCACCGGCACGCGCCGCGCGAGGTCGCCGGCCGTCACCGCGCGGGCGGTGTCCACCGTCGCCGCCAACCGCCGGTGGATCAGCCGTGCAGCGGCCCAGGCGGCAAAGGCGGCCAGCGCGATCGCAACCGCAACCCCGCCCACCATCGCCTCTTCGAGAATGACCGTGAACCGCAATTCGCTCTCGACGACATGACCGACGAGCAGCATCGCGCCGCCATCGAGCGCTTCGGCCGAGGCGTAGATGCGCTCGGATTTCTCGCGGCCGACGCGGAAAAGTTCGAGCGTGGCCGCCGAGCCGCCGGGTACCAGCGATGGTGGCCATTCGGCGAGGTTGCCGCCGAGGACCTGCCCACTACCATCGACGAGCAAAAGAACCTGGCCCTGGGCCCGTGCGGGCGAAAGCTCCCGCCCGACGGACTCCGCAAGCGCAGGCAGGCCACTGCGACGATAGTCGGCCATCAACGCGCCACGCAGATCGTCGGCCTGCGCCTCCGCCTCGGCGGTGATCTGGTGGTGAGTAAGGAGACGGACCGTGCCGAGCAGCAGTCCCGCGCCTGCCAGCTGCAACAGGAAGACAAGCGCGGCAAAGCGGAAGATCGTCGACCGCGCGAACGGCATGCCTCAGCCTTCCAGGCCCAGGCGATAACCCGATCCGCGAACCGTATGGAGCAGCGGCCGGGCATGGCCCTCGTCGATCTTCTTGCGCAGCCGGCTGACATGGACGTCGATCACGTTCGTGCCGGGGTCGAAATGATAATCCCACACGCCTTCGAGCAACATCGTGCGGGTCACGACCTGATCGACATGGCGAAGCATGAATTCCAGCAGGCGGAACTCGCGCGGCTGCAGATCGACCGCTTGCCCGGCCCGCTTCACCTTGCGCGACAGCAGGTCCATTTCGAGGTCGGCGCAGGACAGGCGCGTCTCGGGCGCGGCGCCCGTGCCATTGCCGGCGCGGCGGATGAGGAGGCGAACGCGCGCGAGCAATTCGGCAAAGGCGAAGGGCTTGGTGAGGTAATCGTCCGACCCGCCCTCCAGCCCTTTAACCCGGTCCTCGGCCGATCCCAGCGCCGACAGGATGATCACCGGCGTCTCGATCCCGGCCGCCCTGAGCGCACCCAGCACCGCCATGCCGTCCATGCCGGGTAGCATCCGGTCGAGCACGATGCAGTCATAGCTGCCGTCCGTCGCATGGAAGAGACCGTCACGGCCATTGTTCGCGCGGTCGACGACGAAGCCATGTTCGATCAGCCCGGCCGCGACGAAATCTGCCGTGGTGGCGTCATCCTCGACGACGAGGATCTTGTGACTCATTGGCTCTCCCCTGGCCCGCGCGGGACCCCGATGTCGATCACCTGCCCGTTACGCCTAACCTGAAGATGCACGATCGCAAAGTGACCCGCAGCCACATCCCTGTCGAAGGCGGCCATAGTAGGTGCGGGCCGGCCGTCGACCGTCTCGATCGCATCGCCCACCCGCAGACCGGCACGCCGGGCCGGCCCGTCCGACCGCAGGCTGGTGACGATCAGACGGGGGCCGCCTTCCTTGTCGATCGTCGCGAGCGTCGCGCCGGTCGACTGCCACCGCCCGGCGACCACGTCATGGGCTACGGTCCGGTCCGACAGTTGCAGCGCGACCACGGTGACCGCGAGCAGCGCAAAGATCAGGGCGACCCACCCCATCCAGGCCGGCGAACGCGCCATGTCACTGCCCTCCCTGTCGCTGGTCGCCCACCAGGACGGTCAGCCGCTCGATCATTTCGTGCAGCCGCAATATCTCGAGCTCCGCCCGCAGGTTGACCTCATAATCGAGGCTGGCGGCCAACCGATCCTTCGCGGCCTGACGGTTCTGGCTCATCATGATGATAGGCGCCTGGATCGCGGCCAGCGTCGACAGCATCAGATTGAGGAAGATATAGGGATAGGGATCGAAGGCCAGCCCCCAGCGCCCGAGTATGTCGGTGTTGAGCAGCATCCAGCCGACCAGCGCGAGCGAGAAGGCGATGATGAAGGTCCAGCTTCCTCCGACCGCTGCGACGCGATCGGACAGCCGCTCCCCCATCGTCGCGCGCGCGTCGGCCACGTCGGCGACATCCTGCGCGATCGGCTGGCGCGCCAGAATCTTGGCGAGGACATTCGCCTCCTCCGGGTCGAGCGCGCGATTGCCGAGATAGCGACCCGCCAGCGTATCGAGAGAATTGCTCGCCATATCCGGCTCCTTTCACGCTTTTCATAGGCGCGGACGCCATACCCCCGGATGGGCGGCACATTACGAATAGTTCAGTTGCCCCCCACGCCGCCGCCATCCCCACAGGCCTAGCTCGACGCCATGATCAAGCGGGGCATGAATATGCGAAAACTCTTCCTCATCTTGGCGGGCCTGTGCAGCGCCAGCGCCACGGCGCCTTGCTGGGCCCAGAACGCCGTCGACGGCCTGTGGCTCAATCCGCATGGCACCGTCGCGGTGCGCACCGGCCCCTGTGGCGACAAGCTGTGCGGCTGGATCGTCTGGGCCAGCCCGCAGGCGCGCGCCGATGCCAAGGACAGCGGGGTCGAGAAGCTCGACGGGCTCGAATTGCTCGAGGACTATCGCCCCGATGGCGACGGCGGCTGGAAGGGCACCGTCTATGTCCCCGACATGGGGCACCGCTTCTCGTCCACGATCACCCAGCCCGATGCCCGGAGCCTGCGGGTGAAGGGCTGCCTGATCGGCGGTTTCCTGTGCAAGTCGCAGATCTGGCAGCGCATCGAAAGCCTGCCCCAATGAACCGCATCGTCGCCTATGTCCGCACGCGCCGGGCGCTCTTTTCCGCGCTGCTCGTCATCGCCCTCGTCGGGCTGGGCTTTCTGGCCCTCCACGATCTGACCCGCGAGATCGGCCTGCGCGACGTCAAGAGCGCCTATCATCTGATCGACCAGCGCCAGATCGCTGCAGCGCTGGCACTGACCGCTGCAAGCTATCTCGCGCTCACCCTCTACGATGTGCTGGCGCTTCGGACGATCGGGCGTCGGCTGCCCTGGCGAACGGCGGCGCTCGCCTCCTTCACCAGCTACACGATCAGCCACAATCTGGGGCTGGGCCTTATCACCGGCGGCTCGGCACGCTTCCGCATCTACACGCGGGCCGGCCTCTCGCCCGGCGACGTGGTCCGCGTGGTGGCCATCGCTTCGGGCACCTTCTGGCTGGGCGTCTTCGCCGTCACCGGAACGGCGCTCCTGTTCGGCGGTGCGAGCGAGGCGACCGCGATGCTGGGCCTGCCCGGCGGCAGCGGCCATATGGTCGGCGCGGCGGTGACGGCGGCGATCGCCGGCCTGTTCCTGGTCCGCATCCTGGGTCCGCGCACGATCCGCCTGTTCGGCTGGACAGTCCCGCTGCCCTCCCCAGCGCTGCTCGCCGGCCAATTGATCGTCGCGGCGGTCGACCTCGCCACGGCGGCGGCGGCGTTGTTCGTGCTGGTGCCTTCGGCCGCCCCCGCGATGATGCCGGCCTTCTTCGTCGCCTATGCGCTGGCGATGATCGCGGCGCTGATCACCCATGTTCCCGGCGGCCTCGGCATCTTCGAGGCGGTGATCCTGGCGACGGTGCCCGTCGACAAGGCCGGCCTGGCTGCTGCGCTGATTGCCTACCGGCTGGTCTATTATATCCTGCCGCTCGCCCTCGGCGTGTTGTTGCTGACCCTGCAGGAAGGGCGCGATCGTCGGCTGGGCCGGCTGCTGTCGCAGGCGCAGAAGATGGCCAGCGGCGTCGCTCCCATGCTGATGGGCGTTTCGAGCTTCCTTGGCGGCACATTGCTGCTGCTGTCGGGATCCACCCCTGCGGTGCCCGGACGCCTCCACGATCTGCACGCGGTGGTGCCGCTGCCGTTCATAGAGGCGTCGCACTTCGCCGCGAGCCTGTCGGGTACGGGCCTGCTGCTGCTGGCGCCTGCGCTTTACCGGAGACTGGACGGTGCCTTCGTCGCCGCGCGCGCGCTCCTGCTCGCTGGAGCGGTCTTCTCGCTGACCAAGGGCATCGATTATGAAGAGGCGCTCGTCTGCCTCGCCATCGCCGGACTGCTGCAGTGGACCCGTCCGGCCTTCTACCGCTCGACCACGCTGGTGTCGGGAATCTTCACCCCCGCCTGGATCGCAAGCGTCGGCGCGGTCGGCGCCCTTACCCTGTGGGTCGGCCTGTTCTCTTACAAGCATGTTCCCTATGAAAACGGCCTTTGGTGGGATTTTGCCCTGCATGGCGACGCCTCGCGCTATCTGCGGGCCAGTCTGGGCACGACGATGCTGCTCGCCGCCGTCGCCTTCTGGCGCCTGTTCGCACCGGCCTCACCCCGCGGCGCCCTCCCCGGTCTGCCCGATGCGATGCCCGCGATCCTGGCGGAAGCCGATCGGACAGACGCCATGCTCGCCCTGACCGGCGACAAGCGCTTCCTCTTCTCGTCCGATGGCGACGCGATGCTGATGTACCAGATCCGCGGCGCCAGCTGGATCTTGATGGGAGACCCGGTCGGCCCGCGCCACGCCTGGACCGAACTGCTCTGGCAGATCCGTTCGATGGCGCATGCCGCGCAGGGCCGCCTGATGCTCTACCAGATCAGCAGCGACATGCTCGAACTGGCGATCGCGCTCGGGCTCCAGATCGTCAAATATGGCGAGGAGGCGATCGTCGACGTGCCGCCTTTCTCGCTGGAAGGATCGCGCATGCGGTCGATCCGGCAAACGGTCCGCCGCGCCGAGCGCGAAGGGGCGCGCTTCGAAGTCGTACCGGCCGACGAGGTCGCCGCGCTTCTGCCCGAGCTGTCGCGGATCTCGGACGCCTGGCTCGAAAGCAAGGGACAGCGCGAAAAGGGCTTCAGCCTCGGCCGCTTCGACGCCGACTATCTCGCCCGGTTCGACTGCGCGCTGGTCCGCGTGGAGGACAGGATCGTGGCGTTCGCCAATATCTGGCGCACAGACAATCGCCGGGAATTGTCGGTCGATCTCATGCGCCACGGCGACGACGCACCCACGGGCACGATGGACTTCCTGTTCGCGCAGCTCATGCGCTGGGGTCAGGAGCAAGGCTATGCCCGTTTCTCGCTGGGCCTCGCGCCCCTGTCGGGCATCGATTCCCATCGCCTGTCGCCGCTCTGGGCCAAGGCGGCGGCGGTCATCTTCCGGCATGGCGAGCGGCTGTACGGCTTCCGGGGCCTGCGGGCCTATAAGGAGAAGTTCGCGCCCCGTTGGGAGCCCCGCTATATCGCGGCGCCCGGCGGTGCCGGACTCATCCTGGCGATGCGCGACCTCAACCGCCTGATCGGCAGCCCGATGCCGAGCCCTGTCCAGCCCCGCTACGCCTCGACGCCCCGCACAACGGACGACGCGTCCGTCGCTCCTCTGACCATGCTTGTCCCGGCGGAGTGAGACCATGGCCAAGATGAACGGAATTTCACGCACGGGTCACCCCGACACAAGGCCGACAGCGCCATTCAACGGGGAACAGGAGGACCCCATGACCGTCGAAGCTCTTATCGAAACCAAGCCCCGCCGCGTTCGCCCGTCGAAGCGACGGACGATCGGCGCGATCACCCGTGCCTGCCGCGAGGGCCAGCATGTGCCCGAAGCCAGCTTCACCGTCGACGAACAGGGCATGCAGCACAGCCGGTGCCGCCATTGCGGCTGCTCGCTGGCGCGCGTGCCGGTGCTGCGCCGCTGGTTCCGGACGGGGCCGATGGGCTGACCTGTCAGCCCGGCAGCGACAACGGGATGCTCGCGCCGGTGATCGTGCCGGCATCCGCCGACAGCAGGAAGGCAATCGCTTTCGCAGCGTCCGCCGGGGTTACCCAGCCGGATCGG
>NZ_JAGMXV010000204.1 GCF_018006725.1 Rhizorhabdus sp.
TCGATCGCCGCGACGCCGGAGGGCTACAGCCTCGGCGGTCAGCTGATGCTCGGCACCCCGACGGGCTGGCTGCTGACGCCGCCGACGTCGCAGGAAGCCCAGAACCAGCTCGTTCGCGACAGCCTCGCGTTGGAGAAGGCCGATCCGGCGCATGAGAAGTATCACGGCATCTTCCTGAGCCATACTGGCGTCGACAAACCCTTCGTGCGCCAGCTTCGCAAGGATCTGCTCGCTCATGGCGTAGAGCATGTGTGGCTGGACGAGGCCGAAATCGACATCGGGGACTCGCTGATCGCCAAGATCGAAGAGGGGATGAAGCTCAGCCGCTACATCGCCGTCGTCCTGTCGAAAAAGTCGATCGGCGCTCCTTGGGTGAAGAAGGAGCTCGACGTGGCGATGAACCGCGAGATCGCGAGCGGCGAGGTGGTCGTGCTGCCGCTGCTCTACGAGGAATGTGAGCTGCCAGAGTTCTTGAAAGGCAAGCTCTACGCCGATTTCTCCAAGCCCGAGGAGTACGAGGCGGTCCTCGGCAAGCTTTTGCGGCGGCTCCGGATCTCCTGATGAGCGAGACGGGTCCGAGAATGGCGATGCTGATGGCGATGACGGACCTGTGGCGCATACGACCGCCCGGGCCCGACAATATTCTTGCGCACCCGGCCTTCATGCGGCTGCGTGAGATCTGCCGCGACGACTACCCAAACGCCGGCAAGAAGGGGCCGAACTTCGCGCTCTCGACGGCATTGCGGGCGTTGGGCCTTCCATGTCACCTGCAGAAGGACACGGCCCATCTTGCCATGCCTGTGGAGGAAGCGGCGAAGGGATTGGACGCGGCGCTGCGCGCTACCCGGGCCAGGCGCATTCACCTTGCGCCGCTCGATCTTGCCGCCGACCTGCCGCCGCACGCATTCGGTCCGGCCAGGGTGTGCCGGTTGAGCGCCGACGAGCTGCGCGGCGTGATCGATGCGCGCCGGCTGAGGCGGCTTTATCCGCGTCAGGACTTCGATGCCGAGCGCTTCGCCGAATTCCACTGGCTGATCGTTGAGGAGGTCGTGGTGCTCGAGCAGGAGCCGGAGGAACGCGCGGTCCCGGTCCTGTTCATGGACCTGAGCCTAGATCTGGGGCGGGTCGAACCGCATCAAGGGCGGTTCCCGACTGCCTTGGAAGAAGCGCTGTTCTTCCTCCTGCTGGCCCCCTGGGAGAGCTGGTCGACCATGCAGGAAGTCGATTGGCGGGGCTTCCGTGTGCCATGGGTCTACACGATCGACAGCGACATCTTCGTTCGTCCCAGTTCGCCGCCGTCCCCCGACACGTTGAGCTGGGAGGACCGGGTCTACGACGATGGCTATGGCGGGACATACGAGGAAGAGCGCCCGGTCGAGCTGCACCTAGAAGAGGATGCAAAGACCGAGCTGACGGTGTGGGACCAGAGCCGATGGACGACCGTCGAGCAGGCGAAGCAATCGGTTTTGTTTGAGACGCCGATCCCTCACTTCCTCGTCCGCGCGTTCCTGGCCGAGGGCGTGGATGAATTCCTTGCGCACATCACGACGATCGAGGCGGCGCTCGGCTTGCGCGCGGACTATCAGAAGAATTTTCGCATCGCGCCTGACCGCCACAAAGGGATGCGCGCCACGAATAGAATTCGGGGACGGGTGGCCGGCCTGCTGGGCGATCGACGCTTCGCCGATCAGTATGAGCAGCTCTTCAACGTGCGAAGCGCATTCCTGCACGGCCGAGCCATGACCGCCATCTCGACGAAAGAGCGGGTGATGGCGCGGTCGTTGGCCCGCCAGATCGTCGAGGCGTTGATCCTTGCGACGCTCGCGGGGCCGATCAGCTCGCGGGAGGATTTCCTGGATGGTCTACTCGACAGGGGTTCGCCCTTGATCTAGCCGAAATAGACGGCTCCCCAGCAAGTCCGCTGGCTTGAAAACTGTCAGAAAACCGCGTATATTTCTGACAGGAGAACGGCCATGCAACGGTTAACCGAACAGATTCTCGCGCATGCCGAAGGGTTGCCGGAAGGTACGCCCGTGGCGGCTAAGAGCTTGCTTCACCTCGGTAATCGCGCCGCGGTGGATCAGGCTTTGTCGCGTCTGACTGAGCGGGGCCAACTGATCCGGGCCGGTCGCGGCGTCTATCTCCGTCCCATCACGAGCCGGTTCGGAACGAGGGCCCCCTCCGTCCAGCAAGCGGTCGAGGCGCTCGCCAACCAGCGCGGCGAAGTCATCGTCCCGAGCGGGGCGGCGGCGGCCAACACTCTCGGCCTGACGACCCAGGTGCCGGTTCGGTCGGTCTATCTAACCTCCGGCCGCAGCCGAACGATGAATCTCGGCAAACAGGTTGTCGAACTTCGTCATGCTCCGCGCTGGCAACTCGCCCTGGCTCATAAGCCGGCTGGCGAGGCGGTGCGGGCGTTGGCCTGGCTTGGGCCGGAGAAAGCGGAAGCCGCCTTGAAAACGTTGAAGCGGAAGCTCTCGCCGTCCACTTTCAGCGAACTGGTCGCGGCAGCGCCGCAGCTTCCGACCTGGCTCGCGCGCAGCGTAGGAAAGGCGGCGCATGGCTGACGCCTTTCTCCACCTTCCGGTCGCTGACCGCCGCGAGGCGCTAAGCGTCGCGGCCGATCAGTCGGGACGACCGGCGCACCTTCTCGAGAAGGATGTGTGGGTGGTTTGGGCGCTCGCCACGCTCTACGGGTCGGCGCTCGGCGAGCATCTGGTGTTCAAGGGCGGCACGTCACTGTCGAAGGCCTATGGGGTCATCCGGCGGTTTTCCGAGGACGTCGACCTGACCTACGACATCCGGGCGATCGCGCCCGACCTGGTGGACGGCAACGGCGAGGCGTTGCCGAAAACACGTAGCGAGGAGAAGCGCTGGTCGAGCGAGGTGCGCAAGCGCTTGCCGGATTGGGTGGCGGGCACCGCGCAGCCGGTCGTCGCGGACGCGTTGGCTGCCGCGACGTTGGCGGCTGCCGTCCGCGTGGAAGGCGAGAAGCTGTTTGTCGACTACGAGGCGACCACCGCTGGCTCGGGCTACGTCGCACCGAGTGTGATGCTGGAGTTCGGGGCGCGATCAACGGGCGAGCCGGCGAGCCTCCGCGACATCAAATGCGATGCATCCGGCCTGGTTGAAGGCGTAACGTTCCCAACAGCGCGGCCGCGCGTGATGCACGCCGAGCGGACCTTCTGGGAGAAGGCGACGGCTGTCCACGTCTTCTGCCTCCAGCAGCGGCTGCGCGGTGATCGCTTCGCACGCCACTGGCATGACATAGCGCGTCTGGATGACGCCGGCCTGGCGGATGCGGCTTTCGCCGATAGGGAGCTGGCGAACGCGGTCGCGCGCCACAAGGGCATGTTCTTCGTTGAGAGGGCGGCCGATCGAAGTCCGATCGATTATGCGGCTGCCGTGAATGGCGGTTTGCAGCTCGTGCCTGGCGGTGATGCCGCGAAGGCGCTGGAAGAAGATTATGGTCGCATGGTCGAGGACGGTCTGCTGTTGGAAGATGCTGAAACCTTCGAGGTCCTCATGGCGCGGAGTGCAGATGTCGCGCGCCGGGCAAACGAGGCGGCGAAATAGAGATTTGGGGGGAATGCGGTGGCGGATGCAGACAAGACGGAGCCATCGAAGCTCACATTCAAGTTTATTCGCGGCGTCGAGGGTGAGAAGGCTGATTATGATTGGCCTGATGGGGCGGATATTGTCAGAAAGGCGTTGGCTGAGTCACTGAATGCCAAAAATGTGGCGTTCCTCCTGGGAGCTGGCTGTTCTTCGTCGTGGGCTAATGACAAGGAGGTCGGCATCCCAACGATGGCGCCCCTCGCGAAGGAATTCACGGCGGCACCGAAGGAAGGGGATCAATCGTTCCCGACAGCCGACGAACGTGATGCTCTGTTGAAGCAGTTTGGAATCGACCTCGGTGCCGCGGAGTATGCGCGCAACCTAGAGCGGCTGATGGAGCTTCTTTTCAGCCTGCGCTTCGTCTTAGTGCGCAGTTCGCTGAGTGATGCCGCCACAAGACTCAAGACTGTCGAATCGATCATCAAGAAGGTTCAAACATTTCTTTGGGCCAAATGCACGAACGGCGCCTTCGCGAATGGCGACCATACCGTCGTTGGCCTTTATGAATCCTTCTATCGCAAGCTTGTGCTGCGCGACCGATCTCTTCCGCGTCCTTGGGTGTTCACCACGAACTACGATCTCTTCAACGAGACCGCAATGGATAGGCTCGGCCTGCCATACACGAACGGCTTCTCCGGCGTTGTCGAACGGCGGTTCAATCCAGCGACGTTTCGGTACGCCCTCGCTGAACAGCTCGATGTCACCAGCCGCAAGTGGTCTGCGGTCGATGGCTTTGTCTATCTGTGTAAGATTCATGGGTCCATTAGTTGGACAGAGGACGATCACGGACTTTTCCCGATCCGAGAAACGGCCGTCTCCAAAGAACCGGGCAAGGTGATGATCTATCCGACGCCTGCCAAGCAGAATTCGAGCCTTGGGTCTCCCTATGCCGATCTGTTTCGGGAATTCCAGTCACGCATTGTTCGCGAACAGAGCGTGCTATTTACGATGGGGTATGCCTTCGGCGACGAGCACATCAACAATATCATCTATCAGGCCCTGACGATTCCCACGTTCCGGCTCGTGATCTTTGTAGATCCAGATTTGGACGGGGAGATTGCGAAGCTTCGCGCGCTAAATGATCCACGAATTTGGATCATTGGGGGTGCCGGACGCAGCGCCGGACGCAAAGCCCATTACTTCGACACCATTATCGAAGAGTTCATGCCGCAACGCCCGAGCGAGCGCATTGATGACGCCGTTCGGAAGGTGATCGAGGCGATGGCCCCGAAGAAGGAGGCCGCGGCTCCCCAGAAGGGGGAGGATGACGATGAGTCGTGACGATCGGAAGCGCGCAATCGGCAAGGTGGTCTCGGTCGCGGCCGACCGTTTCGTGATCGAGATGCATGCGGGCACCGACAACTTCACCGTCGTCGGATTCGACGACGTTCACTATGTCGCCAGGCTCGGATCGTTCCTGATGGTCGCGGTGCAAACCGAGTACGTGGTTGTCGAGGTCGTCGGCCTGCGTGAGCGCGACGTTGGTCATGTTAGTCGCAGTGAAGGGGAGCTGGATAAGGCTTCTTCGGCGAAGTACCTCGATGTCGTTCCCGTCGGGATGCTGCCTCAAGATCGGCGCGAAAGGTTTCGCTTCGGCGTCTCCGTGTTCCCGTCACTCTACGGCGACGCACTGTATGCGCTGGACGCTGAACTGGATCGAGTCTTCGAAACCGATCATCCTTCGGAGCCTACACCCCCGATCGACAATGTTCCACCCACGCCACCTGATGCCACCCGCTATCGCGCATTGACGATCGGCCGGTCCGTCATATTCGAGGGTTACGACGTTAAGGTCAGGATCGATGATTTCTTCGGCGGACACACTGCCGTCCTGGGAAACACAGGGAGCGGGAAGTCCTGCACGGTCGCATCGGTCCTCCAATCCTTGTTCGAAAAGGCGGAAGAACACCATGCTCGCGGTGCCACGTTCGTCGTATTCGACGTCAATGGAGAATATGCGAAGGCGCTGTCGCCGCTCGCAAAGCGCAAGCAGATCGGCGTGGACCATGTCATTCTGGACGGCACCGCACGCACGGAGCGTTTTCGTCTGCCCCATTGGTTTCTGGAGCAGTCAGAGTGGGAGCTGCTTCTGCAGGCCAGCGAGCGCACCCAACTACCGATACTGCGCATGGCGCTCGGGCTGGCAACATTGTTCTCAGCGGGCAGCGCGGCGGAGCTGAAGGGGATCAAGAACCACATTCTGGCAACCTGCCTGAGCCAAATTCTTCGTGACGACACAGGCAGTCCGTCAAAACACGATCGCATGGTCGGTCTGCTGCAAAGATTCAACACGCCGGAGATCAACAATCAAAAGATCGCGCCATTCATCAAAATCGGCTTCGGCCAGATGGCCAACCCTGCCGGTTTAACAACCTATTTGTTGGGAAACGCCAATGGCGGCGGATTTATCATCGAAGGTTTGAAATTCCCGGCATATGCCAACCTTCCCTTTGAGTTTTCCGCGTTGGGAGAGGCGCTCGATCTGGCGATCCTATACGAGGAGGCTCACGGTAACCGTCAGATCCGAGATTACTGCTCGCAGATGCTGACGCGTTTTAAGTCGCTCGAGGAGCGACCTGAATATGCGTTCCTGCGCTACGACCTTCAAGGAAGCCAAGCTGGGCCGTCGCTCGAAAACTTCCTTGAGCAGCTCCTCGGTTTGGCACGCGACGGAGCGGGTTGGGTCAAACGCAACCAGATCGTCATCATCGACATGAATGCGGTGGAGGATGAGGTTGTCGAGCTCGTAGCGTCAGTGCTCGCTAGAATGGCCTTTCGGCTGCTCCGACAAGCAGATCCACGCAATCGGTTTCCGATCCATCTGCTTCTTGAGGAAGCGCATCGATACATCGCGGAGAAGCCATCCCGCTATGCCATAGACGCCAGCAGAGTTTACGAGCGGATTGCCAAGGAAGGGCGAAAGTACGGGCTGTTCATTCTCGCCGCTTCGCAGAGGCCCAGTGAACTCTCGAAGACCATTCTTTCGCAGTGCTCGAATTTCGTCATCCATCGAATCCAGAATCCCGACGACCTTGCTCATATACGGCAGATGACCCCGTTCATCTCCGAGGCGGTCCTGAAGCGGCTCCCGTCGCTTCCGAAGCAGCATGCGCTGGTCTTCGGCACCTCCGTGAACCTTCCCACGACCTTTCGCGTGCGCGACGCAAATCCTTTGCCTGCAAGCGATGACGCGAGAATTAGAGATTTGTGGTTCCATGAGGAGGGGCGAGCGGCTCAGGTTCGCATTACGCCGGCAACTTTCGAACATGGCGATGATAGCGTCGCGGCTGAGGGGAAATGAGTCGACGATCGATAGTTGTCGAAGGGCCGCTTGCATTCCGTACAGCGCGGATCGCTGCCGCACAGCGAGCGGATTCTGGGCTGCAGATTTTCACACTTCCACTGCTTGCTGCACGTCTCGCCGGAGGCTTTAACCGACCGGCGCGATCCCAGGACCTCGACCCAGCCATTCGCGCTGCACTCGCCGCCGGCGGCTTGACGGAGCTCGAAGGTATCCGTCAGCTTCCGGGCACGACACGGTCAATCGCCCGCACGCTCGCAAAGGTTTGGCAAGCCGACCTCGATCTTGAGGGGCTCGCTAGCCACAATGCTCGGCTTGCCGAGCTTGCGGAGGTCGAGCGCCGCGTTCGCGCCAACCTCCCAGCAGGGGTTCTGACACCGCGCGACTTGCGCGATGCCGCAATTGCGCACGCGGCCCATGCGGCTGCAGCGCTCGGGTCAATCGATATCGATCAGCTCAGTGAGATTGCATCGGTCTGGCGTCCGCTTCTTGCGACGCTCGCGAAGACGGTCCCACTCGCTTGGCGCAATCCTGGAACCTCCGATGCGAACTGGTTTCCGGGCCAGTTAATTACCAGCGACCGCGAGATGGCTGCGGACATATCCTTAGTTTCCTGCGCGAACCCGCGCGCCGAAGCAGTCGAAGCGCTACGTTGGATGCGTGAACTCATTGCCTCTGGCCGCGCGCGACCCGATGAGATCGCGATCTGTGCCACGGCCACCGAGGACTGGGACGAGCACTTCCTGGTTCTCGTCGCGGACGCGGATCTCCCACTCCATTTCTCGCACGGCGTGCCGGTCCTCGCATCGCGCGAGGGACAAGCGTGCGCCGCACTTGCCGACGTCCTGCTCAACGGGCTTGGCCAGGATCGCCTCCGGCGACTGTTCGGCCATGCCGCGGGTCGAAGCCGTGCCTTGGCCGACTTGCCTGCGGACTGGTCGCTCGGCCTCCAGCCTGGTGCGGCGCTGTTCGAGATTGATCAGTGGCAGCGCGCGCTTGACGAGGCGACCGGCCGCCGCGCCGACGCAGGCGATCCAAGACCGGTCGTGATGCCCATTCTGCGGCTGCTTGCGAGTGGCCCCGAGGCGGCTGCGCAGGCCGGCGCGAAGCTATTGGGCACAGCGGCCCGTGCGCGCTGGACCGAGGCGCTTCGACGCGCGCCGGGCGACGGGCTCGATTTCTCACGAGAGGGCCTGCGGCGGCCCGCTCGACGCGGT
>NZ_JAGMXV010000205.1 GCF_018006725.1 Rhizorhabdus sp.
CAATCGAGCGGCGGCCGACCTTCGCAGCGCCGATCATGCCGCCCTCGCCACCGCCACCAACGAGATGAAACAGCAGGGGCGCGAGCTGCGCACCGTCGTTCAATCGGCGCTGACGGCGCGGGATCAGAAGGACCGTCAACTATGGTTCGGGTTGAGCGGGTTGCTTATCGGCATCCTCTTCTGGTCCTTCCTTCCCGGTATGGTCGCGCGCGAGATCGCGCCGGCGAGCTGGCAATGGCCCGAACGCATGGCGACGCGGGCTCTTGCCGAGGCGACACCGTGGGATGCCGGGCAGCATTTGATGGCGAGCGCGTCACCGGCGAGCTGGGAGGCGATCGTCGCGGCCGACAGGTTGCTGCGCGACAATCGTGAAAAGATCGAAGGATGCCGGCAAGCGGCAAGGAAGGCGGATCAGCCGGTGCGATGCACGATCCAGGTGGGAGTGAAGAGATAATGGTGATTCCCTACCGCTCGACGCCCATATTCGATGAGGCGACATTGCCCGCTGCCCTGCGCTCCGAACATCGCACCAAGGCCGGTGTGTGGGGCGTGATCCGGGTCATCGAAGGGAGATTGAAGCTCACCTATCTCGACCCGGCCTCGGAGGTGGTCCTTACACCTGACCGGCCAGGGCTGATCTTGCCCGAACAGCCGCATTTCGTGGAACCGCTCGGAGCCATGCGGATGCAGGTCGATTTCTACGATCAGCAGCCAAGCCTTTAGGGAGAGCCATGCCTAAAACAGCCTTGTCATACCCGCTTCTTGCCATCCTCGCGCTTGGTGGCTGTGCGACGCGCGACCCGGCACCGAGTCCCGGCTCGCTTCCTACAAGCCTGTCCCGGCCCGACGCCGAGGCTTTGCCGCATGACCTGACCTATGGCGCGGCGTTAATGACCGTCAAGGTCTACCCGCACCTGGCAGCGAAGGCCGATGCAAACGCCAATCTGTTCATCTCCCCGGTCAGCTTGTCGCAGGGCCTGGGGCTCGCCTACCTTGGCGCGCGGGGCGCCACGCGCGAGGAGATTGGCCGCGTGCTTGGTTGGGATTCGTCCCGCAACGTCCCTGCGCTCATCAAATCCTACAATGCCCAGCTTAACGACACCGGCGATGCCGATACCGCGCTCGGCATCGCGAACGCGCTGTGGCTGGCGAAGGGATTGCCGGTCCGGGACGAGTATGTCGCCGAGGCGCATGCCGGCTTCGGAGCGGCTCCGGAAACCGTCGATTATGCTGGTGATCCCACCGGAGCGGCCGAGCGGATCAATGGCTGGGTTTCGCGCGAGACGAAGGGCAGGATTTCGGAGATCGTCTCTCCGAGCGGCTTCGGGGATGACACCGCCGCTGTGCTGACCAACGCGCTTTACTTCAAGGCGAAGTGGCAGGTGCCGTTCGAGGAGACGGAAACGCGGTCCTTCACGCGTGGCGACGGCACGCGCATCCCGATCACGATGATGAAGCGGATTGGCCGGTTCGACTACCGCGAGACCCGGGAAGGGCAAGCGATCGCGCTGCCTTATGGTCGCAACGGTCGTTTCGTGATGGAGATTTTCCTGCCACGTGACGCGGCAACCCTGCGCCGCTGGGAGCGTGAGCTGAAGGGTGTCGATTTCTTCGCCGGCGAGCAGGGCGGCAATGATCGTTTCGACCTGTCCGCGGAGCAGGCTCGCGAGATGCGGATCGTTCTGCCCCGCTTCGAAGCGAGGTTCGATGAGAGCGTGAAGGCAGCGCTGATCGCAGCGGGCATGCCAAGCGCCTTCGACCAGCAGCGTGCGGACCTGTCGGGGCTCGCCAGCGGTGCGCGCCTCGCGATCGATGACGTGGCGCACGCGACCTTCCTGCGCGTCGATGAGGAGGGCACCGAGGCGGCGGCGGCAACCGCAGTCAAGATCGTCGTGACCAGTGCGCGGATAGAGCCTCAGGTGCCGGAGATGGTGGTCGATCGTCCTTTCCTTGCCACCCTGCGAGACCGAAAGAGCGGCGCGGTGCTGTTTTTCGGGCGCATCGCCGATCCGACAGCGATTCCATAGGCGCACTCAGGCCATGCTCCGTTCAGCCGTGCGGGCGTAGCCTCCCGGTATGATGATGGTGTCGCTATCGCGAGCGATCGGCACGGCTCTGGCCGGTGCGGCGTTGAGCGCGTCCACGCCCGCCATGGCGTGCTCCTGCATCCTGCCCGACAATATCGAGGCAGCGGGACGCGCGGCGTTCACCAAAGCCGATCTTGTTGGTGAGTTGGAGATAGGGCGGGCGCCGGTGACGGCACCGCGCAGTTTCTGGTGCGGGTCGGACGGACGAGCACGACCATGGTTCAGGCCCGGGCATAAGATCGAGCAGAGCCGCCCCGCGCGCGTTATCAGCATCACGAAGGGCCGCGTCTCGGGACCAATTCGCATCCGCACCAGTCCGGTGATGAACATAGGTGGCCGGTGCGGAATGACCGGGAATAGCTGCCAGGTGTCTCTCGGCCGAAGCACCGTTCGGACCGGCCCCATGCTGTTTCGGCGTGTTGCGCCGGGCACCTATGAACCCTTGGACGTTTGCACCCAGTCGGCGTTCACCACCTGGCTCGAACAGCGCCAGAAGCGTCGCGCACTCCCGCAGACGCGGTAACGCTTCGAGGAACCATCGATTTCTTGAATCACCGGCGTGCCATTGATTCAAGAAAGTCGCCGGACTTGGAGAGGCATAATTCGTAGGCTCCGCGCCATGAATGGCGCGAACCTGTCCTTGCCCGAGCCGATCGAGCTGGTGGCGCTCGATCCGGCGCGCAACATCCGCCGGCGCTACAGCATCACCGCGAGCCTCGATCTTTTCGGCATGATCGTTGTGGAAACCCGCTGGGGCCGGATCGGCTCACACGGCCAGGCCCAGCGGCACGCCTTCATCGATCGCGCGGCGGCCGACCGCCACATTGCCGCGACCCTGCGGCGGCGCGGCACGGCCGAAACCCGGATCGGAGTGCCTTACAAGCCGGTGCCCACCGAGATTTGAGCCGCCACCGCCACATCGGCTGCTTGAAGAAACCGGCCGGTGCTACGGCCAGCATGTTGCCGGCTCAAGCGGCGCATCCTCTCCTGGACGACAGCCCTGGCGACCATCGGCCGACCGTAGCGCTCCGCATTCTAGCCGGAAATGGTTCAGCGGGACAGGATGCCGGCGGTCCCTTGCACGTCTGGCGTTCGCCTGTGAGCGCTACGGCGGCGATGGTCATGGCGCGCTCGCGTCGAAATGGACGCTCTGGAAAAGCCTCGTGCCAGATCTTCTCGGCCATCGATGCAAGCTCCTGCGGCGTCGGCGGCCGAGCCTCACGAATGCACGCTATCAAGGCGCGCGGGAACAGGCGCTCCATCGTCTCTCTCCGATCGCGATATGGGAGCCTTATAGCACGGGCGCAGCCCCGATCGACCGGGACGGGACGAAGCGGGCCTTGAAGCGGTCTGGCCGGAAACATCGGCGCCCGCACCCTATATCGCTTGAGGGGCAGGAGAGCCCTGCCCGGAGAATGAGATGCCGTCCGATATACCTGCCCGTGTTCCCTTGCCGATCGCCATGCCCGACAATGCGTTCGGAGCAGCGCTGATCGAGCAGGCGGCGTCGCTCAGCGCCTATGCGCGGCGACTGACTGGAGGGGGCGCCGATGCCGACGACCTTCTGCAGGACACCATGCTTCGGTGCTGGACCGCGCGCGCCAGCTTCGCGGCGGGAACAAGCCTCGCCGCCTGGACCCGGACCGTGATGAAGAACTGCTTTCTCACCGGTCGTCGCCGCGCCCGCTTTCACGCCGACCTGCCCGAGGATGCGCGCGACCGGAGGGCATCGCGTGGATGGTACGCCAGACAACGCTAAGCCCGAACAATACCAGAACGGCGATGTGAGGGCGGTCAACGGCGGAAGTCGATCAGCCCCAGCTCTTGCCACATCCACGTAAAATCATAGGTGGCCATTGGCTCGCCAGTCCCGGATTTTGCCGCACCATTCTCTATATATTTTAGCCAGTCGGCAACTTTCGCCCGGCCTGCCTTTGTACGGGCCAAAGCCCGCGGTGTCTTGTTGCCGAGGGCGGGCACCGCTTCATCAAGCGTTTTGGTATATTCGCGTGTCAGCATCTCATGAACGATGCGCTCCCTTTCGTCCGACGGGATATCGAGCGGCTCTTCCTGCGGAGCGCGGGCGGCGTCATCGGCCATGAACTGGGCCATAGTCCGAATTTCGGTCATAGGTGTGCTCACGCAATCACCGAGCCATTCGCGCATCTGCGTGATCGCTTGCTCCGCGCGGGCGGCGCTATTGACCTCAACGATCAGTTTGCGACCCACCAGTTCGACATTGGCAAAAACAGGTGTGCCGTCCTCCATGGTTGTCACAAAAGCCTGCCCGCCTTTGGTCGTTCGTGGTTTCCTGTTCTTCGTCACTGGCGCCAGCCAGTTCC
Source organism: Rhizorhabdus sp. (assembly GCF_018006725.1). GTDB lineage: Bacteria > Pseudomonadota > Alphaproteobacteria > Sphingomonadales > Sphingomonadaceae > Rhizorhabdus. The sequence goes on from NZ_JAGMXV010000205.1 coordinate 4,430, forward strand.
AGAACGTATCGCTCGCAGGTTCCAGCCATTGCGCCGCGTTCAGCCTGCGAACCACGCTCTTGCCGATCACGCCCTTCGCCAGGGGGAACACGATACGGTGGAACACAAGATCATCGCCATCGGCATTGACCATTTCCGGCACGCTGCCGGACATGGCCTTGCCCAGACAATCAAGCAGCCAGATATTGGTGAAAATCGGACCTGACGCTTTTAGGAGGCCCTCCCTTTCGGGAGGGGACAGTCGGTCAGTACCTGGCCCATCGTCTTCAAGTTGGGAAAAGGCCTCGATCACTCGCCCGGCGCCGTCCGCGCTGAACGGTAATAAGGCGCCGGAAATCCCATGGCGGCCATTCACCTCGATGACCCGTGCGGCGATCTTGTCCCAGTTAACAAGGGTCTGCGTTGCGCTATGTTCGCGCACCGTGACCGGCGCAATATCGCGCAGAAGATCCCGCAAGGTCATCGACTGCCCGGGGACGACCTCGCTAACCTCATAGAGCGACATCACCGTATCGCGCAGTGCGCGCATGTAAGCCTTGTTCGGCGCTTTCTCGTTCCAGCCCCGGCGCTTGAGATACTCATCGACGAGATTGAGGCCTTCAGGCTCGAGTTCCTGTGTGAGCAAGTCTTCGAAAGCACAGCCCCACAGCTGCGCCTCCCAATGATCGCCGATGATGTCGAATATATCATCAGGCTCAAGATCCATCGCATCGCAGGCCGGGCCAAGATGCGCGACGAGCATCTCGTCCATCATCTCGTCCCAGGGCGCACGGCCCAAGTACTTCATCAATCCGGAAAGATCGTGAGCGGATTTCGGTCTGGACATTCAGGCAGGCCTTTCCACGCCAAGGCGGCGCATTTCGCGATAGATAGTCGATCGGCCGATGCCGAGTTGCCGCGCCGCTTCGGTCGGCGAGATACGGGCTTCAACCAGTTTGATCGCGGCATCCACCTTGGACATGTCGAGCGGCTGACGGCCAGGCTGCTTGCCCTTGGCGCGTGCGGCAGCGATGCCGTCCCTGGTCCGCTCGGAAATCAGCCGTCGCTCGAAATGGGCAATGGCCCCGAACACATGGAAGATGAGTTCGCCGGCGGCCGACGATGTGTCGATCTTTTCCTCAAGACTCAGAAGAGCGATGCCCTGGCCGCGTAGCGTCTCGACCGTGGCGAGCAATTCGGCCAACGAGCGCCCGAGCCGATCGAGGCGGACCACCGCTAGGGTATCACCCTTACGCGCATAGGCGATCAGTTCGGCCAGACCGGGCCGCTCCATGCTCTTGCCCGACATGACGTCGGTAAACACCTTGATGGCGCCCGCCTTCTCCAGTCGCATGGTTTGGCCCGAAACATCCTGATCGCCGGTGCTGACGCGGGCATAGCCCAGAATATCGCCCATGCCGTGCGTCTCCCCAACGGTCGTTCTCTGGACGCTATGAAGGGCGACCGCTTTGCCCAATCCATGTCCGTCCACATACTATGTCTCTTTACTCATGGCTGTCCATAGGCACAGATGACCTTTTGTGGACGGGAATCGGCATGACGAAGCGCAAGCATCAACTCCTGACCGAGAGCGAGCGCGACCAGATCCTCGCCATCCCGACTGATCGCGACCACTTGGCACGGCTCTACACCTTCGAGCCTTCGGATATCGAGATCATCGGCGCGCGACGGGAGCAACGGAACCAGTTGGGCGTCGCGCTGCAACTCGCGCTCTTGCGGCACCCGGGCATCACGCTTGCGCAGTTGATACAGGACAGGGGAGCGATACCCCATGATCTCGCCGCCTTCGTCGCGGAGCAACTTGGACTGCACGTAACCGACCTGGCCAACTATGCGGCGCGAGATCAGACAATGACGGATCATGCCCGTGTGTTGGCGGTGCGCTTGGGACTTCGGGGGGCGACCCGCGCCGATATTCCCTTCATGATCGAAGCGGCCGCGAAAACGGCATGGGCGACCGACAAGGGGATGACGATCGCGACCGGCGTCGCCACCGCCCTTCGCGAGGTCCGGATTCTGTTGCCGTCCATCTCCACCATCGAACGCGCCAGCAGCGCGGGACGTGCGCGTGCCCGTAAGCAGGCCGCCTATGCCCTGATCGCCGATCTCAGCGCCGAACAGGTCCACGCCCTCGACCAGCTCTTTGACGACGCCGACGGCATGAGCCAGCTTGCTTTGCTCAAGACCATTCCCGTCGCGGCCAAACCCGATCACATCCGCCAGATTCTCGACCGCCTGTGGCAAGTGCGGAAGATCGGCATTTCTCCCGACGTAGCTGGCCGCATCCATGGGGACCGATTTCGGCAATATGTCAGGGAAGGCCGCGCTTCGCCTGCCTATATGATCGAGCGATATATCCCCTCCCGCCGGCGCGCCACGCTTGTTGCTTTCCTGCTCGACCTCGAAGAACGGCTGACTGACAGCGCTCTGGAGATGGCGGACAAGCTGATCGGCAGCATCTTCACCCGCGCGAAGAACGCCCAGGCGCGCAGCTATGCCACCACGTCGAAGAACGTCGCGCGGCTGATGCTGATCTTTCGCAGGACGATCGACGCACTCACCGATGCAGTCGATACCGGCGAAGATCCGATAGAGGCCCTGGACGCTTCGGTCGGGTAGAACACCCTCCTGAAGGCCAGACCAGAAGTAGCGACGATCGCGGAAACCGCGAGCCTCGACCCGTTGACGGTCGCGGCCGATCGCTATGCGACGTTGCGTAAGTTCGCCCCTGATCTGCTTGAAGCGCTCCAGTTCAGGGCGGGAAAGGGCAGCGCGAAGACGATCGCCGCTGTCGAGATGCTGCGCGACCTCAACAGGTCGGGCAAACGCGATCTGCCTCCCGACGCTCCGATGCCCTTCCGCAAGGAATGGCGGAAAATCGTTGTTGGCGATGACGGCAAGATCAACCGGAGGCTTTGGGAGATCGCAACGATCGCGCATCTGCGCAACAAATTGCGGTCCGGGGATGTCTGGGTGGAGCGATCGGCGGGATACCGCCGGTTCGACAGCTACCTGCTCAGCGATCCGAAGGCCAAGCCGATCGTATCGGCTCTTGGCCTGCCACCCACAGCCAGCGAATGGCTCGAACAGCGGGGCCGCGAACTGGACTGGCGGCTGAAGAAATTCGCCCAGCGCCTGAAGCGCGACGCTCTGGAAGGTGTGCGGTTCCGCGACGGCCGCCTCCAGATATCGCCGATACGCACGATCGCGACACCCGATGCCGAAGTACTGGCTGACCGGCTCGATGCCATGATGCCACGCATCCGCATCACCGAGCTGCTGCATGAGGTGGCGCAGGAAACCGGCTTTCTCGCAGCGTTCACCAACCTGCGCACCGGCGAGGCGTGCCCCAATGAAAACGCGCTGCTCGCCACGATCCTCGCCGACGCAACCAATCTCGGCCTGTCGCGCATGGCGGCCGCGAGCCAGGGCGTCACGCGCGATCAGCTCCTGTGGACCCATGACGCCTATATCCGCGATGACAGCTACCGAGCGGCGCTGGCCGTCCTCATCAACGCGCACCACCGCCTGCCATTTTCGCGGGTCTGGGGCGACGGCGCCACGTCCAGCTCCGCATGGTTCCCGACTGACCGAAGCGCTTCCACGACGACGCTCGTCAGCGCGAGGCCGAATGGAGCTTTCGATACGGCGCCAATATAGGACATCCGATCAAGTCTTTCCTCCTGCTCGCG
>NZ_JAGMXV010000206.1 GCF_018006725.1 Rhizorhabdus sp.
CTCCCACCACACCGCCTGCAAACACTCGGCTACGACGTCGTCATTCCGGGCTGGCCTCAATCAATTCGCGCAACAAAAGAAAGTTCTTGATGATCTCGCGATCCAGTTCATCGCCCGCGAGGTTGTCGGGGTTTTTGTGAAGCGCGATATTCGCGATGCGCTTGAGCCGTTCCGCCCGAGCATCGTGCATATTGGTCGGGAGGTCCGCATCCCGAATGTGACCCCTGTCCGATCCCCAGTGCCTCTTGAGGAGCTCCTCCAGCACCGCCCGCTGCATCGCCAAGGCCGCCAGCGGCGCCCCGAAGGTAAAAGCTCGTCCCGCATCGAGAAGGCGGCGGTAGATGGAAATCTGCCTGCCGCCATATTGGTTCGAAACATGGGTTGGAAAAAGTATGTGAGGGATAGCGCGCCGCCGCCAAAAGGCGCCATGGAGATCGAGGCCGACCGCGCCCATCAGGCGATCCCAGCTACGGACGCTATCATCCACCCAATCGAAATCGTCGTACTCGTCTTGCGCCCGCCGGTCGGCCAACGCGGTGAAGGCATATCGCACATTGCTGGCATCTTCGGTGGCCCGCGCCTTCCAATCTTCGATATTGACGGCGAGAGGGTCTCCCGTGGGATCGCTCGTCTCAATTTCGAAAGATGACATCAGTCCGGCGAGCAGATCGAGCAGATCGCGATCGGCGATATTCGCGACAACCGAGCGCCATCGTTCGTCATACTCGCGACGCGCCCGTGAAGCCCCGGCTGGCACATGCGCGGTGAATGGCACCGGCGTCCATTCTTCTCCGGCTTCAAATGACCTGCGATAGCCATCCAGCCGGTCACAGAGAGATTGAATCTCCCCTCGATCACGCCAGGAGGATGCCAATTTTTCCGGGGAATCTTCGACCGCCTGCTTCAGCGCGGCGAAATCGGCGAGGAAGGCGGCTCCTTCGTCTCCGCGCATCTTAAACCCCAAAGACCTTCATCACCTCGTCGCCGAAGTGGTTGATGACCTTGACGGCGATGCGCCCGCTTTCGGGTCGATTGAAAGGGCGGGAGGTGGCGCGGTTCAGCGTCGCCCATGCCTCCTTGTCGATCTCGGCTTTCAGGGTGGTCTTCAACTGCTTGTAGGGGTCGTTCGTGCCGAGAAAATAAGCGTGGCGGACGAAGAAGCTCTCCTCATTATAGGCTGTGTCGATGAACCACGCTGCGATACCCTTGACGTCGTTGGATCGAACCTCGCCGGTATTGGGGTCGTAGATGTCCACGCCGTTCACGCGCACTGCGATGCGCCCATCGGCTTCCTCCAGAATGTCAATGTCCGGCTCGCCGAACACGGTGAAGAGGTTGCCCTTGCCGGTATTCTTCAACTCGTCGGCCATGTGCAGATCGGGGTTCATCTTAGCCTTGAGGATTGGCAAGGGGCCGAGCCGGGTGAGTTCGGAGGCATGGGCGTCGAAGGCGAAGCTGACGGCGATCAGAACGTCAAACCGGGCCTCAGCAGCCTCTCGCGCCGCTGCGGTGAGATCTACGCGGGAGAGGGTCCCGAACTCGGGCCCGATGAAGATCGCGGCGCGACGCTCCGTCTCGCCTTCCATGAACCGGCCATCTGCCCCTATATAGCCTCGGCCTGCATAGGGGGAAAGGCTGACAAACTCGATTCGGTCGGCGCGTTCCTGCTGGTGAACACCTGCCGTTTTCAGATGCTCTATCACCATCCCGGCGAAATCGGTCTCGGACAATGAAAACGGGCCGCGCTTCTTTTTTTCAGCAGCGCGATCGGCGATATCGATCATCTCCTCGGCATCGGCAGGCACGATACGATGCGGGGAAAGGCTTTCAACGGTGAACGGCCCCGCCACGCGCACACGGCTGTTGTCAGGATAGGGCTTGTCAAAAAGATACTCGATATCCGCTGCGCGCGCGATGGATGCATCAATTTCCTTTTGACGCGCGCCCCGCGCTTCCCACCAAGATTGATGAAGGCTTGCAACGTTGGAGGGCCATGTCGGGTCAGCATGGTGCGGGATTTCCCATTCTTGCCAGTTGGTGCCCGTTGCCTGCTGCAGTTCAGCGCGCAGCGGCTCCAGCCGCTTCTGCCACTTCTCCCAGATCACGTCGATCTCGGCATTGTTGGCTATTACGGAAGAAGTAATATGTGCTGCCCGGTCATAGACGAAGCCCTGCCGCACGTCGCCCCACGTCGGCGCATCGTTCGGGGGTTTGCCGCTGATTTCGGCTTCTTTGCGCTTCCCCTCAACGCTATCGGCAAGCAGATACCAAGGATATCGCGCGCCCATGATGCGCGCGCGGGCGAGCGCCAGCGCTACGCGACTGGTATCGATGGTGATCCAGCGGCGGCCCCATTGCTCGGCAACATAGGCGGTGGTGCCTGAGCCGCAGGTAGGGTCGAGCACAAGATCACCGGGATCGGTCGCCATGAGAAGGCAACGCTCTACTATGCGGTCGCTCGTCTGAACGACGTAAACCCTGTCGGAGGCACCGCCGAAGCGATCCCACCAGTTCGATACGGCTTGCAGGCCGAAATCGCTGTATTTCCTCAAGTAGCGGATTTGGCTCTCGCCAATATAGATGCGCGCTGCTCGCGCAATCCTTGTCATCCCATCACTACCGTTCGCATCGGGAATTACCGTATGCTTCCAGCAATTCCCGCGTTTTAGGCCGGGATCGTAAGCCTTCCCTTGGTAATGGAAAAGATGACTCTGGTTCTTCCGAACGCCGCCCACAGCCAAATCGCTTGAGGTGAATAATTCAGCACCGGGATGACGGGCAATCAGCTCGCTCGGTTGAAACTTATATAAGTTTCCGACACCGTCCAATTTCCCGAGAGTGGAAACAGATAGATCGCCAAGTCCAGGGTGCCTGACATTATTGAACTGGGCCGTAATCTCCGTTTCATCTAGCGCGCTTTCATAAAGTTGATGATATTTTCCATGCTTTATATTGCGGTAATACCACAGGATATAGTCATTTATTTCTTCAATCTTACCCCCTTTTTGATTTCCCTTTTTCTTAACCAGGATGATTGCAACCCTGTTAGCTTCACCGAACACTTCGTCGAGCAGTACTCGGACACGATGCACATTTTCGTCGCCGATTTGGACGAATATCGAGCCGGTCGCGGTGAGCAACTCTCGCATAACCGTCAGTCTATCACGGAGATATGTCAGGTAGGAGTGGATGCCATCCTTCCATGTATCGCGAAACGCCTTCACTTGCTCGGGCTCGCGACTGATATCGGTCTGCTTTCCATCGGCAACATCACGATTTTGCGTCGAGACCTGCCAGTTTGAGTTGAACTTGATGCCATAGGGCGGATCAAAATAGATCGCCTGCACCTTATCCTTCAGCGCCTCTCGCTCAGCAAGACTGGCCATCACCTGAAGGCTGTCTCCAAGGATCATCCGATTCGACCAGTGCTGATCGTGCTGGTAGAACTCGGTCCGCGCCATCGGGTCGGTCAGACCGTTGAAATCAGCGAAGAGGTCCGGCGCGTCGCTGGCATCTGCCTTGGCAACCTTCGTCTGCCGAACGAGATCATCAATGATCGCCTTGGGGTGTACCTTCTCCTGAATGTAGAGTGGCGGCGCGGTAACAATCAGGTCGGACCAATCCTGCCTGTCCTTACCCCGCCACACTAGCTGGGCGTCGCCGATCTCGATCTCGCCGGTTTCGATAAGCTGCCCGACCTGGTCCTTCGTCAGCCGGATGCGAGCGCCGTTCCAGACGATCTGTGGATCGAGGTCTTCATCGCGCTCTCGCACCTCCCCCTCCGCCAGCGGGCGAGCGCGCGGATAGGCTGCCGGAGCAAGCGGATCGAGTTCCTCCTGCATCGCCGCCAGATCGGCCATCTCCGCTGTCGGGATATTCCGCCGTGCCTCACGATCATGGTTAAGCGTGATGATTTGCTTCGGGCCTTTGGGCACGCGAGCCATTATTCTTGTCCTTCGTTCATACTGTCGCGAGGCGCTTCCCAGCGCTCGCGGAAACCGCTCATGCCGCCGTCTCTATGGTCGCGGCCTGCGACACGAAGTCGGCGACCAGCGTATCAAAATCGCGCTCGATCAGGGGCATGTCGCAGAACTCGGCGAATGCCCAGCGCCCATGCGTGCCGAGGTTATTCACCCCCGGCACCCACATCGCTTTGGTGGTTTCGGCTTTCAATTGCGCGTCCCCCTTTCGGTAACCCTTGGTCTCCAAGAGAAGGTTGAGCAAGTCGTCCCGCCCACGACCATCGTCGAGCCGGACTACCATATCGGGAATATAGCGGCGGGGCGTCGAACCGTCGCGATAGGGCACCTCAAGGCCAAGGCCCTGGTTCTTCACGAAGGCGACGACGCGCGGATGTGTTTCGAGCACGCGGGCGAGTTCCGCTTCCCAAGTGCTGTCGCATACGACATGGCTCACATGGCAGCGGCGCGCGTCGGTCACGTAGGTATCCTTGCTCGTCGTGAAATTGACGAAGCGGCTGGTCGACTTCGGGTTGTACGGGTCGAGGATCGCCTTGATAGCCCTCGGCCCATGTTCGTAGCGTTGGCAGGCGAGGAAGATCCGCTCCGCCGCCTGATCCCTGATCTCAAGATAATCGAGCACGCCCATCGGCACGCCCTTGAGGACGAGATAGCCACCGTCGAGCCATTCGCGCACGACGCGGCGAATCTGGCCGAAGAGGTGAACCGGGAGGTTGCTGCCATCGCCGCTGCCGAAGCGCTTCAGCAAATGAGCCGCAAGCGAATAGGCGATGGCGCTCGGGCGCTGATCGCCGACGCCGGCTGCATATAGCTCCTGGCTCTCACCGACGATGCCCTGCATGGTGACACGTGACGGCCCGATCATCGCCGGATCGACGACGAGGCGGCTATCCTCGGTGAAGCTTGCGCTGATCCGCTCGTCGGGCAGATCGACGCGATAGCCCTCGACGCGGGGGAAGGCGATCTCCAGCTCAGGCCGCAGTGCTGCGCGCTCTTTTACCGCATGAACGCGTGTGACGACCTTGGGCGGGGTCACCTTCACGATCACCGGCTTGGCGGTGAAATCGAAGGGGATGCCGAGCACGTCGGCATATTCGACATCGAACAGCCCGTCCTCGTTCAACTCGTATGACTGGCGGCGCAGGCCGCGACCGACGACCTGTTCGCAAAGAAGCTGCGTACCGAAAGCGCGGACGCCAAGAATGTGGGTGACGGTGTTGGCGTCCCACCCTTCGGTGAGCATCGAGACCGATACGACACAGCGGATATTCTCACCGAGGCGGCCAACGCGCCCCACCGTGTTCATCGCTTCGCGCAGCAATTCGGCGGCGTCGATCGCATCGGCATCCTGCAAGAGCCCCGTGCGCTCCTGCTTCTCGCGACGGAACTGTTCGATCTCGGCGGCGGCCATCTTGCGGAAATCGGCATCGAGCGCCTCGCCGCTCTCAAGCTGGGCGCTGTCGATGAGCAAGGTCGGCGCGCGAGCGATGCGATTGCCGTGCTCGTCATAATTGCGGAACAGGGGGAGATGACCGCGATGGACGTTTACCATCTCGCCATCGGCGTTGGGCCGATCCCAGCCGGATATATATTCGTAGATCAGCTTGGAGGTGGAAGTGTTGTTACACACCACAATGAACACCGGCGGTACCGGGATGCCCGCCCGGCGCCATTCCTCATCTACCTTCGCATAGTGATTGTAGAGCGCGTCGAGCGCCGTCAGCAACTCGGTGGGCAGCTTGAGCGGGTCGAGATCCTCCGACTTCTTCGCGCCCTTCTTGGGCATTTCCTTCCCGATGTGATCCCACAGTTTCCGGTAGATCGGCATGTCAGCGATCGGGAGGTTATCAGCGACCGGAACGCGGGGTAGCTTCACGATGCCGCACTCGATCGCGTCCATCAGCGAGAAGTCGCTGACCACCCACGGAAAGAGCGTCCCTTCGACATATCCGGAGCCGGCGAGGAAGAAAGGCGTCGCCGACAGATCATAGACGGCGCGGACCCCAACCTTGCGGCGGAGAGCCTTGATGCCGTTGATCCAGAGCCGGGCGGCCTCCTTATTCTCCTTCGCCTCGGCCTTGCTGTCGGCGTCGGGAAGCTCCTCGACGCTTCCCTGCGGCCTTTCCTCATAACAGTGATGCGCCTCGTCATTGATGACGACGACGTTTTTCAGGGCCATCAGATCGCCGCAGGCGCGCTGAAGCATCTGTCCCTCGGTCTCGATCGTGGTCGGTGCCTCGCCACGTCCCTGGAGCAACGCCTTGCCCACCTTGGACACGTCCATGGTCTCGCGTCGCTTGAAGGCGTGGTAGTTTGCGATGACCACCTTCGCCTTGGCGATCTCCGGCAGCATGTCGGACGGCACCATGTCGCGATGGCGATAATAATTATCAGGATCGTCGGGCAGCAGCACCCGTAGCCGATCGCGGATCGTGATGCCGGGCGCCACCAGCAGAAAGCCACGACTGAACAAGCTGCTTGTCGGCGAGCGCACGGCGTTGATGGCTTGCCACGCGATCAACATGGCCATCACGGTGGTCTTCCCCGCACCGGTGGCCATTTTCATCGCGATACGGATCAGGTCCGCGCCGGCCTGCTTGTTCGCCGCTTCGATATGCTGCCACAGGTGGGCATAGCGCTTCTGCGTGCGCGCCACCTCGGTCAGCCAGATTACCGTTTCGACCGCCTCGACCTGACAGAAGAAGGGGCGCAGGCCCTCCACTTCGGTGCGGCGCCAATGGTGGAGCAGCCTCGCCGTGCTGGGGGTGACGCCCCAATCGCGATCATTCGGCAGCGCGCGCCACGTTGCGACATGCGCGCGGATCTCGTTGATGATGGGCTTGGGGTTATATTCCTGCTCATCCGACGAGATACCGGCCTCGTCCTCGAACATCAGGGCGGTTTGACCCGCCTTCCCGCTCCGCCGTTTGGGCTTCGGCACCGGCGTGATGAAATCGCAGGGGCGCCGGCCAACTATGGGGGGTTGGTCGAGTGGCTGCCCCTCGCCGTCCAGCGCGTGGTATCGCGACGGCGGCTCATAAGGCGAGTTCAGGATGGGCTGGTCGAAGAAACTTTGAGACACAAAACTTTACCCCCGAGGTAAGGGGTATTTGCCGGCTCTCCGAAAAACAAGGCCGTACACATCCAGATCGGGCAATTCGAAAGGCCTACGCGGTAGAGGCTTTCCACCGAAAATCCTCGACATCGATCCCTGGTGACAGGAGGTCGTTAGTTCCGAGGAAAACGGTGATGGCCCATTGATGCAGTGCGTTTATCTGGGGGAGCGCGTGGCGCTCCCATTCTGCTACCGGATCGGCTGAAAATGCGACCAATAGCTCCCGCACCTTGAGGTAGATGGTCATCAAGGCTTCCGAGATATGATATTGCAGATCATCGTCCGATAGCGGCTCCGGCATAATTCGGAAGGCCTTGAGCAACGCCTGACCCAAGCTTGAGGGTGTGTGCCAGCCCGGTATTCGCACATAAGCGTCGCCCTCTGCGATCTCCCCGCTCAATTGCCAGACCACGTTCCAGACGCCGTTGAAGTTATTATTGCCGTGAGCGTGCTCGATGGCGCTCTGAACAACGGTGTGAATCAAACCTGCTACGACTTTGGGCGAGCCAAGGTAGTTGGGCTGCGGCGCCAGCGCCGGCGCGCCAAAGGGCTGCGGATGCTCATTATCCTCGCTCAACAAGTGAAGGTCGATCATCTCAACTAAGACGCGCCGATCCTCATCGTCGTCAGTGGCGCCATATTGCTCGGGGTCGCGGTTCACCGAAGCGGTAGCGGCTCTCCATCCGTCCGCCCCTTGTATGAAGCGCACCTCGTGGATGCAGATTCCGGTCCAACTGCGGTGAAGGTGGAGCACGTTGTCGCGGAACCAGATAAACCATTTCTCGTCCTGATCGACGGGCAAGAACCCCTTGCGGATACGGCACATCGCATCCTCGTCATACCAAAGGTCGACGGCGATCTCGGCCTGTCGCTCGGGGAGGGGGCGGAGGTTCGGCCAATCCTCTTCACATGCCGCTGGCCGATCCGACCACCTCAAGCATGTCACCACCTGTTGGGC
>NZ_JAGMXV010000207.1 GCF_018006725.1 Rhizorhabdus sp.
GCCCTGGACGAAGAGGAGGCCACGCTCGGCGTCGGTCTGCACGATTTCGAGGTTCTGCTGGGTGCGCTGCTTGTCACCCATATGACCGGCCATCTTCTTGTTCTTGAAGACGCGGCCCGGATCCTGACGGTTACCGGTCGAACCCAGCGAGCGGTGCGAGACGGACACGCCGTGGGTCGCGCGGAGACCGCCGAAACCCCAACGCTTCATGCCGCCCGCAAAACCCTTACCCTGGGTCTTGCCGGAGATGTCGACGAGCTGACCGGCGACGAAATGGTCCGCCGAAATCTCGGCACCAACGTCAAGCAGGCCATCTTCCGACACGCGGAACTCGGCGAGGATCGCCTTCGGCTCCACTTCGGCCTTGCCGAAATGGCCGCGCTCCGGCTTCGAGAGATTCTTCGGCTTCGCAGAGCCGGCACCGAGTTGCACCGCGACATAACCGTCACGATCCATCTCACGGCGAGCGACAACCTGAACATTTTCCAGTGCCAGGACAGTAACCGGAACGTGCCGGCCATCTTCCTGGAACAGGCGGGTCATACCCATCTTCTTAGCGATCACGCCTGTGCGCATGATCCGTTCCTTCCACAACAGAGGCTCGCGTTAGCGGCGAGCGTGCCCACGAAAAAAGCCCCGGCGTCAACCGGAGCCCCCAGCCCAAATCAGACATAGCCCCCGCCAGGGCCAGAGTTCCGCATTACTGCGAATGGCGGGGACTCGGGCACCGGATCCAGGAAGGATCACGGCCGGTATCCCTGTCAGTTCGTCATCCGGGCCGGTTGGCCGGAAAAACGAGAAGCGCGGGAGCGATTCGACTCCCGCGCGCTGCAGGCCCTTTAGGCCAGTTTGATCTCGACATCAACACCTGCCGCGAGGTCGAGCTTCATTAGTGCATCGACGGTCTGCGGGGTCGGCTGGACGATGTCCAGCAGACGCTTGTAGGTACGCACCTCGAACTGCTCACGCGACTTCTTGTCGATGTGAGGACCGCGGTTCACGGTGAACTTCTCGATGCGGGTGGGCAACGGGATCGGGCCACGGATGAGCGCGCCGGTACGGCGGGCGGTGTCTGCGATGTCGCCAGTGGCCTGATCGAGCACACGATGATCGAAAGCCTTGAGGCGAATACGGATATTCTGCGTTTCCATGTCCTGCACCGATGCGAAAGAGCCGTGCGGCGAAAGTGCCGCCTTCTAACCTATGACAAAAGCGAACCGGCCGACCCCCGAGGGGGCCGGCCGGCCCGTTTCGACTGCGTCTATATTACTTCGAGATCGAGCTGACAACCCCGGCGCCGACGGTGCGGCCGCCTTCACGGATCGAGAAGCGAAGACCTTCTTCCATCGCAATCGGCGCGATGAGCTTGACGCCGAGCTTCACGTTGTCGCCGGGCATGACCATCTCGGTGCCCTCAGGCAGTTCGACGGTGCCGGTGACGTCCGTGGTGCGGAAGTAGAACTGCGGGCGGTAGTTGGCGAAGAACGGCGTGTGACGGCCACCCTCTTCCTTCGACAGCACGTAGACTTCCGACGAGAACTCGGTGTGCGGGGTGATCGAACCCGGCTTGGCCAGAACCTGACCGCGCTCGACTTCCTCACGACCAACGCCGCGCAGCAGCGCGCCGATGTTGTCGCCGGCCTGGCCGCTGTCGAGCAACTTGCGGAACATTTCGACGCCCGTGACAGTGGTCTTGCGGGTGTCCTTGATGCCGACGATCTCGACTTCCTCGCCGACCTTGACCATGCCGGTCTCGACGCGGCCGGTGACGACGGTGCCGCGACCCGAGATCGAGAACACGTCTTCGATCGGCATCAGGAACGGACGGTCGAGCGGACGCTCCGGCTGCGGGATGTACTCGTCGACGGCGCGCATCAGCTCGAGGACGGCGTCATGGCCGATCTCGGGCTTCTTGCCTTCGAGGGCGCACAGAGCCGAGCCCTTGATGACGGGGATGTCGTCGCCCGGGAACTCGTAGGACGAGAGCAGCTCGCGAACCTCGAGCTCGACGAGCTCCAGGATCTCTTCGTCGTCGACCATGTCGACCTTGTTCATGAACACGACGAGCGCGGGAACGCCGACCTGACGGGCGAGCAGGATGTGCTCGCGGGTCTGCGGCATCGGACCGTCGGTGGCCGAGACGACGAGGATACCGCCGTCCATCTGCGCGGCGCCGGTGATCATGTTCTTCACATAGTCGGCGTGGCCCGGGCAGTCGACGTGCGCATAGTGGCGCTGGGCGGTCTCATACTCGACGTGCGCGGTCGAGATGGTGATGCCGCGCTCGCGCTCTTCCGGCGCCTTGTCGATGTTGGCGTAGTCGACGAAGGTCGCGCCGCCGGTTTCGGCGAGGACCTTGGTGATGGCTGCCGTGAGCGACGTCTTGCCGTGGTCGACGTGGCCGATGGTGCCGATATTGCAGTGCGGCTTGGTCCGCTCAAACTTAGCCTTAGCCATTTTTTGCCTCTTCTCTTCGAATCAATTGCCGGACGCGCCGCCCGATGCGGACGCGCCCATAACCACAAATTTCGGATTATGCCAGCTTTGCCTTGACTTCCTCGGCAACGTTGGCGGGCACTTCGTCATAATGCGAGAACTGCATCGTGTACTGCGCACGGCCCTGGGTGAACGAGCGCAGCTGGTTCACATAGCCGAACATGTTCGCGAGCGGCACCATCGCCTCGACGACCTGTGCGTTACCGCGGCTGTCGGTGCCCTGGATCTGGCCACGACGGCTGTTCATGTCGCCGATGACATCGCCCAGATAATCTTCCGGGGTCACGACTTCGACCTTCATGATCGGTTCGAGGATGGTGATGCCGGCCTTCTGGGCCGCCTCACGCATCGCACCACGGCCGGCGATTTCGAAGGCCAGAGCCGACGAGTCGACGTCGTGATACTTACCGTCGACCAGGTGAACCTCGACGTCGACGATCGGGAAGCCGATCAGCGAACCGCCTTCGGACGTCTCGCGCATACCCTTTTCGACCGCAGGGATATATTCGCGCGGGATGTTGCCGCCCTTGATTTCGTCCTTGAAGACGAAACCGGTGCCGCGTTCGCCCGGCTTGACCTGCACCTTGACTTCGCCGAACTGGCCCGAGCCGCCCGACTGCTTCTTGTGGGTGTAGATCAGCTCGACCGGCTTCTTCAGATATTCGCGATAGGCGACCTGCGGAGCACCGACGTTCGCCTCGACCTTGAACTCGCGACGCATGCGGTCGACGAGGATTTCGAGGTGAAGCTCGCCCATGCCCTTGATGATCGTCTGGCCCGACTCATGGTCGGTCGAAACGCGGAACGAAGGATCCTCGGCAGCGAGACGGTTGAGGGCGATGCCCATCTTCTCCTGGTCGGCCTTGGTCTTCGGCTCCACCGACAGCTCGATCACGGGGTCCGGGAACTCCATGCGCTCGAGGATGATCGGAGCGCTCGGCGAACACAGCGTGTCGCCGGTCGTGGTCTCCTTGAGGCCGGCCAGAGCGACGATATCGCCGGCATAGGCCTCATCGATGTCCTCGCGGCTGTTCGCATGCATCAGCAGCATGCGGCCGATCTTTTCCTTCTTGTCCTTCACGCTGTTCAGGTAGGTGCCCTTTTCGAGCTTGCCCGAGTAGATGCGCGCGAAAGTGAGCGATCCGACGAACGGATCGTTCATGATCTTGAAGGCCAGCGCCGACATCGGCGCGCCGTCGTCCGCCGGACGCGTGTCCGGGGTCTCACCGTCGAGCTTGACGCCCTGAACGTCGGGAATGTCGAGCGGGCTCGGCAGATAGTCGACAACGGCGTCGAGCAGCGGCTGAACGCCCTTGTTCTTGAACGCCGAGCCGCAGAGAACCGGAACGAACGAGAAGTTCAGCGTACCCTTGCGGATCAGGCTCTTGAGCGTGGCCGCATCCGGCTCGTTGCCCTCGAGATAGGCTTCCATCGCCTCGTCGTCCTGCTCGACCGCGATCTCGATCAGCTCGGCGCGGGCGACGGCAGCGGCGTCCTTCATGTCTTCGGGGATGTCGCGGATCTCGAACTTCGCGCCCAGGCTCTCTTCGAGCCAGATGATCGCGTTGTTGTTGACGAGATCGACCAGACCCTTGAACTGGCTCTCGAGACCGATCGGCAGATACAGCACGGCTGCACGCGCGCCGAGACGATCCTTGATCATGTCGACGCACATGTTGAAGTTGGCGCCGGTGCGGTCAAGCTTGTTGACGAAGCACATCCGGGGGACCTTGTACTTCTCGGCCTGACGCCAGACGGTCTCGGACTGCGGCTCGACGCCGGCAACGCCGTCGAAACAGGCGACAGCACCGTCGAGGACGCGCAGCGAACGCTCGACTTCGATGGTGAAGTCGACGTGGCCGGGCGTGTCGATGATGTTGATCCGGTGATCGTTCCAGAAACAGGTCGTCGCGGCGGACGTGATCGTGATCCCGCGCTCCTGCTCCTGCTCCATCCAGTCCATGGTGGCGGTGCCTTCATGGACTTCGCCGATCTTGTACGACTTGCCGGTGTAATAAAGGATACGCTCGGTCGTGGTCGTCTTGCCGGCATCGATGTGCGCCATGATGCCGATGTTACGATATTTGGCGAGCGGGTGGCTGCGGGCCATGATCTGAAAACTCCGATGTCGGGGTGAGGAGCGGTCTCCCCTACCCCGACGATATGGACAGGATTGTTACCAGCGGTAGTGGCTGAAGGCGCGGTTGGCCTCGGCCATGCGGTGCGTGTCCTCACGCTTCTTGACCGCATTGCCACGGTTGTTCGCGGCATCCATCAGTTCGCCCGACAGACGGCCGGCCATGGTGTGCTCCGAACGCGAGCGAGCCGCGTTGATCAGCCAACGGATGGCCAGAGCCTGCGAACGCTCCGGACGGACTTCGACGGGAACCTGATAGGTCGCACCACCGACGCGGCGGCTACGGACCTCGATGCCCGGCTTCACATTGTTGAGAGCGTCATGGAAAACGCCGAGGGGTTCGCGCTTGGCGCGGGTCTCGATGGTTTCCAGTGCACCGTAAACGATGCCTTCTGCGACGGACTTCTTGCCATCGAGCATGACGCTGTTCATGAACTTGCTGAGCACGACATCCCCGAACTTCGGATCGGGAAGGATTTCGCGCTTTTCTGGGCGGCGACGACGAGCCATTTCGATCTACCTCTTACTTAGGACGCTTGGCGCCGTACTTCGAACGGCTCTGCTTGCGATCCTTGACACCCTGCGTGTCGAGCACGCCGCGGAGAACGTGATAGCGCACACCCGGAAGGTCGCGCACACGGCCACCGCGGATCAGGACCACCGAGTGCTCCTGGAGGTTGTGACCTTCGCCCGGAATGTAGCTGATCACTTCGCGGCTGTTGGTCAGGCGGACCTTGGCCACCTTGCGCAGCGCCGAGTTCGGCTTCTTCGGGGTCGTCGTGTAGACGCGCGTGCAAACGCCGCGCTTCTGCGGGTTCTTTTCCATCGCAGGGACCTTCGACTTGGCCTTCTGCGGTTCCCGACCCTTGCGGATCAGCTGATTGATTGTCGGCATGAAGCCCTTCACCTCTAAGAGTTACTTTACCGCTGCCCGAATAGCCTTTCCCGCACCGCCCGAGAGCGGTAACGCGGAAATGCACGAAGACCCCGGCGGTCAAACCGAACCCCCCGGGCCATCACACGCAACGGCAATGTTCAGCTCACCCGGAGTCGGCGGACCGCTTCCGAGCAAGGGCGCGCCTATAGAGAAGGAGTCGTATCGGGTCAACCGCCGCGACCGGCCGCCGCTCCAGCGCCGCCGGGACGGCCATGGTGCGGATACCGAGAGGCAACCCGTCCCCTATTACATCTCACAGATCGTCGATTTTGGTCTCGGCTTCAATCCAGGCGGCATAGTCGGCGGACGCCGTCTCAACCCTTAGAGCGATAAATTCGGGAAGATCGTAACTGTGCAGGGCGGCGATCCTGTCTCGTACCGCGTCGGCCAACGCCTCCCGCGTCTTGATGTGCAGGGTCCATTCGTCGGTTCGCTCAATGTGGCCCGCCCAGCGATAGACGCTGCGCGCGGCATGGATCTGGACGCAGGCAGCAAGCCGCTCATCGACCAGTGCACTTGCAATGCGGTCCGCCTCATCCGGCGTCGAGCAACTCGTTATGGCGAGAATCATCAGAGTCTCCTTTCCGGGCCGGCGAGAAGAGCTCGCACGCTCCGGCGGCGCGCCGGTTCCATGCTTCGACCTTGGTAAATTTGCGCTTGTCAAGGGATCAAATGGTGCGGGCTGACGTTTTTTCGCCATACAGTCTGGGAGGTCCGCCATGTCGATTGTCGACACCACGAAACCCAACCTTACCGCTGGGGCTTCGAATGCATTTACGCGCCTAAAGCACCGCCGCTTCCATCCGCTCCGCCTTCTCGCAGCCCTCCCGCTTGTCGCGGTGACTGCATTGTGTTTCGACGGCGTGGCCCCCGCCGGCACGACGACCGAAGCAGCCATAAACCCCGCCATGATCGCCTCCGCCGGAGAGGCCCGCTGGTCAAGTTCCGACATAAAGGACCTGCTCAAGATCATCGACGCCAGTGCCGACGAGGGACTCGATCCGACTGCCTATGCCGTAGCCCCGCTTCGCCAGGCTGCCGACGAGGGCCGAACCGGTCCCGGCGTCGATGCGCTGGCCCACGGCGTGGCGCTTGCGCTCGCCAATGACTTTGCCAATGGCGCGATCGAGGACAAAGCGCGCTTCGACTGGAAGATTCCGCAGCCGATGAGTGCGGTGGAGATATCGACGGGGCTCGACATCGCGCTCGCCGAGCACCGGGTGAACAAATGGCTGAACAGCCTCCTGCCGACGGACGAGCGCTATGCCGCGCTGAAGGTCGCGTACGCCAAAGCTGTCGATCCAAGCGACCGCGCCGAGATCAGAGCCAATATGGAGAGGTGGCGCTGGATGCCGCGCAATCTCGGCGAGGACTATCTTTATGTGAACATTCCGTCCTACCGCCTCAGCGTCATTACCGATGGCGTCGAACGGGCCAGTTACAACGTCGTGGTCGGCTCGCCGCGCACACCGACGCCCCAACTGGCGCTGCACGCCCAGTCGATCGTCGCCAATCCGAGCTGGACGGTGCCGAAGAGCATATCGAGCAAGGGTATGCCCAAAGGGCGCGGGTTCGAATGGAAGACCTATGGCGGAAACCGGATGCTCTGGCAGGCGCCGGGACCGACCAATGCCCTTGGCCGGATCAAGATCGACATGCCGAACCCCGATGCCATCTATCTGCACGACACGCCCAACCATAGCGTGTTCAGCCGCGAGAATCGGGCATTGAGCCATGGCTGCGTCCGGGTCGAGAATATCGAGGGCCTCGCCGCCCTGCTGCATGACGAGATGCAGTTGGACGATGCGCTGGCCACTCCGTCGAAGACCAAGGTGTTTCAGCTTCAGCGGAGCATTCCCGTCTATCTGACCTACTTCACACTGGAGGCCACGCCCGACGGTCGCATAACGCGGATCGGCGATCCTTATAAACGCGATAGTGCGATGATCGCGCAGTTGGGCGACGCACCGGGACGCGCAGCCGTGATGGCGGCGCGCTGAACGATCTCGCCGAACGACAGGGCGAAGTCCACACAGGTCCTTTCCGCAGCGCAGCGATGAATCGTGCAAGGAAAGGGACCGATATCCGATGGTGACGGAACAAGTGCGGTTTATCCCAATGTAAAAATTAACCTTGCCCGCTATGTAATGACCATCACGGTTTTCATAGCGGGTTGGGCACTTGCAGAATGTTTCGATGACGCCGGTCAGCCGGCGCGCACTTTTGGGCGCCGGATTGGTTGCAGGTCTGGGAATGAGCGGGGGGAATGGACTTCTCGCTGCCCCACTTTCGTCGGGCCCCTCTCTTCGTAGCGAAGTCCGGCAGCGCGCGTTGGCGGCGATGAGCCGCCATATCGGCCGCATCCGCTATCGCGACGTCATCGGCATTTGCGATTTCGACGCAGCCTCGTCTTCCCCGCGCTTCCATATGCTGGACGTTGCCTCCGGCAAGGTGACGAGCCTGCTCGTCGCTCATGGCC
>NZ_JAGMXV010000023.1 GCF_018006725.1 Rhizorhabdus sp.
CGACGGCGCCGCCCATTAGGCCGGGCATTCCGGGCATCCCCGGCATCATGGGCGGCGCCGTCTGGAGGATCTCATCGATATTCAGCCGATCATCCAGGCGCCGAAGCGTCTCGCGCAGCAACGTCCGATAGCCCTGAGCGAGCATCGGATTCTGGATCTGCAATAGCTGGTACTGTGCCATCATCTGCTGGATGAGCGGCAGAAGCGTCGCCCACGCTTCCTTGTCTGCCCCCGCCTGCGGCTTGCCCGTCGTCCCTGCGCGGATCTCAACCTCGCACATGGCGACGATATCTTCGACGTTCATCCCCACGGGCCAGAACGCCAGCGGGCCGGCGAGCTTCTGGGCGTAGGCAAGGTCGATCGACTGGATCGCGATCTCCGCGGTGTAGGACGCGAGATCCGTCAGCATCATCTCTACCGCATCCCGATCCGCGCCCGTGCGCGAAGCGAAGCCCGACTGCTGGATCTGGGCTTCCGTAGCGGTCTTGTCGCCCGACGTGACCTGCTGCTGAGCCTCCTGCACGCCCGAGATAATCATCATGTCCCGGTGAATCGCCGTGGTGTCGTAGAGCATGGGATCGACGCGGGGCACCGGCTTGGCGGTAATGACTCGATCGAGCGGTGTGTCGGGGCTGGTCGGCAGGATGCCGATCATCTCCATGTGGTCGCTTTTTTCCAGCTTCGCGGCGTCCGTCTCGGACAGCTGCCCGCGGTTGAACACCGTGCCAGGAATCGAGCGCTCGCGCGTCTTGCGCCCACCCGAGCGCGCCCCGGAGTATTCGTCCTGAAGCTTGGCCAGGCGCCATGAGAGCGATTGCGGGTGCCGCGCGCCGTCCGTCTCGTAGAACGAAAGGCGGAAGTATGGGTAGAAGCGCGCGGTCGCCTGGGGCGGAGCGTAGGGCTCGACCGCCCACTTCTTCACGCCCTCGATCGTGGTCTTGATGAGGTTGTCCCGCCGGTCCCAGAGTTCGATCGCCTTCACAAACTCGACCGGCTTCTCTCCGCCCAGGATCGAGCCCGCTCCGCCCGAGCCCGCCTTGCTGAACTGCCCGCCTTCCTGCGCATCGTGGCGGGCCGGGGCCGTCTGGTTTTCATCGAAGATGCCCGTCAAGCGCTGGTGATAGACCGTGGCCTGCTTCAGATCATCTTCGAGAATGCGAGGGAAGCGCGCGCGAACATCGCATTTGCGGATGTACATATCGTTCGCGATCCAGTCGGCATCCTCGTAGTCCTCCACGGTGGAAATGTCGAGGCTGACATGGACATCCTCGGCCCGGCAGAAGTCGACGGTGATTCCACGGCGAACCAGCACCTCCACCTGCGCAGTCAGCCCGGTGATCTGATTGCGCAGTTCCGTCGCGAGGCGCTCCTGCTCCGTCGCGTCCGTACCCTCGCCCAGCATCGTCTTGAGCGACTCGATCCGCGCGAGGTTGTCGCGCGCGTCGTGAAGCTGCTTCTCGACTTGGGGATTCGTGCGGGTCTGCGAATACGCCAGAACCTTGAGCCAGCCTGTACCGATCGAGAGCGTGGAGCGCACGAGCTGGCGCATCTTGCGCTTGAGCTTGGCGTCTTTCCATAGCCGGCTCACCACGATCTGAAGCGTCTCCGCGAACATCGTGCCATTTTGGTCCGGCGTCGCGCCTACGCGCGGCGATGGCCGCACGCTTACATCCGGGTTCTGCGCATACAGGAAGCTCACCAGAATATCGATGAACGCGCCGATGAGGTTCGCGTCGCTCGCCCAGGCAAGATCCGCGACACCCTGCGCGTAGCGCCGATCGCGGGTGTACTGCTCGCGCAGTTTCTTGTCGAACTCGCACGCGCCGCGGTACTCGTTTAGCAGCCGCTTAACTTCATCGCGCTCGGTATCCGAGACCTGGGACTCGTCGCCCTGTGTCACGCCGGTTTCGACGGCCGCGGCAAGCCCGACCTGCATCTGCTCCGGGGGAACGCTCATGCCTCGGCGTCCTCGACGCCTTCCTCAACGGCGTCGCGCATGGAGCCCTTGAACTTCTCGAATCCGAGCTTGCGCAGCTGGAGGGTCACCGCGCGAGTCTTGCCGCCGTTGTCCGCGCTCTGCGATGCGTGCGTGACGACGGCCATCGCTTCGATCGCGAACTTCGCGCCCACTTTGGGCATGTCCAAGCCCAACTTGGTCATCTGCTCGTCGTCCAGATTGAGGGTCAGGCCATACCCGTAAGAGTCCGCCTGGACGGGCTTGGCTGTCCCCTCTTTGCTCGCTTTCGCGCGCTTCATGTCACAGAGCTTCATAGGAGCACCTCGCAGATTCCGTCATGCTACACCCTAGCGCCAATGGGCAGCAACCCACGTCCCACCGGGGTAGGCCCAGGGCTTCTTGTGCCCGTTAAACTGCACCAGCCGAGCGTCCTTCGGGAGCGCCTCGCCCGGTCCCAGATCGCGGACGCTGTAGATCCCCGACGTGTTCGGCCAGTAGGGTTCGCGCTCGGCCAGCTTGTAGCTGATCCACGCCTGATCACTCCCGCGGAAGCCGGCGGCTCGCGCCCGCTGAATAGCCGCCGGGCCGGTGAACTCCGTCCATACCGCGGTGCGCGTACCGGGGGTCAGAAGATAAATCCCCCCGCCGAACCGGAGGCGCTTCCCCCAGTCGCGGAACGGCCGCCAGCCCACAAAGTCGGCCTTCATGGCGAACAGCGGCCGCAGATCCGCAGTCGGCACGGCGTCGATGTCCAGGACCAGCACGCGCTCGCCCAGGATCCGGGCCTCATCCGAGAACGTCCAGAGCCGCCGGTAGCAGCTCGGGAAGCGCGGCCCCTCGGGCGTGCGCAGCTCCGCGAGCCGGGCAGCGCTCGCCGGCGTCTTGATGACCTCCACTTCGGGCGCGAAGCCCTCAGTCGAATCCGTGATGCAGATGAAGCGATGCGGCTCGGGGAGGTTGCGCGCGATCGCGCGCTGCAAGGTATTGACGTGCTCGGGCAGGAAGAAGCGAGCTGCGCGCGCCGGCCCAGTCGGGATATCCCGGCGCCCGTTCAGGAAGGCTTCGCGCAGCCGCCGGCGCTCCTCCCGCAACGCCCCGCGAGGCGCCCGCGGGATCAGATCCGAACGCACCATAGGCCGGTGGGGTCGCACATGCGGCGTCTTGGGGCCTTGCAGCCCTGCATCGTGCCAGAGCCAGCAGACGATGGAGATCATTCGCGCAACAGCTTCGCGAGGAAAGCCCCGCCGCTTCCGAAGTCGATCGCCTGAATCCCCGTGCGTGAGAGACGCCGCGCCATCACGGTCGCCGCCGGGCCGCACGACAGGATGGCGACTTCGGGGGCGTACCCGCGAATCCGCTCCATGATCTCACCAGAGGCGGCGTAGGCCCCGTGCGACGGGCACTCGAAGTAGCGGTACTCCCGCGCGATTGGCGCCACGGCGCGCAGCGCTGAGCCGTCGGCCTCGCACACGATCGCGACCTTCTTCCCCCGCCATACCGAAGCGAAAGCATGGGCGTACTCGCTCGTTCGAATCCACTGGGCGCTATCGGGGCGGCTGATGAAGGCCGAGTAATACTCCGGGAGCCGAGGCTGGAGCAGCTCATCAAAGCGCTTCAGGTGGCGCTGCCAACTCTCATACTTCGCGCCTTTCGGGTCCATCGTCGGGATTGCCACGAGCAGCCGGTCATGGGGCTTCGTCAGCGTGTCGCGCAGATCCCGCGCGAGCTTCTGATTCCGAGGCTCGCGACACTGATCCTTGTGATCGATCAGCTTGAACTCCCCATCACCGAAGCGCGAAATCGACCATCCCTGGCGGAGCAGCTCGACCGTCTCGAACTCGTCATGGACCTTCGGCCAGCTCACAGTAGGCGCTCCCACGCGAACCGAATCGGATCGTGCCCCTTGATCTTGCCCGCGCGCTTGAGCGCATCCGAGCGCTTCTTGTACTCCGTGCGATCGCGCGAGAGCTTCGACGCGGAGGCATCGGGGCACGCGTCCTTCGTCAACACTTGCAGGAAGATATCCGGCGGCGCCTCCGTGACCGGCCCGACTTTCTCAAGCTCCCGCAGGAACGGAGAACCCCCACCGAGGCAGCCCGAGAAATCCTCGTTGTAGCCCCCCGCCTTCCAGTACAGCGCTTTCGTGCAGAGGTAGGAGTCGATGTGAGGCTTGATCTCGCCGAACTTCGCCGTGCGCGGAAGCTGATCTTTCATGCGCGTGTCGTCAGCCGCGCCGACACGGAAGCGCCGAAAGCGATACCACTTCTTCGGGTTCCAGTCACGCGCGCGGGAGACGAGCGCCTGAGCGGCTTCCACCGGCATCAAGTGGTCGATATCCATGTGCAGGAGCCACGGCGTCTCGGCGATCTGCGCCCCCAAGTTGCGCGCGCCCCCGCGATTCCATGGTATATCCTGCGTGATGCGGTACAGCCGAAGCGGGCTGTGCGTCACGTTGGCGATCACATGGAGCGCTTCGTGCTCCATGCTGCCATCATCCACGACTATGAGATCGAGCCGGTCGCGAATATGCTCGCCGTACTCCATCCAGAGCGCCAGGTGGCGTTTGAGCATCTCGGGCTGGTTGTAGTACGGCACGATGACCGTGCAGAACTTGCTCATGCCGCCCTCCAGATGCCCGCATATTCCGCGCCGAGCCGCGCGGCTTTTGGGGGAATCGGCACATAGTCCGTCAAGTAGTGGTGCCACCAACTCGCGGGCTTCACGAAGCTGTGCCACGGCGAACCGTCGGGCAGGAGCTTCGTCGACGCCTCGCACGAGACCACGAGTAGAATCGCTTTGCGCGCGAGAGACTGCATGTGCAGCAGGACGGCATCGATCATGTCCGGCTCGACGTGCTCTAGCGCGTGGATGCTCACGACGAAATCGGCCGCAGTGGGCGGCGCCGCGCACTCAGGCACACCGGGGTCGAAATCCCGTACCGGGTAGCTGGAGAAACGCGACACGCCCCGCGATATCCCGCAGCCGTAGTCCAGGATGTCGCGCGCTTCGATCTCTCGCGCCAGCCGCTCGATGACGTGCAGCCACGGGTTCGGCCGCGGCGCAACGGTGCGCCCTTTGTAATGCTGCTGGTAGAGCTGGCGATGGCGCTCCGAGATCACTTCGTCAACTCCTGGAGCCAAAAGCCCACCCGGTCGTCGCAGTGCGCCTGATAATTCTCGTACATGCACTGCATGTGGGACGCCGTGATCGCCCCGCTCGCCGGCTCGATGATCCGCCGAATTCGCGCATCCCCCGTGGCGACGATCGCGCCGCCGTAGTCCAATTCTTCGGTGAGCTTCTCGCCGGGCCGCAGGCCAGTCTCCACAATCTCGACCTTGCCCTGGCTCAGCTCCAGTGCGAGATCGTACATGTTCTTCGGCTTGCCCATGTCGAGAACGAATGTGCCCGCCTCTCGGAAGGCCGCGGTTTTCATGACGAGCATCACTGCCTCGGGGATCGTCATGAAGTAGCGCTCGCAGCGCTTGTCGGTGAGCGTGATCGGGCCGCCCCGGGCAAGCTGCTCGCGCCAAAGCGGGAACACGGAGCCCGCCGAGTCCATCACGTTCCCGAAGCGCACGACGGCTGCCGTGATGGCGTGCGGGGCCACGAGCGCCGGGCTCTGCATGAGCTTCTCACAGAGCCGCTTCGTCGCACCCATCACGGAGGCCGGCCGCACGGCCTTGTCAGTGGATATCTGGATGAACTGCTCGACGCCGGCGCGGGCTGCTTCCCTCAAGAGCACGTAGGTTCCGAACACGTTGTTCGCGACTGCTTCGAGCAGGTTCCGCTCGCAGATCGGCACATGCTTGTGCGCGGCGGCGTGGATCACCACGCCGGTATCCTGCACGGAACGCCGAGAAACTTCGGGATTCAGCACGCTCCCGAGGATCGGCACCAGCTCGCAGTCCTGTGCGTTGGCGATCGGGCGCAGCTCGCGCTCGATGTTGTAGAGACCGGCTTCCGTGAGGCTCACGAGCACGAGCTTGCGCACGCGCTCGGCCAGGAGTTGCCGGCAGATTTCCGAACCGATGGAGCCGCCAGCGCCAGTGACGCAAACCGACTCGTGATAGAACCGCGGGGTGGATGTCATGTTTTCAACCTTATGGCTTTTGTTCCGGCGCTCGTCCGCACTCTAACCGAACTCGCGTCGGGATCGCCAGTCTCGACGAGATAGATCGCGTAGGTCACTCCGTTCTTTCGCAGCATCGGGGCAGCCCCCATACTGCCCGGGGCATCGGCCGCCGCGACCAAGCACAATTCGCGAACTGCTGCGCCATAATACGTCCGCAGCCCCGCGTACTGCGTCGGGAAGCCGCTGGCCGTCGACAGCGCGACATCAAATGCCGCCGTCCCAGGGTCCCGCAGAATGACGTCAAAGGCGGCCATTACGCCGCCCCGTTCGCTACCGCATCCTCACTGCGCCCCACGTAGGAAGATGACTCGAACGCCTCGACAAATAGAGTCTCGGTGTTGTCCCACCAATCCATCGAGTACGCGCCGTCCCCAGATCGGGAGGTACTTTTAAGTAGTTCTCCGTCGCTCTTACGATGCGCGTAGATGTTAACGGTTCCGCCGTTAGAGTTAGATATGTCGCCATCTATAGTGAAGGGTCCCACAGCATGATAGGTCACCCAGACAGCTAGATTACTATAGCAGAGCGCTCCAACGTTCTGTAAATATTTTCGTGCTGTTTCTAAACTCACGCGATCTCCGTGAGTCTGCTCTGGCCAATGTTTCCCCAACGAATCTAGACTGCCGTAGAACACCGCCCACCCAATCTCGGAATCCGTTTGCAGGGTTGTCCCTATACTAGCGACGTAAGCTAGACCCCCTTCGCCACCAGTGGATAGCCTCTCAACGAGACATTGATACCAAGAAGGGGGTGTGCTCGTGAATTGTATCCGGCCCTCCGTCCCTAAATTGCTGGCAAGATAACCCGCCTCTGCTATTTCCACCGCAGTAGACGACGACATCCACCGTTGCCCTCCCGCAAGCGCTCCTGCGGTAAGAATATTTCGACGAATGGTGTGGTTCGCAGCTCCTGGCCCCGCTGCTGGCTGACTACTCACGTAGGCAACATCAAACCGCGCGTTCATTCCGTGAGCGTAATTTGAACCCGAACTTATGTAGGCGTCCACGTTAAGAGTGTTCTTTCCTCTAGCAAGAGCGAACGCAGAATCGTTCCGCTCCATGCAAGAATTGCCGCCGCACAACACACTCGCAGCGTCGGTCTTACCGATAAAAGACCCAGTACCCAGTCGTACATTAAGAAAAGTGGACAAAGAGGCCGACTGCGTCCAAAAGAGATAAGCGGCGACCTTCGCTGCGGTGATCGGCCCAGGTTCGGCTATATAAAGCTGAGCTGTAGACCGGGCGTGCTCGGTACTTGCTATGCTGGCTACTATCTCCAGAGGAGTGCCACAAAGTTGTACGCTGTTGGTGATGCAGTTTTTCACCGTCGCGCCGTTGGTGTGCGTCGCTGCCGTCGTGCTGTTGTATCCCCGAGTCACCGTCAGCGTGTTGCTGGCGATGCTCGTCACTAGCATCTGCTCGTTGTCCACGCTGATGACAAAGGGCACCGTGCCCAGGTTCGCCGCAGCCGTCACGTCAATGCCGGTCTCGGAGTTGTCCAGATCCTCGGTGAGCGTCGTGCTGGTGTTATCCGCCTCGAACTCATAGGTGACGATGAGGTACGCGCAGAAGTGGTTGACGCGAGCTACCGACGAAAGCGCTTGAAATACCTGGGTCGCTGTCGTGTCCGGCCACGCGCTCGTGGCGTCCCACACGTAGCGGAACCTCCGGTCGGACGCAAGCGCTCCTTCGTAGTTTCCAGTCGTGACGTTGGCGGTGCCCGCATACAGGGTCATCGTGTGGTCGGTCGTTGCCCCGTTACGGTGCTCGTTGCCCTCAACCACGAGGTAGATACCTCGGAAGGTCTTGCCGGCCTCCGCGCAGTAGTACGCCAAGGCCGGCATCGTGTCATAGGTCGTCGCGCCCGTAGTAAGCGCCCCGTCTGGCGCGTCGAGCGGGATGATCACCGTCTTGACATGCGTGGTGCTGGTGTCGTCGTAGTCGTAGGTGATTTCGAGCGTCACACACACGTTCACCATGCCCAGGGTCGTGCCCGTGCTCTGGTTGATCTGGAGCTGGAAGTCGCACGTCATGGACGTGCCGCTCCAGTTAGTCGTGAAGTGAGAAGTGTAGCCCGCTGAAAGAATAAAGGACGCGTTCTCACCAGTGTTTGTCAGAGCCCCCGAATTAGTCACACTGGTATAGCTGGCTGCACCCAGGCGTAGGTTCTGCGTCTTGGTCGTGAGCGTGCCGCCCGTGGCCGTGACAATGTCATCGAACGAGACGTGTGCGGTGACCGAGCGGAAGGTCTTACTGGACTCTGGCAGATAGAGTGTGATCTGCGTGAGCGTCGTCAGCGTGTTATTGGTCAGTGACGCTAGGGCTGGGAATGCGTAGATGACTGTCTTGGTGCGCGTTGCCACGGTATTCGCCTCAGAGATCAGTTCGCAGCCAAATTTGCCCCGTCGCCGGCGCGCCCGGATCCGACGTGCGATTCTCGATCACGAGCGACGTGGCCTGCTGGCCGTTGAAATTTACGGCCGCGGTCGGCTCTCCGAGATCGTCTAGCGTCAGCTCATCCGCCCCACCATTCATGTGCGTCGAGGCGTGCGACGCCGCCGCAGCACCGATCGTTGCGAGCATCGCCGCAGCGTTGGCGTCATCGAGCAGCCCCCGCGCCGCGCTCGTGAGCGTCGTCAGCGCTGCGGCCCCTGATCCGGTAAAGTAAGGCAGGCTATCCGCAGCAGAGGTAAGCCCCGCGATCGCCGTCAGCTCTGCATCTAGCGGCTGCCCGCCGAGATTGGAGAGCGCCGTGCCCGCGTTCGCGACATCGCTCAAATTGTTTGCCGCGAGAAGATCCCCGCCGCCTGCGAGGGTCTGCCACGTTGAATCCCCTCGCAGATACTTCGTCGTGATCGCGCTGCCGGAGCCGAGTTGCGCGGGGTTTACGAGCGCGCTTGCGTCCAGCCCCGGATAACCGTTCGCCGCGTCTTTCGCGGAACTCTGCTGCCAACGCCCGTCGCCATCCGAGCGGGCTGGGATGTCCGTCGCGCTGGCAACACCGATCACCCGTTTCGTGAAGGTATCGGCTGCGGTCTGCTCAACGAGCCCGGCAGTCGCATCGAGCCCGGCGAGGGCGGTAAGGGTGGCGTCGATGCCTTGCCAACGGGAATCTCCGTCGGAGCGGGTTGGCACAGAGGATCCCGCGGCGACTCCAAGGGCTCGCTTGGTGAAAGTATCGGCGGCGGTCTGCTCGACAAGTCCTGCGGTGGCGTCGAGTCCGGCGAGGCTCGTAAGTGTGGCGTCGACAGGCTGTGAAGCTGCTTGGGCGGCTGCTGCGCTTCCAAGAGCGTCGTAGCGCCCATCGGCATCGTTTCGAGTGGGGATACTGCTGGCGCTCCCGACCCCGATAGCGCGCTTTGTGAAGGCGTCAGCAGCGGTTTGTTCGACGAGGCCCGCGGTGGCATCAAGACCTGCAACGGCGGTGAGGGTAGCATCAAGCCCCTGATACGCCGCAGACGCCTCCGCAGAAGTGAGATACTGAGGGTGCGGATCGCCCGCAGCTTCGTGAGTAGCCACTGCCCCCAGCGATTCGTAGAGCGCATCGGCTTCGGTCTCCGTCAGGTATTGGGAATGCGGATCCCCGGCCGCCTCGTGCGTCGCGACAGCCCCGATCGCCTCGTAGAGCGCATCGGCTTCGGTCTCCGTCAGGTATTGGGAATGCGGATCCCCGGCTGCGACATGGGCTGCGATGCCGCTGCTGACATCCGAACTGATCCGCGAGATCAAATCCGCCTGATCGGTGATCGTGCCCAGGATGTCGCCCCAAAGGGGATCCCCTCCGCCACCGCCGCTGCTCAGCAGCGTCCAAACGCCGTCGCCCGCCCAGTACAGGCGGTTGGCAGCGCTATTCACGTAGAGCGAGCCGGCGGGGGCCCAGAAATCAGGAGCCCCGCTGCCGACATAGATCGCGGGCGCGATATTCAGCTCGGCGTCGTCGGGCGACCCCGCGTACATCACGCTTTGGATCAACATCATCGATACCTCACGGCCGGACGCTCGTTCTCGGCCTGGTACTCCAGCCATTCCTTCGTGAAGGGCTTGATCCCTTCCTTTCGCGTAATGGAGGGTACACGGGCCAGCGGGAACTGGTCAACCGCGCGGCCGATGAGCCCGCACACGTCCGCGGCGTCATCGTGCCGCCCTGCGGGCAGCGACATGAGTTGCTGAATCACGCGCTCGGTCCACGGCGCTTCCCGCGGGAAGTACACGCACCCGGCCGCCGCCCGCGCCTGGAAGGCCGAGCATTTCGCCACTTTGTCGAGCATGGAGGGGAGCGAGCGCAGATCGGTGTAAATCCGCCGCTCCCGCATCTGCTGATTGATTGCCGGCCGCGTGGCTTTGTCGATCACGCCGCCTTCGTTGAACCACATGGGGGTTTTCCAGCGCTGCACCATGTTCAGCATGGCGTCGATGCCCTCGCCCGTGTTCGACTGCTTGGACCACCAATCGCGCGCCCACAAGTTGCCGCTGGAGTCGACACCGAACAGCCCGTGCTCGGTGAAGTCGTTGCGCCCTTCCGTCACCGCGAAGTCCGACGCGCCCACGTAGGCCAGATGTTGCGGCAATTCCTTCGGGGAGTACAGATTGAACATCTCCCGGTTGAACCTGCCCGAGCCCTGGGGGCTGGGGCGCTGCTGGTAGAGGCTTGCCCACGCCCGCGCCGCTTCCGGCCCCTGGGCGTTCTCGTAGAGCCTCCAGTGCTGCGGCGGGTAGAACTCCGTCCACAGATACTCGCCCAGCTGCCGGCCGAGCGGATCGTCCGCGCGCTCGCACTTGGCCTGGATGTTGAGGATCTCCCAGTCGAGCCCGTCGCGGCATCTCACCATGCCCGACCGCCCGTCATAGTCCTCGGGCAGAATCGCGCCGGCCAGATCGTCCTCGTGCCAGCGCGTCATAATGAACGCGATCCACGCGCCCGGCAGGAGGCGGGAGAGCAGATCGTCCTGATAGGCGTCGCGCGTTTTTTGCCGGATGTCCTCGGAGTCCGCTTCCTCGCGGCCAGCGACCGGATCATCGATGATCGCGCCCGACGCGCGGTTGCCTGTCAGGCCGCCTAGCAGACCCATGCTGAGCATCTCGCTCTTGTTCGAGAGCGTCCATTCCTTCGCGGCATCGCGCACCAGCGTCGGCGACTCGTCCCAGAGCAGCCGGTAGTTCTCTTGCTCGACCACCTGCATCGCGCGCCGCGCCTGGCGCTCGGCCAGGGAGCCCGCGTAGGAGACGAGCATGATGCGCGAACCGGGACGGCGCCCCATCTCCCAGGTCGGCAGCAGAACAGACGTGTAGAGCGATTTCGCTGCCCCTGGCGGGGCGAATATCATGCAACGCCCCATATTGCGATTGGCGGTGCGTTCGAGCACCGAGAGGATCGCCGCGTGGTGTTGCGCCATCAGCCCGGACGCGGGTCCCAGGAGTTCCTCGTCGGGGAGCATCGCCTGCGCCGCAACGGTCGGGATGTCGATCGAGAGCGCGTAGGTGTGAAGCGACGTGCGCGCCCGCAACCTCCGGCGAATCTCCCGCGCGATCTCGTCCTTCGTCACTGCTCGCTCACGACATTATACAGTTCGGAGAGCGAGAGCTTGCGCGGGTTGTCGGAGTTGTCCTGCACGGCAACCGCGACCGCCTTCTGCTTCGGCACGCTGAACTGAAGCAGCTCCAGATACAACTCGACCGCGCGCGCCGGTGAGTCGGCAGCCGTCTGCCGAATCCACGTCAGCAACTCCGGGTAGAGATCCGCCGAGGCGTTCGCCAGCATCGCGCGAATGCGCGCCAGGGTGATCTTGTTGACCGTCGCGACGGGCATCGCCCCCGCGCTGCCGGGCGCGGTGAGGGTCTGTTCGATCCGCTCGTCGGTCGACATCTGGAATTCGCCGTCGAACAGCGCGTGGGTGCCGAAGTCGCTCATGCGGCTACCTTGCCATCTTGTCGCTATTGGCGCAAGGGCGGCGAGTCGGGGGTGGAACCCCGCTCGCCGCCGAGACTACTCACACCCCAGACCGAGGCGCGTCAGCTGGCTACTTGCAGCAGGGAAGCTACCAGCCCGCGCCCGCAGCCGCAAGCCCCTCCTTCTCGGCACCGGGGGCGTATAGCTCCGTATAGCTGGCTGGAAAAATTCTGGGAACTTGAGAGAACCACGGGGCCGTGTGGAGTCCCGATGGGAACCCATGGCCCGGGGGGAGGGGGTGGGGGTGCGCTGCCCGCTGCCCGCCCACTGCGAACAGCTAGCAGCGGTACATGCCTCGCATTCGCATCATACCTGGCGCCGGGGCACCTCTCCCCGCTGCCAGCCGGGAGGGCATAGCCGTATAGCCGCCCCCGGCGCCGGGCTGTCGGCTGTATAGCTGCCACGCGCTGAGGCTATACGCTGTATAGCAGCCATGATTGGCATCTCACGGGCGCCGGGAGCGGGATTGAGCGGCCCGGCGCCGGGGGAAAACGCCACGGCGCCGCTTTTGGCACGATTCTTGCGCGTGCTATACGCTAGAGTCGAGTTTGTAGCAGCTATACCGACTCTAGCACTTTTTTTCCCTTATCTTTCATATCTTTACCTCTCTTTTACTACAAACTAGAGCTAAAAGAGGAATTGAAAACATTTCTGTATCCTCCGTGCGGCCACCGCCAGACTACTGTATATATTTCTGCACCAGAAATTACGCGTAGTGGGGTTTTTCAAAGATAATCGAAAATCGGCCCTAAGCCCATGATTATTAAGCGAAAAAAAAGTGCTAGAGTCGATTTTTCCGTTTTTCGCTCTGTTTTTCCGCTGCAAGCTATTGGTTTTAAAGGCTTTTCGCCCGTATAGCAAGAGCCGTTTGCTATACCGAGTCTAGCAAATTATGACAGGATCGCCCGAAACGCGCCCTTCCGCGTCACTTTTGGACGCTATACGGCTATACCTGACGTTTTGCGCTCCAAGCCATAAATCCCGCAATTTTGTAAGCCGTTGATGCTATACGGTTTGTTTTTCTTGCTTCGCTGGCACGCCGCGTGCTTTGCTATACGCACGGGCAAGGTGCCCGCCGGAGGAGGATCAAATGAACAAGCTCGCGTTTTTCCTGGTGCTCGCCACGCTGGCCGGCGCCTCACTCACGCTCTACGCGTCCTGCACTGGCGTCCTGACCGCCGCCCGTGCCCAGCAAGCGGCCCGCATGGCCGCCATGGAGGTGCAGCCGTGAACGCGCCCCGCTGCCCGCTACTCTATCTCCTGGCACTGCCCGTGCTCCTGCCCGTGTGGCTGGTGTCGGTCCTGGTGCTGGCCGTCACCGGCGCCTTGTGGGGGCCGCGTGATGAGTGAGCTAACCCGGATGGTGGAACGCCGGCGCCGGCTCATGCGGACTGCCCGCGAAATGCGCGCGGCTCGCCTGGATAGCCGCTATCACGAGACGGCCGTGCACAGTGCGCGGCAGCTGAACCACGCGATCGTGCGCGCCTTGCGCGACGCACACAAAGAGGATTGAACCGATGAAACCCAATTCCCGCATTCTCACGCTCGCCGACCTGGTGCGCGTTGGCGCATGTTCGCAGGCCCGCGAGCGCTTCGCTGAGCTGTTCGGCGAGTCAGTCAACGTCACCGCGGAGCTGGCTGAG
The DNA here is from genome assembly GCF_018006725.1 of Rhizorhabdus sp. GTDB lineage: Bacteria > Pseudomonadota > Alphaproteobacteria > Sphingomonadales > Sphingomonadaceae > Rhizorhabdus. The sequence goes on from NZ_JAGMXV010000023.1 coordinate 13,679, forward strand.
CGGTACGCGAGCGATTTTGACTTTGGCTTCGCAGCGCGGGCCTTTCTTAGCGCCCCGGCCCTCGCGGAGTATGAGCGCATCCGCGCCGCGGCCCTCGCGGAGTACAAGCGCGTCACCGCCCCGGCCTTCGCGGAGTATGAGCGCATCCGCGTCGCGGCCCTCGCGGAGTACAGGCGCAACTGCGACATGGCCCTCGCGGAGTATGAGCGCATCTGCGACACGGCCCTCGCGGAGTACAAGCGCATATGCAACACGGCCCTCGCGGAGTATGAGCGTATCTGCGCGCGCGCGTTTGCTGAACTGTGCATCCAGGAAGCCCTATGAAAGCCAAGTACCAGTATTCCACGTTTGATGCCGTGCTCGAAGCGCTGGCCGATGAGCGCCACGTATGCCGGGACGCTATCGCTCCCGCAGTGCTGCGGCGAAGGGTGTGGCTGATGCAGTTTTACGCGGCCGGGTGCCTGGCCGATCATTCCGAAGTCTGCCGCACGAAAGGCGACGCGCTGGCGTGCGCGCGACTGCTGTACGCGGAGGATGCGCCGCGCGGATTCATGGGGAAACTGCGCGCCTTCGGCCTGGCGCCGGCAGATACGGCCGGATATTACCGCGTGTCTGTGCGCCAGTGCGCGGTCGCTGACCTTTGCTGAGTCGCTCGCGCCTTAGATCAACCAACCAGAGAGAATGCAATCAATGAATAACCTCAAAACGGTCCTGCACTGCTACTATTTCAACACGGCCAAGGCCGCGGATCGCGAAGCCTGGTCCACGCTCCAGCGCGAGCGTGAAGCCGCGGGAGCGCGGATGTTCTCGACTCACGGCGGCGGCGGTTCGCACTATCTCGGTTACTACCCAAGCGTGCCCGTGGAGCTTGAGATCGGGCATTTGTTCAATGACCAATGGAATACCGCGCCAATCCCCGCCCTGAAAGCGGATCGCGGTTTGCGCGTCTTTGACTTCGCACACGATGCCTGTCTGCCGAATCGCAACATTCAGCGCGGGCACTGGCTGGAAATCACGGACGAAATGCGCGCGGTTCGGCGCGACACGCTCAAATGTGGGTACTGCGGCGCGCACTATCGCGGCCCGGAGTATCCCGCGTTTTGCACGTCCTGCCTGGATTCGGCCTACCTGAAGGCGGAGGATTTGCGGCTGCTGCGACTGCGGCCCGTGGCGGATTCGCGGCTGCCCTTCGAGCCGTTGACCGCGGCGGAAAGCGCCATGCTGATGCCGCGCTACCGTGAGGCCCAGTTGCACGGGTCCACGGAACGGGGGCGCAAGCGCTTGGCAAAGGCGCGCCTGGATGTCGGCGCCACGTATGCTGCCGCGATTCGGAACGCGGAAGCGGAGCGGGCCGGCGCCACATGGATCATGGACAATCTGCCGGGGCTGCTGGAGAACTGGATCTATTACAGCCATACCGGCCGGCACTGTTTCGGCTGGCGCAAGCCTCTAGACGGTGACGTGCTCTCCGCGCTGCTGGATCGCGTGTCGGAATTCCCCGGCTCGTATGACATCAAGTGTGCGGATGGCCGCACGCTTTCGAACTAGGAGGGCCACACCATGAGCGCACCTAACCCGTTCTTGCTCGCGTACATTGGATGCGCCCTTTGGGCCAGCACCGATGATAGCGGCGAGCCTTTGGACGCGGCCTATGATGCCGCCGATCTGGCGCCGAAAACGCTGGAGCGAATGCGCGAGGCTTGCGAAGGCTTCCGCAACGCCAATGCGGCGCTCCTGGCGGACTGGCCACTAACTCAGGCCGGACACGACTTCTGGCTCACGCGCAACCGCCACGGCGCCGGATTCTGGGATCGCGACTGGCCGAATGGCGATGCGTTGACCGCTGCCGCCCATGCGTACGGGGAGCAAGATTTGTACGTCGGCGATGACGGCCGCCTGTATCTCTCCTGAATTCAACCAAAACGGGAATTAGCAACCATGAGAAAACGCGACGATATACCGACCGTGCCGCACACACTGCCGCTGCGGGCACCGGCCCGGCTCGCACAATACAAAGCGAAGGCCGCGGAGCTAGACGCGATTGCAGCGAAGCACGGCAACGCGGACCGCGTGACCGATTGGCGCACATGCCGATACCAGACTTTCGCCGCACCTGGCGGCGGCGGAGCGTGGCAGACGGAGGAAAACCTCGCGGATGGAGGATCGCGGCCCTACCGCGGGAGCGCGTGTGATCGCGCGTACTATTGCGACCATTGGCCGCGCGACTGGCGTATCGTCGGTTCCGCGTCCGATGTCCTGCGCGCTGAAGGTCGGCCCCGTGCGGCGGATGAATGCGCCTGGTACGCGGATGCGTTCGGCGGCTCTGTAATTGTCGGCGCGGTGCTCCAGCTCCCCGCGCGCAACGGCTATTGCGGATACGTGCCCGCGACCTATAACACGGATTGTGCCGGTGTGACGGTCTATCCGTGCGACCGGCACGAAACGAAAGAAGAAGCGGCGCGCGCAGCGGGAGAGTTTGCCCGCGCCACCGCGGAGCGTGATCGGGAATGGCGGGCCCGCGACGATGCCCGCCAAAGCGTCGACGATGCCCGCACGGAGATACGCACGGCGCGCGCGGAGCATTCCGCCCTGGTGCGGGAAATGCAAACCGCGCGCACGACAGGCATTAGAGCGGACGCGATTTGCCGCGCGTTGCACGCGAGACTGGCCGCGCTGAGGGATGACGTGCGTGAGGCCCGCCGCGCGATCGCCGCCGCGGTCGAAAACTACGGTCCTGCGATTCTGGGGGGCGCATGAAAACCAGCGCTAAGGGCACCATGGCGAAGCTTCGAAACTTGCCGCCTGGTGGATCCATCTTGTTGACAGAATACAAGTCAACGCGGCAGGTATCGGCCTACTTCGCGCGGTTGCGCTCGCGCTATGGCATGATCTTGCGCGCATCGGCTGGCCCGGACGGGGTGCGCGTGTCGCGCGATCCTTTGGGGAGCGGCGACTTTTCGGATTTGTTGTGAGCGCTCGCATTCTTGACGCGCTGGCCGCGATGATCGCATTCGCCATGCTGTACGCGTTGGTCGTGCTGGGCATCGCCGCCGGCATTATCCATCTGTGTTTGACTCCGCTGGTCGGAGTCGGGAGATACCTATGCAAATCGAGATTGAGATTGAGAGAGAAAGCCTGAGACTCCGCCAGCTAGCCGCGCTGCTGGCATTCGCGCGCGGATATGCAGCCGCGCAGCCTGGGCGCGTGCTGTATGACGCGCGAGGCCACTACTGCGGGCAGGTGCGCCGATTCGGGAACATCGATTGTGTCACGCTCGAAACGGTGCGGTCATGACCTGGCGCGGCGCATTGGACCGCCTACTTGCGGGGCGGTCGCGCTCTCCCGTACGGGATACGCGCGCCGCCGAACTCGCGGAGCGCATCCTTACGATCGACGATCGCATGACGGGGACATGCCCGCCTGGCTGGATCGCGCTGGTTCGCGATGCCGCCGACATCCTGGCCGCGCACACACGCGATAGCGCCACATGACCGATCTGGATCGGATCTACACCCCCGCTGAAGCGCGGGAGATGCAGCTACGCGCCAGCGCGGTATCAGGCTACCGCAAGCGCGGCCCGCCCCCGGACAACGCTCCGCGCAAGCGGCAGATTGACTATTGGCGCAACTACGCTTGCGCCTTGGAGCGCTATTACACCGTCACGCGCGCGGCGCACCGCCGGCTGATAGGCCGGATCGGCGCATCGCAGCTAGCCAAAATGAGGCCCACACAATGACTCGCATACCTGGCAGCCCTTGGCCGGCCCTCAAACCCTGGCCGCTCGTTCGGCTGGCCGTTGATCGCTGGCTAGCCGTGATCTTCGCCATGCGCGCCCAAAAGCGCTAGGCGGCCCTATGGCAATGAAAGCGCGCCCAAGGCGCGAGTCGTGCGGCTGCACGCATGACGGCGCGCACTGGCTGGAAATGTGCCCGGAGCACGCCCGCGAGTTCGCGCAGACGCATGAGCGCTGGTCGCGGGAGAAGCGTGAACGCGAGGCCGCTGCCAAAGCGGCGCAGGAAAAAAGCGCCGAGTACCTGGACTTGCTTTAGATCGGTTCGACTGAAATCGGGAATTGTTTTTGAAAAAAGTCCTTGACACATTTTCCAGCTGCGCGCAATGTTGCGTCTCGTTGATTAACCACCCATCGGAGATATCCATGTCTTTGGAAGAAGCCCTTGCCCGTAACACTGCCGCCCTGGAGGCTCTCACCGCCACGCTGAAGGCCGGCGGCGCGAAGGCCGACAAGACGGCGAAACCCGCCGCTGCGCCGGCCGCAGCCCCCGCCCCGGCGGCCACCGCCACGGCCGCGACCGAAGCCCCGACCGAAGCGCCGAAGCCCGCATCGACCGCCACCCCGAAGCAGGTGGCCGATGCCCTGGTCGAAGTCGTGACGAAGCTCTCGCGCGAGCGTGGTGTCGCGCTGCTGGCGCAGTTCGGCGTGCAGCAGGCCGCGAAGCTCAAGCCCGAGCAGATGGCCGACTTCGTGGCCGCCTGCAAGGCCGCGCTGACGCAGGGCGCTGCGCCGGCTGCCGCCGGAAGCGATCTGCTGTGATGGCAGCCGTGCTCTACATGGCACGGCAAGAGCTGGGCCGCCCCGCTCGGGTGTACGCATTTACCCCGAGCGGGGAGGACCAGTCCTTCTACCCCGGCGCCGTTCGCCAATTCATACCGTTGGCCCGCGATGACGCCGCCGAGAAGTGGCGGGTTAGCTCGCGGTGCGGGCGGCCGGGCGTCGTCGCGATCGGCCACGATGCCGAGGCGGCGCTTGCACTGCTGCGAAGCAGCCAAAAAGCATTCGAACGCTTGAGGGGTGCCCTCGCGTACTTGGGCGTGGGCTACCCCGACGCGTGGCGCGACTGATGCGGCCCGCAATACTCGACGGCTTGCAGCTCCGCCTCTTGCGCAACTCGGTTCTGGATCCTGCGACCGCGTGCTGGATCTGGACAGGGGCGCACAACCGCAAGGGGGGCTACCCGAAGCTGAACATGCGCATTGCGGGCAAGCATCAAACGTTCTACGCGCATCGCGTGAGCTACGCCGTATTTCGCGCGGATATCCCTTTCGGCATGACGCTCGATCATACCTGCGAACAGCCGAGCTGCATTAACCCGATGCACTTGGAACCCGTCAGCGGGACCCTCAACTCATCCCTACGCTGGAGCCGCCGTGGCCGGTCAACACGCAACGCTTAGCCCTTCATCCGCGCATCGCCGCATCCTCTGCCCTGGCTCGCTGGCCGCCTCGAAAGGCGCCCCGAACGAGTCGAGCATCTACGCCGCCGAGGGCACCGCCTATCACGATATCGCGGCGCGGGCGCTGTGCTATCACAAGTCTTGCCTCGACTATGTGGGGCGAACCTTCACCGCCGACGGCTATGAATTCACGATTACGGACGAGGATGCCGGCCACGCTCAGACCTACGTGGACGCCATTCGCCGGCTGCCGGGCATCCAGCACTACGAGATGCGGCTGGATACCTCGCCCGTCGTGGGCGTGCCGGGCCAGGGCGGCACGGGCGATGCCGTGACGCTCGACCTGGATCACGCCACGGTGCATGTGGACGATTTGAAGTTCGGTCGGGGCGAGATTGTCAACGCCCAAGGCAACGCGCAGCTCTTGGAGTACGGCGCCGCGGCGCTGATGATGTTCGCGGAAGTCGCGGAGTGGAAGTACCTGCGCGTCGCGATTCACCAGCCGCGCGTCAATCACTATTCGGAGTGGATCTATCCGATCGAAGAAGTGCTCCAGTGGGTGCGCGAGAATCAGCCGATTGAACAGCAAGCCTACAGGCTTTGGGAGAGCGGATCCCCGGACGAGATCCGGGCCGCCATGGCGCCGAGCGAGAAAGCGTGCCGCTGGTGCCCGATCAAGGGCACCTGCGCAGCGCGGGCGGAATACATGATGGCGCAGTTCCCGATCGACCATCCGACCACGATTCTTGAAATGAGCGACGCGCAGCTTGCGGACGCCCGCAACAAGGTCGCGGACATGCAGGACTGGTGCTCGGCAGTCGAAGCCGAAGCGCTGCGGCGTGCGCTCGCCGGCGTGGAGCTGCCGGGCTGGAAGCTGGTCGACGGCAAGAAGGGCGCGCGCAAGTGGACGGATGCACAGCACGCGGAAGCGCGCCTCCTGGCCGCGCTCAAAGACGCGGCATACAAGCCGCGCGAGATCATCACGCCGACGGAAGCCGAGAAGCGGATGAAGAAGGCGAAAGCACTGGCCGCGTGGGAGGAAATCCAGTGCATCATCGAACAGGCGGACGGCAAGAAGTCGCTTGCCCCCGCGGACGATCCACGGGTGGCGATCGCCGTTACGCCCGTCGAGTTCGGGCTGGATGAATCCGGCGCGATCTAACTTCTAACGGCACAACGGAGAAAGGCAAATGAGCGAAGCAAACAAGTCGGGGCAGGTTGTCCTCACGCTGAGAAACGTGCGGCTGTCGTACTTCTACGGTTTCAAGCCGATGATCGGGCAGAACGATTCGGGCAAGGAAACGGCGAACTACACAACGCACGCGATAATGGGGCCGGATCACCCGGACCTGGCGCGCGTGAAGGCGGCGATTCGCGAAGTCGCGCAGAAGGGCTGGCCCACCAGCCACGAAGCGGTGCTCAAGCAGCTGGCGGCTCAGGACCGCCTGTGCCTGCACAACGGCTCAGTCTCGAAGGCGGGGCAGGATGGCTACGAGGGGAACTTCTACGTTTCCGCGAACAGCAAGACGCGCCCCACCATCGTCGAGACGCGCAACGGGCAGAACGTGGTGCTGACCGAGGCTGATGGCCGCCCGTATTCGGGCTGCTACGCCAACGTCATGATCGCGATCTACGCCCAGGGCGGCGACGGGAAGCCGAGCAAGTTCGGCAAGCGGGTGAACGCGCAGCTCATGGGCGTGCAGTTCAAGGGGCACGGTGAGGCGTTCGGAGGTGGCCGCGTGGCGAAGCCCGACGAGTTCGGGATCGACCCGGCGGATGCCGACGGCGACGCACCGGGCGCTGCGGCCGGCACGCCGAGCGACGCGAGCGATCTGTTCTGACCCACTCGGCGCCCGGTTGTGAGCCGGGCGCCCTTTTCCGGTAGACCATGCCCACCTACGTCGACACCGAGACGCGATCCCGCATCGATATCAGTTGCGGAACGGATCGCTACACCGCCAACGCGGAGTGCATCTTGGCGAGCTTCGCGCGCGATGACGGCGCGGCGCAGCTCTGGGACGTGATTGGCGGGGAGCCCATACCGGCGGATCTGGACGACGCGTGCGCGGACCCCAACGAGCCGCTGATCGCTCACAACGCCACGTTTGACCGCATGGTATTCGCGCGTTGCCTCGGACTCGATCTGCCCGTTGACCGCTGGCGCTGCACGATGGCGCAAGCCTACGCGCACGGGCTCCCTGGAGCGCTCGCCGCACTCGGCGCCGTGCTCGATCTGCACGAGGATGATCGCAAGCGCGAGGAAGATGGCAAGCTGATCCGCTTGTTCTGCATCCCGGACGGCTCCGGGCGCTTCGCGGATCGCCATAGCCATCCGGCGGAGTGGGCGCGGTTCTGCGGCTACGCGCTCACCGACACCGTGGCGCTGCGCGAGATCCACCGGCGCCTGCCGAAGCATAACTACCAGGGGGAGAACCTCGCCTCTTGGCACTTGGATCAGCTTATCAACGAGCGAGGTTTCGGCTTCGACGCCGGGCTCGCTTCAGCCGCGCGGGTGCTGCTATCGAAAGCGAAGGATCATCACGACAAGCTGATCCATACGGCGACGGCGGGGGCGGTGGACACCGCCACGCAGCGCGATAGACTCCTGCGCTACCTGAACGCGGCGGACTTGGGGCTCCCTAACATGCGCGCGTCCACGATGCGCGAATGGCTGGAGCGCGACGACGTGCTGCCCGAGCACCGGGCGCTGCTCGAACTGAGGCTCGAAGCGGCCAAGTCCTCGGGCGCGAAGTTCAAGCGCGGCATGGAATCCGCCGGCGAGGGCTCGCGCATACGCTTCGCGATTCAATGGTCCGGCGCGGGACGCACGGGGCGCTCGGCGGGCCGCGGTTTTCAGCCGCACAACGCCCCGCGCCCCACTATGAAGGCGGCCTGGGTGAACGACGTTGTGATTCCCGGCATCCTGTCGGGGGCCGCGCTCAACGAGCCCATGCTGTACGGGGGGCCGAACGAGGCGTGCAGCAACGCGGTGCGTGGCTGTATCGTCCCGGCACCCGGCAACGAGCTTGTCGTGTGTGACTGGTCGAACATCGAAGGGCGCATCCTGGCGTGGTGTGCCGACGAGAAGTGGAAGCTTGACGCGTATCGAGCGCAAGACGCAGGCGAGGGCGCGGACGGCTACCGGCTGCTCTACTCGCGCTTCTTCGGCACGCCGTTGGCCGAAGTGACCGACGATCAGCGCCAAGTTGGCAAAGTGGTCGATCTGTCTTGCGGCTATCTGGCCGGGGTCGGCGCGTTCGCCACCATGGCGGCGGGCTACGGCGTCGACCTCGATGCGCTCGTACCCCTTGTGCTCCCAGCGGCCAGCGAAGATCAGCGGCGCAAGGCATACAAGGCGTGGCGCCGCGCGTTCTTGAAGGGGGAGGACTTGGAGCTAGAGCCCGCCACCTATCAGGCGTGCGACGTGCTCAAGCAAGTGTACCGTGCCGCGAATGCGCGGATCTACGAGACTGGGCAAGAAGTCGGGCGCGCCTGCATCGAGGCGGTGCGCAAGCCGGGCACCGTGTTCGACATCGCGCGCTGCCGCATCTGGAGCACGGGATCCTGGCTCGTCATTGCGCTGCCCAGTGGCCGCAGGCTGCTCTACAGTCGCCCGCGGCTGGTCATGGAGACGGAGATCGACCCCGAGACGGGGAGAGCCTCCGCACGCGAGCAGCTCACTTACATCGCATGGCGCGGGAAGCAGTGGCTTACGCTCAAAGCGTGGGCGGGGCTGTTCATCGAAAACATTGTGCAGGCGATCGCGAATGACATCCTGCGCGCGGGGCTCGCTGAAGTGCACGAGCGCACGGCCGATATACGCGGCTTCGAGTTGACCGCCATCGCGCTGCACGTCCATGACGAGATCGCTCTGGACGTGCCGAAGGGCTCCTACACCATCGCGCAGTTGCGCGAGGACATGACAACCGGCGTGCATAGGCGCGCACCGTGGGCGGCCGGGTTGCCGCTCTCCGCTGCCGGCTACATCGCGCAGCGCTTCAAAAAAGGATAGCAACCGATGGGCGAGCATACATGGCATCTGCACGGAAGCCGTGCGCGGGGGCTCTAGCATGATCGACTGGACAAAGCCGATTGAGGTGTGCAGTGACAATGCCTGGCATAGCGCCGAGGTCATCAAGGTGTATAACGACGCCGGCTTCATCGAAACTTTCGGGGATCCGCTTGCGCTCGTGGAGTGGAGGATTGGCGGGTTGCCATTTGCACGAATCTGCGGGCCTTACGATGCCCATCTTCGTAACGCCCCACCGAAGCCGCGCGAGTTGTGGGTATTACGGAGGGAACCAGGCGCGCTGCATGGCGCATACGAAACCTTGTCGCAGGCGGAAAAAATCCTGAGCGTGCTACAAAGGGGCGGTAACACGCCGCCATACGAAATCATCCACGCCATCGAGGTGCTGCCAGGGGGGCGAAAGCCATGAACGACTTCCCATACCGCACGCCAGCCGCCGCCATGGAACTCAAGGCGGCAATCAAACTCGATGATCTCATGCACGCGACAGCGGCGAGGCCGAACAGGCACCACGACGTGATCCGCGTGCTGCGAGACAACGGGTGGACCGGCCCGGTGCAGGGCGACAGGCAGGGTTTCGACCACAAGGGCACCTTCATCAGCCGCGCGGAAGCCGCAAAGCGGGTGGGGAAGGAAGGAATCCTATTTACGGAGGATCTGTGGTGAACGACTGGACACTCTGGAGCGAGCAGCCGCCGACACTGGCGGATGCGGATGAGCGGGGGCTGGTGGAGTGCTACGTCAACGGCGCGCGCTGGTTTTGTGACTGGGACTTCATCCCAAGACTAAGTATCGCCTACTGGCGCACGCCAACGTCGGGGCCGGAGGCGAAGATGCCGCCGCATCCCACGTGGACGCCGGGGCCGGAGGCGAAGATGCCACCGCATCCTACGTGCCACTCAACAGATTGGGTAAAGCCCGCGCCCTCCTGCGACTGCTTGGAGTGGCTTGAGGAGGCGACGGCAGCCCTGCACTACAAAGGCGACTCGTGCCGCCCTATCCGCGTGTTCGACTTGCGCGGCATCGTACTCGCCGCCATCGCAGCGAAGAAGGAGGAGAAGCCATGACCACCGACAAACCGCAACTCGACGCGACGGAAATCCTGCAAGCCCTGAGCGATCTCCGCCGCGCGCTTCGGCGGCTCGCCATCGAGCCGCCAGACGCGATCGAATTTGAGCCCGACGCTTGGTCGCGGGTTGTACACTTGATTCGGCGCTCCTTCCAAGGGCTAGCCCTCCCCCCGCCACCGCCTTCTGATCTCAAGAGCCTCTCTGTGATGGGCATCGAGATACGCCGAACTGATGCATCTCGTCCTGAGCCAGAGACCGCCGCCATCGAATCCCTGCTGGCCGAGAAGGCGGAGTTGCGCGCCCAGCTTGCTATCGAGTCCAAGGCGCGCGACGCGCTGCTGCTGGAGAATGAGACGCTGCGCAAGAACGCGGAGCGGTATCGGTGGCTGCGCGGGGATGCGTGCACAGACCGCAGCGCCCGGTGGATGCAATGGGAGGTTCGGCAGTGGCGGGCACCGCGTTGGACTTGCGACCTGAACCGCGACGCACTTGACGGCGCAATCGACAAGGCGATGGAGGAGAAGCCGTGACCACCGAAGCGAAGCAAGGATGAAAGAAGCTGCCGTCGAGAAGTACCTACGCGAGCGCGTTGAAGCGCTCGGCGGGCTGTGTGAGAAGTTCACGAGTCCTGGCCGGCGCGGCGTGCCCGACCGCCTCATCACATGGCCGGGTGGGCGTATGGAGCTGGTCGAGACGAAATCCCCGCGCGGCGGGCTGCGCGTCGCGCAGTACCGCGACCACGAGCGCCGAGCCGAACGCGGGGTGCGGGTATACGTTCTGTACTCCAAGAGTGAGGTGGATGGCTACATCGCTTCGCAGGTTCGCAGCCGATGATCGCTCAGCCCTTCACCCCGCGCGCATATCAAACGATCGCGCGAGACTTCATCCTGGAGCACGAGCGCTGCAATCTCTGGGCCGTGCCCGGCTTGGGTAAGACCGCCACTATCTACACCGTGCTCGACATCCTGAAGCTCGCGGGGAGCGGCTTTTTTCCAGCGCTCGTCATCGCCCCCAAGAAAGTGTGCGAACTGACCTGGCCTGCGGAGCAGAAAAAGTGGGCCGACTTCACCGACATGCGCGTGATCCCCATCCTTGGCGAACGCGACGCCCGCGACGCCGCGCTCCTGCGCCGCGGCGATCTCTACGTCATCAATTACGAGAACGTGCAATGGCTCGTGGGCGCGCTCAAGAAGCGCTGGCCGTTCCGCATCGTGATCGCGGACGAATCCACGCGTCTCAAGAATTTCCGCATGGGCCGCGGCGCCTCGGGCAAGCGCTCGCTCGCGCTCTCCGATATCGCCCGCCAGGTGGGCCGCTGGGTGAACCTCACGGGCACGCCTTCCCCGAACGGGCTGCGCGATCTCTGGGGGCAAAACTGGTTTGTCGACTTCGGGGCGCGACTGGGCTCCACGCATGAAGCGTTCATGCAGCGCTGGTTTTACCAGAATCCCTACGATCGCTCGGTGAAGCCCCGAGACGGAGCCGAGGTCGAAATCCACGCCAAGATAGCCGACGTGACTCTCGCCTTGCGCGCGGAGGATTGGCTGGACGTGCATGAGCCCCATCACTTCACCACGGTCGTCGAGCTGCCGCCCGAGGCGCGGAAGCTATACACGCAGATGGAGCGCGAGTTGTTCGCGCGGCTGCGCACGGGGGAGATCGAGGCGGTGAACGCCGGCGTTGCCTCGGGGAAGCTGCTACAAATGGCGAGCGGCGCCGTGTACGATGCGCAGCAGATAGTCCACCCCCTGCACGATGCCAAGATAGAGGGCCTCCGCAGCATCGTCAACGAGCTGGCGGGGGAACCCCTGCTAGTCGCCTACTGGTTCAAATGGGAACGCGACATGCTATCCGAAGCCTTCCCGGAGCTGCGCTTCTTCAAGACCGCGCGCGACGAAGCGGACTGGAATGCGGGGAAGATCCCCATCATGGCGGTGCACCCCGCTTCGGCCGGTCACGGCACCAATTTGCAGTACGGTGGCCGCGCCATGGCGCATTTCACGCACACTTGGGACCTTGAACTCTACCAGCAGGTGTGCGAACGTATCGGCCCGGTGAGACAGTTGCAGGCCGGCCTCAACCGCGCCGTACTCCACTACGACATCGTTGCAAAAGACACCCTGGATGAAGAAGTGATCGACCGCAGAACGTCGAAGCGCTCCGTGCAGGACGCGCTGATGCTGGCCCGCGCTCATCGGGGCGACGAGTGAGCTTCCGCGAGTACCTTCAGCACGGCTGGAAGCTCTGCGTCATCCCACCGGGCTCCAAAGGCCCGACGGGCGCCGCCGCTACAGGCTGGAACCGCCGCGACCGCGCGATCAGCGACCCCTCCCTGGGGCCGCAGATCGCGGGAGCGGGGCTCTGCCATGCGTGGAGCGGAACCTGCGCGATCGATGTGGACGACTATCCGCGGGCGCGGGATTATCTGGCCGCGCAAGGCGTGGACCTCGACGCGCTGATGAACGCGCCTCAAGCCGTGCGCATCAACAGCGGACGGCCAGGCCGCGCAAAGCTGCTGTACGCGCTTCCCGAGCCCTTGGCTTCTGTCAAGCTCGGCCCATACGAGCAGCAGAGTCCCAAGACGGGCAAGCCGCAGACATATCACGCTTTGGAGCTGCGCTGCGCGACGGCTGACGGGCTCACCGTGCAGGACGTACTGCCGGAGACGATCCACCCCGAGACAGGCCGCCCATACACCTGGGCTTATGGGGATGACCTCATCGGCCACTGGTCGGCCCTCCCGGAGATGCCTGAAGCGCTGCGCGCCATCTGGCTCGCGCAGCTCGGGCCGACGCGCGAGAACGCTGGCCCGGTCGCTCCAGTCGGGGCAGAGTTCGCCGAGATCGAAACGCTACTCGCATCCTTCGGGCCGGACTGCGCTTACGAGGAATGGATCCGCATCGGCATGGCGGTCCACCACGAGACACAGGGTAAGGGCTTTGCGCTCTGGGACGCGTGGAGCGCGAAGGGCGGAAAGTACAAGGGCACGGCGGATCTGCGCGCTCACTGGGCGTCGTTCCGATCGTCAACGTCGAACCCGGTGACACTCGGCGGCTTGCGCGCCGCAGTGGCCGTCAAGCCCGAGGACTTCCCGCTCGATGAGCCCTCGGCCGCCGTAGCGCCCGACGCCGCGCCCGAGGACATGCGCCCCAAGGCTGTCGTGACGCGGCTACTGGAGTCACGGCTGGTGTTCATCGCCGGGCAGGACGCCTACTACGATCTGGGATCGAAGGGCGGTGCGTGGCTCACCGATCGCGGCATTCGTCACCTTTTCTGCCCGCACATGCCGACGATCCAGACAACGGGAAAAGACGGCGAGCCAAAAACCACGAAGCCGGATCCCGTCGCCCACCTTCGAGAATCCAAGTCCAAGCTCGTCGTTGACGCAGTAGGGTTTCACCCCGGCGAAGGGCGTATCTACACCGAGGACGGGCTGCGCTATGCCAACGCGTACCAGCCCGTCGTCGTCCAGCCGCTTCCGCCGCGCCCCCAAGAAATCGAGGCGTTCGAGTTTCTCTGGAGCCGGTTGCTTGACTCCACTTTTCAGCGCTGGCTTCTGTGTTTCTACGCGCACGCGCTTCAGCGGCCCGGCGTTAAGATTCAGACCGCCCCCGTGCTGTACAGCGAAGCGACCGGCACGGGCAAGAACACGATCGCCAAGGTGATCCCGGAGCTGCTGTTCGGCACGCGCTGGGTGCGGACCATGACGGGGCAAGTGCTGAGCGGCAACTTCAACGACGTGTGCGGTGAGACGTGGTTTCTCTACCTGGAAGAATTGCGGACTGGAAACACGAAGCTCGATCGCCTGCATACTGCTAACAAGCTCAAGGCGTGGATCACCGATAGCTTCATCGAGATCCATCCGAAGGGCCGCAAGCCTTACGACATCCGAAACCGCATCCAGGTGACGGCAACGAGCAACTTCGATGATGCGCTCCAGCTCGACAATAACGATCGCCGTTGGGCGGTGTGCGAAGTGAACGGGAAGCCGCTCACCGAGCGCGAGTCGACCGATCTATACGCCTTTCTGAAAAGCGAGCGCGCCCCTGGCGTGCTGCGCAAGATATTCATGGACGCCCCGCTCACCGGCTTCAAGCCGAGCGGGCGCGCGCCGAACACGCAGGGGCGCACCGCCATGATCCGCGCCGGCCTGGGGGTCTGGGAGTCCAAGATCATCAACATGATGCTGCGCGGCGACGAGCCCTTCAACCGCGATCTGTTCACGCTGACCGATGTAGCTGAGCGCCTCGGAGCGGCCGGGCCGAACACGACGCACGCGCTGAGCCGCGTGTTGCGCCGCCACCCTTTCAACTGCACCCCCATGCCTGCGAGCGGCCGAGTCGAGCGCCTCTGGGCCTGGCGGAACAACAAGCTCTGGCTCGCCCGGACACCGCGCCAGCGCTCTGACTACTTGGACACCGGCGAGCGACATGGCACGCTTCTTGCGTGGTCAGACGACGTGCCGCACAACATCCAGATGATGAGCGCTGAAGCCGACGCCGACGAAGCCACCCATTCCCAGGCGCTTGCAGATTGCGCCGATCTCCTGTAACGAGGTAACATCACGTCATGAGCGCCATTCTGACCTTTCTCGGCGGCGGAGCCTTCCGCGCCATCTGGGGCGAGCTCGCCTCTTTCATGAGCAAGCGACAGGAAGCCAAGATCGAGCTGGAGAAGCTCAGGCTCCAGAAAGAGATCGACGCCGCGCAGCACTCCCAGAACCTCGAAGCCCTGAAGCTCCAAGCTGAGCTGGGCGTCAAGACGATCGGCGTGCAGGCCGACGCGGACGTGTCCCGGAGCGAAGCAGAAGCCTTCAGGGAGGCGATGGCGCGAGCCGCTATTCCGACAGGGATCCGGTGGGTCGACGCCTGGAACGCCGCTATCCGGCCGTCCTTCGCGACGATTGGCCTGACCCTCTGGGGGCTGTCCCTCTGGCGGAACGAGTGGCATTTGACAGAATGGGATCTGTCCATGATCGGCGCTATCGCGGGCTTCTACTTCGCCGACCGCTCGCTCCGACACTTCCGCAAGTGAGCGATTCCGACGCCGCTGCCGTGGCCCGCGCCCTGATATCGCGCTGGGAGGGCTTTCGCTCGCGGCCCTACTTATGTCCGGCCGGCGTGCCCACCATCGGCTACGGCTTCACGCACTACGCGGACGGGACGCGCGTCACGCTCACCGATCCGCCGATGGAGCGGGCGGCCGGCGACGCGCTGCTCGATCATCTGCTGCGCACGAAGTACCTGCGTGCCGCAGCGGTCCTTTGCCCGACCCTGAGCGATCCGGGGCATCTGGGCGCGATCACCGATTTCTGCTTCAACCTTGGTGCAGGGGCATTGCGGGCGAGCACGCTCCGCCAGAAGATCCTTCACCAAGACTGGAGCGCGGTCCCAGGCCAGCTACGGCGATGGGTCCGCGCACAAGGCCGCATCCTGCCGGGGCTCGTTGCCCGGCGCGAAGCGGAGGCTGCATACTTCCCACCCACGGAGACCCTATGAACGCCAAGACCAAAGCCAAGGCCCGTACGCTCGCCGATTTTCGCGCGGCGCACGATCAGTCCGTCATCGTCCCGAACAAGCTCCGCACCGCGCTGGCTCAGCTCCAGGCGGAGGGCGGCGACGAGAACTGGGAGTACGAATCGGATTTCCTCCGCCGCGCGGGGGTGTCGAATTCGGTGATCGGCCAGTACCGCGACCAGTTCGCCACCCACATCGCCTCGGTGC
Organism: Rhizorhabdus sp.; assembly: GCF_018006725.1. Taxonomy (GTDB): domain Bacteria; phylum Pseudomonadota; class Alphaproteobacteria; order Sphingomonadales; family Sphingomonadaceae; genus Rhizorhabdus. The sequence goes on from NZ_JAGMXV010000023.1 coordinate 29,694, forward strand.
GGGTCTCGACCCACGGCGGGGGCTTCAAGCGCATCTGGATTGCGACCACCAAAGCGGCCGCGAAATTCCGCGCCGTAACAGGAGAGAGCGATGGCTAAGCGAACCCTGGCCGACTTTCAGCAGGTACACGATCCCCGCACCATCCTCGCGCGGATGGAGGCGGAGCTGAAGGCGGCGCAAGCCGAGAGCGCGGACGCCGTTCGCATCAAGGAAGTGATCGGCACGCTGAGCGCGCGGCTGCACGAGACGGCGCCGCCGAAGTGGGCACTGTCCCCCGAACCGGCCAAGAAGGACTCCCCAGGGGTCCCGACGCTGTTCCTGTCGGATCTGCACTGGGGGGAAGTCGTCCACCCCGCGCAGATCGGCAACGTGAACAGCTACAACCTGGCGACCGCGCGAGCCCGCCTTCGGCATACCGTCGAAACCGCCGTGAACCTGCTGCGGATCGTAGATGCCAAGATGAGCTATCCGGGTATCGTGGTCCCGCTCGGCGGTGACATGATCTCGGGCAACATCCACGACGAGTTGCAGGCCACAAACGAGCTGAACACAATGCCGACTGTGCTCGATCTCTACGAGCACCTGTGCGGCGCTATCGCTCTGCTGGCGGATACATTCGGCAAGGTGTTCCTGCCGTGCGTGTCGGGCAACCACGGGCGCGACACACGCAAGACGTGGAAGAAGGACCGCCATCACACGTCGTTCGATTGGCTGCTCTATCAGTTTCTCGCGAAGCGCTTTGCGAGCGACCCCCGCGTGACCTTCCAGATCCCCGACGGGCCGGATGCGCTCTACCGCATCTATGGGCTGCGCTATCTGCTCACGCACGGCGATCAGTTCAAGAGCGGCGATTCCATCATTGGCCCGCTGGGTCCGTTGACGCGAGGCAATCAGAAAAAGCTCGCGCGTAACAGCGCTGTCGATCAGGCATACGATGTGATGCTCGCGGGGCACTGGCACCAATACATCCACCTGGAGCGCCTCATCGTCAACGGCTCGATGAAGGGGTATGACGAGTTCGCCTATGACTCGAACTACGGCTTTGAGCCGCCGCGGCAAGGCTTGTGGCTCACGCACCCGAAGTATGGCATCACCTACCGGATGCCGGTGTTGTGCGAGACACCAAAGGCGCCGAGCAGCTCGGCGTGGGTGAGCGTAAAGTGAGCGCCGTCTGGTATCTGGCCGGCCCCATGACGGGCCGGCCGCAGTTCAACTACCCCGCCTTCATCGACGCCGCCACGCTGCTGCGCACGCTCGGGCACACGGTCATCTCCCCCGCGGAGCAGGATCCGCCCGAGATCCGCGAAGCGGCCCTGCGCTCCGCGACCGGCGATCTTGCCGACATCGCTCGGCTCGGCGACAGCTGGGGGAAGGCATTGGGCCGCTGCGTCGAGACGATCGCTGACCGCTGCACGGGAATCGTGTTTCTGCCCACCTGGGAGCGTTCACGCGGCGCCAGACTCGAAGCGATGACGGGGCTGCTCTGCGGGCGGGAGTTCGCCTACTACGACCCGTCTGGGGGCTCGGGGCTTTACCCGCTCAGCGCTCGACGCGTCCACGACATCCTGAAACGGAACCTGCCATGAGCCTGCCCACGGACGACGCAGCGCGCAAAGCGCTCCCGATCTTCGATGGCGTGCTGATGTATTTCCCAGATGCGGTTGCAGAAGTCGCCGCGGTGTCCAAAGCGGGAAACGATCAGCATAATCCCGGCGAGCCCTTGCACTGGGCGCGCGGTAAGTCGATGGATCAGTTCAACACCGCCCTACGACATCTGATGGACCACCGGCTCGGCACCGCGCGGGACACGGACGGGCGAATGCACTTGGGGAAGGCCGCGTGGCGGGTGCTCGCCGCACTCCAGCTGGCGCTAGAGGCTGAAAAAGAAACCGGCGCGGCAGCTTCCGCCACCGCGCCGGGCTTCTCTGTCGCCGGCAACTAAGCTGCGTCCCTGAGCTTGTCCGCCAGTGAGCCGTCCGTGAGGGCGCGCAGCGCCACCATGATCGCGGCGACCAGCGAACCCGCAAGGGCCGGGGCCGTCGCGATCCACTCCTGCACCGGAGCGGACACCACGCTCAGGAAGGCGATCAGGGCCGCCACCCAAACGGTCTTGGACTTCAGTCCACCGATGATGATCTTGTCCACGTTGCTCTCCTATAACACCCAGGGCTCGATCACTGACGCAGCAGCGTGTGGAGAATCTCTTTGTGATTCTCCGCCACGGTCTGCTGCAATTCAGTGAGGCGGGATTCTACCCGCACAATATCGGTTCGGGTAGCGTGCTCGGCTTCGACCTTCGCCAGCCGGTCGGCCAGGGCGCGATCGTCGTCAAAGTGGCGCTTTCCCATCCACGCAATGACGCCAACGAGCGCGACCCACGCTTTGTCGAGAAGATCGTACGGACTCCAATCCATGTGCGGTGCTCCCACTGGCTGCCCCTAGTCTATCACATGAGCCCGGCCGCGCGAGCGTGCTGCGCTATTCGCGCGGCGGATAGCTTGGAGCCGTTGTAGAACGCCACGTAGCCGATGAGCATCTCGGCCGTGGCGCCGGCGCCGCCATCGAGTCCGATCGCAGTGACGAGAGTCCCTGACCCCCCGGAGGGCTCGTTCGCGTAGCCGATTGTCGCGACCGGCGCGCCATCGACGTAAAAGGCCACGGTGTTCGCGGTGCCGTCCTTCACCATGGCTAGATGATAGGTCTGTCCTTCAACGAGTGTGACGCCGCTGGCGATCGTGACGTTGGTTCCTGCGCCATACTCCCAGAAGCACCCGATTTCCAGCGTCGAACTGACATTGAAGTACGCTTGGTAGTTCGCTGCTTCAGTCTCGCCGGACCCCGAGATCGAGAACAAGCGGTAGGTGTTCGCGCCAGCCGCGCGGGTGTTGACGATCGCTTCGATCGTATAGTCGCCCGTCAGCGGGTAGCTCAATCCAAGCCCGGATGTCGCCTGAAAGCCGTTTGATCCCGAGGCGATCAGAGCAAACAGTGCCGCAGCCGCCTCCGTAACCTCGCTCGGCACTAGAGCGCCGGCCTGATACGTGACGGAGCCCGCCAGGGCGAGATCCACCCCGGCCGAGCCGTAGTCGATCAGATCCCCGCTCGCCTCGTCGCACTTGTAGAAGGCCGTCGGGGAGTCGGCCAGGATCTCCTCGGCCAACGTGGCGCCCCACGGCGGCGCGTTCTGTGTCGGAGCGCTCTCCCACGCAAAGCCGTTCCACGTCAGCACGTCGTTGTAGGTCGGAAGCGTCGGGATGTCGACATCCGTGAGGGCGGACAGCGCGGGCGGGTCGACGTTGACCCACGCGCTGCCGTTCCACTGAAGCATATCCCCGGTTGCGAGCCCCGTGAATGTCGTATCGCTCAATTCTTCGAGCGTCGCGTCGACAGCGACGATCGGGTTGCTGGGATCGGATGCGTCAACGTTGATACCCGTGCCCGCGACGATCGTGTCGACGATACCGCCGCCCCCGCTGCCGCCAGCCGCCGGATATGGGATCCACGCAGAGCCGTTCCACGTCAGCACGTCGAGCAGATCGGGCAGCGTGGGGATGTCCACGTCGGTCAGATCCGCTAGAGCCGACGCCCCCGCGGATGGAGGCGCATTTTCCCATTCTGCGCCGTTCCACGTTAGTACGTCACCGTAGGTCGGAAGGGTCGGAATGCTGACATCCGTGAGATCGTCGAGCGCGGCCGTCAGATCCGCTGTCAGCGTCGCCGCTGTGTCGTCGTAGGTGAAGTTGATCGTTGCGGAGTCGGTCATCAGATCGCCGATCAGGTCCTCGACGTATTCCGGCAGCGCGACTCCGCCCACCTGCGGCGGTGTCGTGAAGTTCCACGAGCCCGAAATCTGCGCGGCCGCCGCCTTCATGGGGTATTGCGGATGATCGTCGCCAACCTGGAGCCCCGTCAGGCTGCGGTGCGCCCCCGTGCCGCCAAGCAGCTCTTGGAGATCCTCGATCGTCGCGACATCGCCATCAGGGAGCCGAAGGTTTTCGCCGATCGTGGCGCCCCCTTCCGAGTCGATGATGACGACTCGGCCACCGGCGCCGTATACGGGAACCTTGACCTTCGCCATGGCTCAGGGGCCGGCCGGCGGGGCGAGGGCTTCGCCGAGCGCGGGCTTCTTGCGCGTGATGAGATCCGCGACGAGCTGCCCCTTCTCGCCTTTCACGACTTCGCGCGGGTTGCCGCGCTTGAGCGCCGCTTCGACCGCCGTGGGATTCGTGTACCGGACTTCGATCTCCCCCTTCCGCTCCATCGACTGAAGGGTTCGAAGGAAGGCGACGGTCATGGTGCTATCCCCGACGAGAGGCGTCGTCGTCCGCTCGGCCTCATCCAATGCCTTGCGCACCAACGCCTGCCCCGGCCGAATCTCGCCCGGCGCTTTCTTCCCTTGCAACTCGTCGGCCACCTTGATGCGGTGAATCTGGAGCTGGCCCTGCTCGTTTTTCTTCAGCGCGATGAAGCCGATGTCCTGCCCCTTGTCGCTGACCTTCAGCACCGTGGAGCCGTGGATGATAGCTTCGTCTGCCGGGTTGACGCTCGCGCGCGGCTTCTGATTCCGCGACAGCTCCAGGGCTGGCGGCGGCTGCTCCGTCGTGACCGGCATCTCGCGCTGCGGCGGCCGCGCCATCGGGCGTTCCAATTGAAGGTCGCCGGCGAGCTGATTCGCCAGCGCCGGCATGGCTTGCGTCCGGCCTGGCGAGGGCGCCAATCCGAGATCGCCCGCCAAGCTCTCGGCGTAAGCGTT